>NZ_JBHLZU010000024.1:0-105904 GCF_042429765.1 Allokutzneria oryzae | reverse complement strand
CAGGGCCCTCGATCGTCACGGTCCTCGACCGCGCGGACGACTTCAGCACCGCGACCTGCGAGCTGTGGCTGCCCGTCGAACCGACGTGACAGATCCCTGGGAGAACCCCGGTGCTGCGGCGCACCTGCTGGGCGAGGCTGCGGCCGCGGCGCTCCGGCAGCACCCCGACCACGCGGTGATCACAAGTTCTCCGGCCTGGGGGAGTTGGCGCGCGGGTGTTCGCCGAGATCGGTGACGACCGAGCGCGTTTCGCCGATGCTCGCGCGCTCAAAACGTTTGCCGGGGCCTCGCCAGTGACCAAGGAATCCGGCAACAGCGAGTCGGTAGCGTTCCGGCGGGTGAAGAACGACCGCTTGGCGGTGCGGCGCACTTCTAACGCCAACGAGACCGCGGCGACCGGCACGCCGCCGCGCTGCGCCACGTGTTCAACCAGCTGCTCTATTGCTGCCAGCAAATCAGACAGCTCTACCACGAGGCGATGGCGTTTCCCAACCCCGTCGATCGGCCGGAAACCGCCGCTGCGTGACATCTACGGCTGATCGGAGGTCTGTCGCACAGACTTGCTCCCGGCGTCGATATCTATCTGCGCCAAACCGGTGCACGTAAAGCCCTTGCGGGGAAGCCAATCAGCAATGAGCGCGCGGGGCGGTCAGCCCCCGGGCGGACCGCCTTCGGCACGAACGTGTCGGTGTTCGCGGTCAGGCCGTGTCCGGTAAGTGGCAGGGATGCGGAGTATGCCGCATCCCTGCCACACAGCGCTCAGTCGGCTGTGAACCGGCTGTCGGCTGGCCGACGGTGAGATGTTCTACCGCACCGACCGTGAAAACCGCTGGGTGGGACCCGGTCGCGCTGGTTCGCCATATAAGCCGCGAGCTTCATCGACAATGCGCAGCACTTCGTGCTTCGTCGACGCACACCTGAAATCGGGTGGTTCCGCAGCGTCACTTATACCAGTAGGTCGGCTTCGATGCGCTTGAGTTGATGCCTGGCCAATGCGAGGTTCGACAGGTCTCTTTCCAGGACCAGGTACAGGAACAGTGAGCTGCTGTGCTTCACGGAGTTCATTAACCGGATCAGGTGGTACTGGCGGTGCAATGTGATCAGAATATCTTCGATGCCGTCATTGAGTGCAAGCGTGGACATCACTCGAAGTTTCGATCGAACAATTTCGGTGTTGCCTGCCGCCGCTATTTCCATATTAAGCCAGTCGCCTCCGCCGCTTGCGCCGAGCGACATTCCGCTTTCATAGTCGACCAATGCGACACCGACCGCACCGGCGATGGCCATGGCTTCTTTCAGTGCCGTATCGATGTTCATCAAGTACCACTCCCTAGTATCAGCTGGTGATCGAGACAAAGCGGCTGATCGTCCCGTGCCTCAATCGTGTGCGAGTGCATTTTCGTGCTGACCATGTCAGCGACGACGAGCAACGATCGAGGCTCGACACGTGCTTTTCGGGGTTACGTTCTCGCGCGCGCCCGATATTCACCAAGAGCTCCTGGGAGTCGTCCAGTGGAAAGCGTGATAGGAGGTCGGGATCGCGCCGACCCGCTGGATCACGGGCTGGGCCTCATGGAGGAGACGTCCGATGTTCAGTCCTTTGTCTCCAGTGCGACCATCAGCGCCGTTCGACCAACGGTGTACGCGGCCATGTAGCCCTCGCTGCTGAACACCACGGTCTGGTTGGCGGTGAGGGACCGCCACGCGATGTTCGCGGGTCGATCAGGCACGGACACGAGCAGGCTCCCCGGTCAGTTCGTGAGGGCCGCGGAGTCCAGTACGGCCGGATCCACCCAGCCGTCGGTGTCGACGCCGTGTCGTGCCGCCGTCTCAAGCAGATCGCGGATGCGGGCGCCGTGCAGATGCACCTCGTGGTCGTGGCCAGCGTCCAGGGCCACGACCAGCGCCGCCAAGCGCTGCTCGATCTGGCTGCGCAGAGTCGTTCCGAACTCGCTCATCGTCCCCACTTCGCCGGGGTGCGGACAACGCCACCCAGAGCCTTGATGAATCCATCATCTTCGCAATTAAAGAATTTTGCAAGTGTCGGATGGTGCGAGAAGAGGCACAGGGTGCTAGGGGGCCAGCCGTGCTAGCAACGGGTCGTTGCCCGCGTGGGAGAGGTCGAAGCTCTTGTCGGTCAACGGGAAGTCCAGGCCGATCGTGTCGGCCAGCGCGACCGGGAGCGCGGGCCAGGTGAAGAAGCTTGGGTCCACGATCTTCACCGGGACAGCGTGCCCTCGGGGGCGAGTTCGACGCGGTGTGTGGTCGTGCCCCGTCCTCTTCGACGATGCCCACCCCTGACCGGCCGGGAGGCCCCGTGCCGTCCAGTGGTCGTGCCATCGGCCCCCCAGCCGCCCGTCGACGATCTCGGCGAGGCGGTCCGGGGTGGGCAGGGCTGTGATGGCCACACCACCGGGATGGAGGGTGCTGCGGAGCAGCCGTTGCCTGACGACGTGGTCGTTGAGGCGCAGCAGGTCTTTCCGGGCGCGCTGGGCGGAGCGTTGAGGATGCCGTACCCGACGTCGTTGCTATATGCGCCGGCGGACACAGCGACGCCCCGGTCACCGCGACGAACACCCCGCCCAGCGCGTCCAACGCGATCGACACCCCGGACAGCGGCAAAACCCCTGCGGCGCAATCGAAAACGACTCACCCGCGATCGCGGCCACCCCGGCGACGGCACCGGCCAGCCCGGTCAGCGCCGTCCCCGCGCCCACCATCGGCCGCGTCCGGGCGAGCGTGCCCAAGGCGGCAACGACGCTCAACGCTCCCGCCACCACGGCGGCGGCGAAACCCCATGCCGTGAGGCTCATCGACCAGCCAGCTTCCGCACACTCTCGACGATCGCCTCCGGCCGCGGCAGGCACCCGGCGTTCTCCACAACCACCGGCACGATGTCCCGCACGGCACCGGCCACCCCATCCGCGTCACCGACCCGGTCACCACCAGCGCGTCCGCGTGCCGCGGCGAGACGGGGATGTGCATCCCCCATCGGGCGACAGGCCAGGGATCAGCGGGGGATGCGCGGCCTATTCACTCGGCGAGGTGGAGCCAGGCGCGCTTGGGCCCGAGTTCGCCGCCGTCGAGGACACCGGCGCCTGGAGGTCCTCCAGCAGTTCGATCTGCCCGGACAGGACACCGGTCAGGATCTGCCGGGCGACCGCGAGCAACTCCGCCACGCACGGGCTGGTCAACGAGTAGACCACGGTCGAGCCCTCCCTGCGCGTGGCCACCAACCCCGCGCGGCGCAGCACCGCCAGCTGCTGCGACAGGTTCGTCGCCTCGATCCCCACCTCTGGCAGCATTTCCGCGACCGAGTGGTCCCGCTGGCTCAGCAGCTCCAGCGCCCGGATCCGCGCCGGATGGCCTAAGGTCTTGAAGAACTCGGCCTTGTGCTGATAGAGGGGCTTGCTCACCAGCACCCCTCCCCACGCGCCCGCATCGGGTGGCCTGCGCCCGGCCTATCGCTCGTCGTCACACTCGCCAATCCTTCCCTGCCCGGACGCAGCGGCGAAGACGAGACACCCGGTCACATGCTGTAGCAGTTACTGAACTTAGCAAGTCTGCAAACGGTTTGCCGCGATGGTGCCAGATGTGCCCGGCCACCGCGTTCCCGCTCGCTGTTGGAGACAGTTCTGTCCCGGCCGTGACCGCACCCTCACGTCCGCCCAGCCCACGAAGGCCCACCCGATGTGTGACTGATCATCAGCGCGTTGCCGTCGCTGCTGTCGAGATCGGGTTTCCGCGAGAAGGGCATGTCGTCGTCTGGACTGTCGTCCTTGAAGAGGTCCTGGTCCACGACGAGGTCGTAGCCGACGCGCGGTCAGGGCGGTGGCGATCGTGACCGCAGCCCGGTCGACCGAGGGGCTGTTTCTGCCGCGCCGTCTCGATGAGGTTGGCCAGCGCCTCGGCGTCGCGGGCCTGCTCGTCCGGGGTACTGGCGAAGCCGTCCCGCCCCAGGGTGTCCGCTGACTTGACGAACAGGTCGGTGGCCAGCGCGCCCCGTTCGACTTAGCTGACGGAAACACCCTGGTGCGAGGTGGGCCAGTTGCTGAGCGCAAAACTCCTCGACCACAACGGTGACGGCGGGGAAGCGGCAGCCAACAACAGGTGTACGACCAGGATCGCCGTTACGTGGCCCGGTGCCTCTGACCTGGTGGTCGCCTCTTGAGGCAGCGCTCTCCCCGTTGTCTGGGCGGCCTGCGGGCTCGCTGGTAGACCAAGCCCAGGCGGGTAGACGTTGAGGGGGAACCATGAGAACGCCATTACGCCGAAGGCTCACCGTGACGGTGATGAGTGGTGTGCTGCTCGCGGGCACGATTTCCGTCCCGACCGCGCATGCCGCGGTGCCCGTCGACGAGGCCGGACTGGCCAACGCGCTGTTCGGCGCCACCATGCGCATGGTCAACCGGGATGACGACCTGGCCAAGAACCTGGTAGCCAGCGCCGAGCTGCTGGACTGGCGGGCGAAGAACGCGCAGGCGGACGCGGCCACGGTGACCGCGCACCTGGCTGCGGTGCGCAAGCACATCGATGTCGCCGTGCCCAGCCAGGCGTGGAGCCGGGAGCCGGTGGAGACGGTGAGCGCCGCGCTGGCCGCGGTCCGCGGCGCGCCCGGCGCGACCATCGACGGCGCGCGGATGGGCAAGCTGAACAACACGCTGCTGGGGCTGGACACGGTGCCGGTGTCCACCAAGCCCGAGGATCGGGTGTCCGGGGCGCAGCGGGAGTTCGCCTGGGAGGCGGGTTTCGCCGACAACCAGGCCGAGGTGTGGACCGGGGTGGCGCAGACCGCGCGGGCCGATGCCTCCTTCCGCGGCGCGTGGAATGCGGAGATCGGTGACCGGGCCAGGGTCAACTCCGGTGCCGGCGCCACCGAGCTGGGTCAAGGCGAGCAGCTGCGCACGGTGCTGGATGTGAGCAAGCTGCAGAACGCGGCCAAGCTCGGCGAGGTGCAGCTGCGGGAAGCGTCGACGGACGTTTTCAAGGACCTCACCACCAGGCTGTACAACGAGCGCAAGGAGAAGCTGGACCACCTGTCGAACGCCGCCAAGCGGAACCCGCCGGACGCCAAGCCCACCGAGCCCACCGAGGCGCAGAAGACCGCGGCCAAGGCGGAGGAGGAGAAGCGCAAGGGCTACATCGACACGGTCAAGGGCGGCCTGGACGGGCTGGCCTTCGTGGTCGGCCTGATCGACAAGGACTTCTCGAAGCGGATCAGCAAGTTCGCCGAGGGCGCGGTCAAGGTGGCCTACGCGGTGAACAAGGCGTACACCGCGCTGACACTGGTCAACTCGGCCTTCTCACTGGCCACCGCGGCCTTCACCGGCAACCTGATCAGTGTGGTCAGCACGCTGGTCTCGGTGTTCACCGCGGGCGGCCCCACCGTTGAGCAGCTGATCCTGGACCAGATCAAGGAGCTGCGCAAACAGCTGGAACAGGTCCAGCAGAACATGAACGACCGCTTCGACAAGGTCGACGCCAAGCTGGACAACATGTACAACCGGATGCTTGAGGAGTTCCGGAAGCTGGAGAACGGGGTTGTCTGGGTCCGGGAGAACCAGAAACAGATCTTGGCCGCGCTCACCTCGCTCAGCACCGAACTCCAGGTCGTGGGCAGCACCCTGCTGAAGGCGGTCGCCGGACTGTACAAGCTGGACAAGTGGGGCAAGATCGACCGCTTCCTGGACTACAAGCGCAAGCACGCCGGGCGGGACATGCCCGAAAGCGACTTCATCAACGCCGAGAGCGACTTCTGGGTCACCGCGGTGCAGGCGCCGACCAACGAGCTGTTCGTGGTGCCGGAGGCCAACCACCGCACCGACACCGCGACCGTGCTGACCAACCTCAACCTGCACGGCGACGGCGGGTCAGCCGCGTTCCTGGCCTACTACGCCAACGCGGCGCTCGGCGCCGACCTGACCACCACCGGCCACGGCGGCAACGCCGCGGTGTGGGGCATCGGCGCGAGTTCCTACGGGCTGCTGCTCAAGCAGAACCCGCAGTGGGTCAACGGAACCGAGACCAAGGAGCGCGGCAAGGCGGTGCTCAAGGAAGGGCGTGACATCCGGGACCAGCTGCTGTCCTTCAGCCAGCCCGGTCCCAACGGCGCCACGAACAAGATCTTCCAGACTCTGCTGGCCAACCACGGCGCCAAGGCCGACCAGCTGATCGCCGAGGTGGCCAAGCGGGAGGGCGAGGTGAGCGAGGGCAAGACCCTGTCGCTGTTCCGCGGACCGGAACAGGGCGCACCGCCCGGCACCCCGAGCCTGTACGCGCCCTCGGTGTTCGAGCCCTGCACGCCCAGCAGTGACCCGGCCCGCAACTTCACCCTCTCCCGGTCCAGAGCGCACGACGGCCAGCACATGACCGCGCCCACGCAGTTCTACCGCTACTTCCGCGGCGACAAGTTCCAGTACAAGCCGTGCTGGTCCTTCACCCACCGCCCGGTCGCCGGGCAACCGAACACCTACGACCTGATCATCGAGATGCGGGACGAGTTCGTCTTCCCGGACGGCACCCGGTGGTCCAGCAAACGCACTTCGGCGGTGGTGCACCGCTGGGCCCCCGGTTCGAGCGCCGACGTGCCGATGTTCATCAAGGCGCAGTGGGACTCCAAGCTCAAGCCGATCTTCGACCGGGACGCCAAGCTCGAAGACGGCATCGACTTCCTGACCCCGCGCTTCACCAAACTGGCCGAGGAGGTGCTCAAGGAGAAGCGGATCGACTTCTACAAGCGGGCCGCCACCTTCGTCAAGGACAGCGCGGAAGGCCGTGAGCTGAACTTGTCCGCGCGGCTGCTGCGCGCCTACACCGAGGCGGGTTTCCCGCGGGCGCTCAACACCGACGAGTACCTGCGTTCGGCGCTGTTCGGGCCCAAACCGCTCTACGGCGTGAACGCCAGCGACAACGGCTACCTCGTCGCGGAGTACGAGATGGCCGCGGCCAACGTGCACAACAACAATCCCCCGTGGGACGTGACCCGCTCGGACCGCCAGGTCAACTGCGTCGGAACCGCCACGGCCGAGGGCAAGGACGCGGTCGGCGCCTGCCTGCGGGACAACATGCGCTCGCGGCAGGAGCGGCTCACCGACCGGCTCACCGAGCAGTTCAAACAGCGCTGGGAGGGCGCGGACCAGACCCTGCCCGGCCTGCAGACCCAGCTGCGCACCCTGTGGCTGACCCTGCGCTCGGTGCACGCGAACTACGACTTCGGCCCGGCGATCGAGGCCCCGGCGCCGCCAGCGCCCGCGGCCGGGATCTGGACCGAGCCGGAGGCGGTGGACCACGAGGCCGCCTTCGAGTCCGGGGTGGCTACCACCACGTTCAAGGGCAACCAGTTCGTCTCCTGGCGGGGCACGGACGGCCACCTCTACGGGGCGCTGGCCAACAGCCGGGGTTTCCCGGCCAAGGTGAAGATCGCCGACGTGGTCTCCAAGGCCCCGTTCGCGCCCACCGCGGCGGAGTTCAACGGCAAGCTGGTGGTGGTGTGGAAGGACTTCCGGCCCGGCGCCTCCTGGCCGACCCAGAACACCGCGGTCAGCGAGGACGGCAAGAGCTGGTCCGTCACCTCGGTTCCCGCGCCCCGGCGACAGCTGCACAACCTGGACTCGCCCACGCTGGCGGTGTTCAACGGCAAGCTGCTGGGCCTGTACCGGGGCACCGACCAGCAGCTGTACCTGACCAGCACCACCGACGCGGTCACCTGGGGCCCGGCCGAGCTCATCCTGTCCGGGAACATGACCAACCAGCGACCGGGCATGACCGTGCACAACGGAAAGCTCTACGCCGCCTGGCGCGGTCACGACCAGCACCCTCGCGCCTACATGGCGTCCTCTGTGGACGGTGTGAACTGGGTCGCGGCGCCGGCCAGGGTCGGCGGGCTGGATGCCGGAATCGACGGCGGTCCGGCGCTGGCCTCCCACGGCGGCAAGCTGTACGCGGTGTGGCGCGGAGCCTGGGGCGATCCGACAATGTACGGCGCCTTCACCACTGACGGCGCTGAGTGGTCGCCGCAGTACAGCGTTGCCCGCACGGTCAAGACCAACCACGCGCCCAGCGTGACGGTGCTCGGCGGAAGGCTGCGACTGGCCTGGGGCCCGCCCAACGACCTGTTCCAGGGCAACACCGTGGCCGTCGCGAGCAGCGCGGTGCTGACCGGCTGACCGGACAGGACCGCGCTGCTCGCATGCCGCCGTTCCAAGAACTGGCGTTGCGCAGCACGCACCTCCGCCAGGGGAAAGATCGCCGCGACCGGTGGTCGCACTCCCTGGCGGAGGTGGCCAGTTTGCCGAACTCGTGCGTCAGCGGCCGAGTGGGTGGCGTGCCAGGGGGAGAGGGCACGGCCCGGCGCGCTCGGTGTGCCCATCAAGTCGGCCTGCAGCGCTGAGCCTCCCGGCAGACGACAGCATGGTGGCCGCGCGTGCCTGGCTGGAACGAGCGTGGCAGCGAGAGATCGTCCGCGAGGCCGTGCGCCTCGCCAGTCCGGGCTTGGCCGAGCAGATCAACCAGATGCTGGCCGGGCGGACATCCGGTACCCGGGCCGTGGTCTCGCTGGCGTCGTACCTGCTGCGCTGGCAGGGTCGGGCAACCCTTTCGGTGAGGTCGAGGAGGTCGGCGGGGGGTTCGGCTGCGTTGCCGGGCGCGGCGCAGCAGGGCCCCAACGCCGGCCCCTCGGCCGCTACCAGCGCGTCAGGAAGGCTGAGCGGCGTTGATGCCGAGCCTCGGGCCGTTCGTTGCGTCCTATCCGACCTTGAGGGCCATCTTCCCGACATAGTGATCGTTGAGGGCGCGATGCGCGTCCGCGACTCGCTCCAACGGGAAGGTCCGGGCGACGTGGACCTCGAAGGAGCTCGCCTCGATGATCGCGTTCAGCCGATCGGTGGCGGTGCGGCTTCGATCCCCGTCGTAGTAGGACACCGTCGCGCCCGGCGACGTCGCAGGCGCAGGCAGGACACCGTTCGGCCAGGCGATCCGTCCCGAGTTCTTGACCGCGCGAAGAGACCGGTCGGCAGTCTCGCCTCCCGCGGTGACCAGAGCCGCGTCGAGCCCGCCTGGTGCGAACTCGAATGCCGCAGCCAGCACATCGTCTTTGCGACCGTCGATGGCCTCGTCGGCACCCAGCCGCTTGGCCAGGGCGACACCGTCGTCACCAGAGGCGACGGCCAACACCCGGATGCCCCTGTGCCGCGCCAGCTGCACGGCGAGGTGCCCGATACCCCCGCTGGCCCCGAAGACCATGAGCGTCTCGTCCGGCCGCAAGCCGATCAGATCGAGGCCGCTCAGTGCGGTCAGGGCATCCCAAGCCATCGCGCCGGCCTGTTCGGTCGGCATCCGGTCGGGCACGCGGGCCACGAACTCCGCATCAACGACGCCGTACTCGGCGTAGAAGCCGCCACGCGGCACCGGCATCGTCGCAGCGTAGACACGCTCGCCCACGTCGAACCGGGTGACGTTGCGTCCGACCGCGGCCACCGTGCCCGCCGCGTCCCAGCCGAGGACATAGGGGAAGGTCGACGCGACGCCGAAAGCGCCGTCGTAGTCGCCCTTCCGCTCGACCGCGTCCCAGGACCCGAGCCCTGCGAACTCCACCCGGATGAGAACGTCGTCGTCGCCGACCTCCGGGAGCGGAATGCGGCGCGACGAGAGTTCGTCGACTCCGCCGAACCGGTCAAGGACGACCGCGTTCATCTGCGGCACCACGATCGCGCCGCCGGCTGTGCGCTCGACTCTGCTGTCCATCGGCTCTCCTTGGTTACTTGAGTCAATCAAGGATTAGCGAACCACAACTATTTGAGCGAATCAAGTAACTCCTCTAGGCTGGGGGCCATGGCGCTGCCGAACGGACCCGTGACCACCTCCTCCGAGGCCGAGGCCGTCTTGTTCGACCTGGTCGACGTCTACGACCGCGCCTACGAGGCGGCCGCGGCCGAGTTGTCGCTCAGCCCGGCGCAGGCATGTGTGCTCGGGCGACTCGATGAGCGGCGGAGCATGGGCGCCTTGGCCGAGGAGCTCGGCTGCGATGCCTCCAACATCACCCAGATCGTCGTGCGTCTCGAAGCGCTCGGCCTCGTGACCCGCGAACCGAACCCCCGGGATCGCCGCGTACGACTCGTCGCGCGAACCCCCCGAGGAGACGAGGTCAACCACCGGTTCGCAACAGCCTTCACCTTCGCCCGCACGGCGGTCGGACGACTCTCACCCGACGAACAGGACCAGTTGACGACGCTGCTGCGCAAAGCACTGGGCTGACACGCGCCAGCGGCCCACCCAGTCAAGGCGGATCCAACGGCTTACCCATCCGCACCTGGACCCATGACCGAGCCCGGCGAGTTGGTCGACGGTCTGCTCGGCCCTGTTGGCCAGGCTTGGTTCGAGGTGGGACCACATCGCTTCGACCGGGTTGAGCTCGGCCAGGGTCGGGTGGCGACCAGCTCCCTCATCGCCGCGCCGCGGTGGGTATTGAGGTTGTCCCAGACGAGCACGATCGGTCCGCCCAGTTGCTGGTGGGCGATCCTGGCCAGCGTCCAGCGCTGGTCCTCATCCCAGCCGTGCGCGGCGGGCCTGGCCGCCAACTCCTGCTCCAGGACCCGCAGCTGGTCCGCGGTCGGCTCGCACCGCGCGCCGCCAGGTCCCTTGGAGGCCAAGGCGTCCATGCCGCCCTTGGCCAAAGCCCGGTGCCAGCGGTTGACCGAACATCCGCGCGGCCTGGAACCGCACCCGCTCCCGAGCGGCTCGTTCCGCAGAGGTCAGGCCACCCTCGTCCGGATACCTCATCCACTCGGGACAACCCGACCACCACACGCCACGGACGGTGCTACGTTCGGCGCAATCGATTACTGCGTCACGGGGAGGGATGGCGTTGAAGCGCACGTTCTTGCGGTTGTGGCTCGTTGTACTGGGGACCCTCACGCTGGCCGGGGCACTGCTGCCCGGCACGGCGCTGGCGGTGGAGAAGCCAGGCGGCAAGCAGAGCTACGCGGTCACCATCGGACAGGTGGCGTCGACGGGAACCACGCCCACGGGCAAGGAGTTCTCGCGGCTGGCGATGTACTACTTCGACGCGGACGGCACCGTGCGGCAGGGGTTTTGGTTCTGGAGCTGGAGCCAGGGGTACCCGGCGGCCACGATCCGCCCGACTTCGGCGGGATGTGACAACTGCGCGATCCACACCGCTGGCGGGTTCCAGACCGGGGCCGAGGTCAAGGAGCTGAGGGGGCGGTACACCGTCACCGGTGACAAGCTCGCCGTCGCCTGGGACAACGGCGCCACCGAGAACTGGGTTGTGACCAAGCCGGAGACCGGGATCAGCGTGATCTCGCTGACCGGCTCGAACTACGGCGCGAACGTGGGCCAGGGCTACGGCAGCAACATCCGCAACACCGTCGCCGTGCAGCTGAAGGACATCCCGAAGAAGTACTACCCAGGCCGCTACGCGTACAACGCCTACGACGCGAAGACGGGGAAGCTGGTCTCTGGCACCGGCACCTCCGGGATCAACCTGTCGCTTCCGCAGTGGAAGGAGTGCAACGACAACTGCCTGAGCGCCGCCGTCGAGATCACCGACCCCAACTCGAAGGCCTGCACGGCCTGCAAGCCCGGTGAGCAGAGGGCCATCCGGTACTACCTGGCTTCCGAGGGCGGGCGGAAGAACTTCTACGAGCACTTCTGCACCTGCCTGCTGCAGGGCACCAGCACCTGCTACACGGGCGGTTCGCACCTCAAGCCTCAGCTGCAGGTGATCGACGACGCGGGCAAGTTCCGCGGCTGGGTCGGCGTTGAGGCCCAGCACCGGATCGCCAACCGCGGAACGATCGCTGTGCACTGGTACACCGACGTCTGAGCAGCATCTTCGAGCGGCAAGGCGGAGGGCGCGCGGATCGAACGCGCGCCCTCCGCCTTTGCCTAGTGGGTTCTTCCACGGAATCCGGAGTCGGGCGGGATGGTGACTGGGCGAAGTGGCTCAGTCGTTCTGATCAGAACCCGGGAAGCGGGTTCGGATCGGCGTATGCGAGTGATCGAGGGCTCAGCGCTCGCTCTGGCCGACCGCTTCGAGATGGCCTGGCTTGATGCCGAGGACGTCGCACAGCGCGGTGGTGTCAGCCTCGCCAGGACATGCGGCGAGGTGCAGGCTGTCGAGACCGAAGCCCAGCGCCAGCCCTGAGACGGGCGATTCGCGACCTCACCGGTCGTGCCCCTAGAAAGATCACAATGACTGGGCCAGGACACGAGTTGTCCTGTCGCGGTGAAGCGCGCCACCCGATGCGCGCTCGCGTCGTTTCGCGCGCCCAGTGCACAGTTCGTGCGCTAGATCGACTGGGAAGGGGCGGTGGCTGACGGTGGGGACGTGCCCGGAGCTGTTCCTTGTGGGCGCCACGCCGCTTGCGTCCCGATGAGCAGGTCTTCGAGGGCATCCTCTCAGGCTGGGCGACCCGGCATTTCACCCGCAACCTCGACTGCGACCTGCTCGCCCACGTCTCCCCGGCGGTGATGGAGCACGTCGACCCCCACGGCACCTACAGGTTCCCGGTGACCGCGGAGTTCGCCGTGAAGTGCGTGCTCGTCCTGCTGGCGGCCGATAGCGTTGTCTCATGGATGAGGGTGATCGGTTGCCTGCTGACGACGCGGCTCGGGTGCGCAACACGGCGGAGAACATCACTGGCGCGCTCGTCCAGGCCGGCAAGATCGAAGGTGACGTCACCCTGCACGTGGCCAGGGACCCCCTGGAGGTCCACGACGTGCCGGTCGTCATCACCGTCGAGTGGTCGGAGACCGAGTATCTGGTGCAGTTCGCCGAGGACAGGCCGGCCCACGGCGACGGGCTGAGCGGGCGCTGGCGCGGTTGGACTGAGGGCCTGGCAGTCCTGGTGGAGGGGCGCAGCGCGCGGGCCGTGGTTCTGAAGGCCCTGCGCCCGGTTGTGCTCGCGCGCCGGCCACCACGACCTATCGCGGGCCTTGGCCGCGCATGTGGCATCTTGGAGCCACGCCGGTTCATAGTCGATCTTGAACGAGATCCACCGGGCCTGGTCGCCCAAGGACCGGACTTCCCCTTCACGGTCAGCGCCAGCGACCCCGAACAGTTCCGGATACGGCTGCGGGTCAGGGATCACGAGGTCGACTGGCGCCTGGAACTGGACTGGATCTGCGCAGGCCGCGCGGGAACCCTCCAGATCCCGGAGACCGGGCACTTCACGCACTATCCGATCCGGTCGCGACTGGAGGAGAGCAAGATCCTGACCAGTGAGGTGGTCAGGTTGCTGCAGCATGGGCACGACCGGCCGGTGCGGGTCGGGCAGGTCCGGGTGGACCCGTGTGCCGAATACCGTTCCCAGGTCGTGGCCCTGCGCGCCACATTCGCAGACCTTGGGGAAGTGGACGTGCCGGTCATCCCCGGCGAGCTGCGGCTGCATGCTTATCCGGCTGGTGACGCGCTCGAACCTGCGGGTGAACCGTTGGCGGCCGTCGAGTTGGACGAGTCCGTGTACAACGACGGCGAGTGGGGGCCGGTGAATGCGATCGCTCAGGCGCTGGCCCCACGTCTGCGATGACCCTGCTACAGGCTTGCCCTGATCGGGATGGGTGTTGTTTCGCCCTCGGCGGGGGCTCCGCCCCGGCTCTTCCGGGCTCGCCGCCGAAATCCGACCTGCTCACCCAGCGCCGGGAACACAACGCGCCACTGACGAGACCTTGCCGTGGCATGCGGGAGTGCGGCTTCGCTTGCGCCCCAACAACTCTCAGAATCATCCACTATGGACGGTGAGGGCGTCTGTGCCTGTGACGCCTGTATCGCAAACCATCAGAGCTGTCCCTCGTCGATCCGTGCCGCTCCGTGCTCGTGCACGCGATGCCTCAGGTCCGTTGCGAGTCCGCTCGGCAGCATGGGGGTGTGCGCGGCCGACGCCGTGAGGCTGCCGGGCAGGGGGAGGAGGGCTTGTTGCCCGTAGTCCTGCCAGTCGGGGGCGTAGTCGCGGGGATCGTCGGGCAGCGCGAGTTGCTGTGGCGCGGGCGCACGATGCCGTAGCTGCTCCAGGGTGGGCAGCGCCACGGGTTCACCGCCCGCGGCGAGGGCTCCGGCGATGTGGGCGAGCTGGGTGGTGGTGACGCTGTGGCCGAGCCCGGCGCGGCGCGCGCATCGGGCCACCAGGCGGTGCAGGTCGATCGCGGTGATCGGGCGAAGCCCGGAGGGCTGGGTGAACACGCGATGCCCGTCGATGGTGGGGCGTTCGGTGAGCCAGGCGGTCAGGTAGCCGTGGACCTCGGGCGGTAGCGGGATCCAGCGGGTGCGGTCGCGGATGCCGCCGCGGCGGGCGAGGTCGCGCAGCGTGCAGCTGGTGATGCGTTCGGCGCGCCAATGGACGGCGATGAGCAGGCCGAGCAGGCTGGCTCCGAGGGGGCCGCCGAGCCAGGGGTCGCGGTGGGCTTCGGTGATCAGTGCCCGTAGTGCCGCGGCGTCCAGCGGTGGGGGAGTGCGGCGCGGGTGCGGGGCGTAGGCGGCGACGGGGTCGAGAGCGCGTGCCTGCCGCACCGGGTTGTCGGTGAGCAGTCCGATTGCGGTGCAGTGGGTGTAGAAGGAGCTCCACGCGGTGGCGGTGGTGGCGATGGTGTTGTGCCGCCGTAGGGGGTGTTCGTGGGCGGTGAGGTCGTGGCGGCGGCCGGTGAGGACGTGGCAGTAGTCCAGGACGTCGGTGGCGCGGGCGTCGAGGAGGTGGCGTTGGCGGTGGAGGTAGAGCCAGGTCGCCAGGGCGGCGAGGTCGCGGCGGTAGCGGTGCCGGGTGTGTTCAGAGGCGAGGGTGTCCAGCCAGGTGGTGACCAGCCGCACGAGGTCTGCGGTGGTGACCGGAGAGCGTGACGGTGCTGCCATGCGATCGATGGTGACAGCCACCTCTGACACTCGACGCGCATCCCGAGACGGGCAAGGACTCGGTGAGCCGTCGGCCGCAGTCGTTTCCCGCAGGTGCGGTGCGGGAGACCGGCAGAGGTGGGGCAGCGTGCGTCGCCACTGCCCGGCCGCATTGACCCTGCTGGCGTGCTTGTGACTACGCGGAGCTGGTCATCAGGTCGTTCGCATCGGAGAGCGTGAGCCCGGGATAGGTCTGGCGGAGCGCTTTGATCGCCGAGCAGCCGTCTGACGTGCTTGAGCAGTGGGACGGCGGTGCGCAGCCGCTTGTTGTAGCCGGACTGCTGGGGCAGACAGCGATATGCGCCGGACGGGAACCGTCGCCAGCGGGCCTCGGAGCGGATGCCGGGCACGGGTTGGGCGACAGCCGAGATGGTCGTGGTGTGATGTGGGAAGGGTGTTCAGGTCGGTCCTCACAAACTGACCTTGACCACCTTTGTCCGTCTCCGGCCATCGTGCGACGTACGCGGTCGAGTACGACCGTGACGCCCTCGATCCCGTCCACGGGTACCGGCCCGGAATGCCGCAAGACGCCGAACGTGTGAGGTGCCCCTGCCCCAAGTTGATCAATCAGATTACCGGCACCGGTCGTGGGTAGCCATCCGTCGGGAACTGAACGATCTTCATTGGAGGTTTGCATGACTACCGCACCTCGGCAGCCCGAGGACGACGCGAAGGACCGACAACTCGAGTCCGCGCGCGTCGATCCCCGGGGAACGCACCTGACCACCGACCAAGGAGTGCGCGTCGGCAACACCGACGACTCGCTCAAGGCCGGGGCACGCGGACCAACCCTGTTGGAGGACTTCCACTTCCGGGAGAAGCTGACCCATTTCGACCACGAGCGCATCCCGGAGCGCGTCGTGCACGCGCGCGGTGCCGGCGCGTACGGTCACTTCCAGCCCTATGACGACTGGTTAGCCGAGTACACCGTGGCGGAGTTCCTCACCGACCCCTCGGTGCGCACGCCCGTCTTCGTGCGCTTCTCCACGGTGGTCGGCTCGCGCGGCTCGGCCGACACGGTCCGGGACGTGCGCGGCTTTGCCACCAAGTTCTTCACCCGGCAGGGAAACTACGACCTCGTCGGCAACAACATCCCGGTGTTCTTCATCCAGGACGGCATCAAGTTCCCCGACTTCGTGCACGCGGTGAAACCCGAGCCGCACAACGAGATCCCGCAGGCCTCGTCGGCGCACGACACGCTGTGGGACTTCGTGGCGCTCCAGCCGGAGACCATGCACATGATGATGTGGCTGATGTCCGACCGGGCGCTGCCGCGCAGCTTCCGGATGATGCAGGGCTTCGGGGTGCACACCTTCCGCCTGGTCAACGCCCAGGGCCAGGGCACGTTCGTGAAGTTCCACTGGCGCCCGGCACTCGGCGTCCACTCGCTGGTCTGGGACGAGACGCAGAAGATCGCGGGCAAGGACCCCGACTTCAACCGGCGCGACCTCTGGGACACCATCGAGGCGGGCAACTTCCCCGAGTGGGAACTGGGCGTGCAGCTGGTACCCGAGTCCGACGAGTTCGCATTCGACTTCGACCTGCTGGACGCCACGAAGATCATTCCCGAGGAGCAGGTGCCGGTCCGCCCGGTCGGCCGCCTGGTTCTCAACCGCAACCCCGACAACTTCTTCGCCGAGACCGAGCAGGTCGCCTTCCACACCGCGAACGTCGTGCCCGGCATCGACTTCACCAACGATCCGCTGCTGCAGGCCAGGAACTTCTCCTACCTGGACACCCAGCTCCTCCGGCTGGGCGGGCCCAACTTCGCGCAGATCCCGGTGAACCGGCCGATCGCCCCGGTGCACACCGACCAGCGCGACGGCTTCCACCAGCACAAGATCGACGTCGGCCGGACCAGCTACACCAAGAACAGCCTCGGCGGTGGCTGCCCGATGACCAGCGGCGCGTTCCCCGAGGTCTTCTCGCACTACCAGCAGAAGGTGGAGGGCGTGAAGGTCCGGCAGCGCAGCGAGAGCTTCAAGGACTTCTACAGCCAGGCCACGCTGTTCTGGAACAGCATGTCGCAGCCGGAGAAGGAGCACATCGTCGCCGCGTTCCGGTTCGAGCTGGGCAAGGTCGAGCACCGGGAGATCCGCGCGACCATCGTGGACCACCTCAACCACGTCGATCACGAGCTGGCGGTCGTGGTCGCCCGCGGCATCGGTGTTCGAGCGCCCAAGCGGGAAGTGCGGCCCAACCACGGGCTGAGCTCGCCCGCGCTGAGCCAGCTCGCCGCGTCGGCGGACACCATCTCGACCCGGAGGATCGCCATTCTGGTGGCGGCGGGTGTCGATGGCGAGGGTGTGCGCCGGGTGGTCGCAGAGCTGCGGGACCGCGGCGCGATCCCGGAGCTGCTCGCGCCGGCCGACGGCACAGTGCGGTGCGCGGACGGCAGCGATCTGAAGGTGGACAGGGCGATCAGCACGGTGGCCTCGGTCCTCTACGACGCGGTCATCGTTCCTTCTGGACCGGAGAGCGTGCGAACGCTCAGCGCCGACGGATACACCGTCCACTTCGTCGCCGAGGCGTTCAAGCACTTCAAGGCCATCGGTGCCTTCGGAAGTGGAATCGAGCTGCTCCGCAAGGCTCAGCTCGGCTCCGTCCGGCTGGCGGAGGACACCGAGACGGTGATCGTGGACGCCGGGGTCGTGACCACGTCGGCGGCGGCGGACGCCCTGCCTCCGGAGTTCTCCGAGGCGTTCGCTTGCGAGGTCGCCAGGCACCGGATCTGGCAGCGCGAAACCTCGGAGGTACCGGCCTGAGACGACCACCCGGGCATCGTGGTCCTCAGTGGGCGGACAGTGCGCCTCGGCTCGTGGGGTGGTTGGCAACCAGGCCCACGAGCACCGGAGTGCGTCATGACGAACAGGACCGAAGCTGTCCTGGCCGGCCACCGGGAAGTCGGCAACGCGTCCACCGAACTGGAGTCCGGCCGCGGCGACGCGCAGTACCGCCGCAGGCGCGCCGAGCGAGGTATCACAGCGCTGGCGACGTCGCCGGTTGTCCCCAGAACGTGCCGTGGACCGCGCGTAGGCGTCTCAACCTCTCACGCGGACAACCCACGGTAGACCTCCAGCGCGCGTGGCAGGCCCGTTGCCGCGTGTTCCCCGGCCATGGGTGATCCCGTTGTGCAACGGCATGGCGATCAGCGTCGGCAGCAGAGCCCGAAAGGTCGAGATTCTCAGCACCGAGGACATCGAGGGCTGGGTCGGCCCAGAGCAGCCGCTGGAAACAACGGAGGGTTCCTCCCGGCTCCCGTCCTGGCCGGGAGGAACCCCCGCAGACCCGGCTGAACTAGCGCCTGTCCTGCAAGTCGCCCCGATGCCCCGAGACGGCGCGCCGACCCCCACCCCCATACCCCTCGCCCCCCTCGCCCCCTCACCTCCTCACCCCCGTGGGCCCCTGGCTGGCGTGGTCGGTGTTTCGCGTTTTGTAGGCTTATTGCGCGAAAGAGCGCTCTCATTTCGCGCTATGCCTACAAAACGCGAAAACGGGGGGTGCGGGGGCGAGGGCGCTAGGGAGTGGCGAGGTGGCGTTTCAGTGGAATTTCATCCACTGGCTTTATCGTCCCTGTGTGGCCGTATCGGTTCGGTAGATCAGCAACAGCGTCTGGTTGCCTACGGCATGGAGATCGATGTGGGGTAGCACATCGGCAATGGAGAAGTCATCGGCGTCCAGGCGGTTGACGTGAAGTGGCCGAAGCCCCTGGGTCTTCTTGATCCTACGGCTGACCGGAACAAACCTTGCTCACAAGATAAGGAATGCCATGAGCACCAACAACTTCCTCCGACGCGCCTTCATCGGTGTGGCGCTGGGCATCGCCCTGGTCGCGAGCTCCGGCATGGTCGCGGCGCCCACCGCCTTTGCTGACGGCGACTACTGCGGGCGCCGAGTCCTGGGTGCCATCGAACAACATTACCTGGAGCAGGGCGGCCCCACCGGTATATACGGGTGCCCCACCTCCGCCGAGCGCCTCAGCCCCGACGGGAAGCAAATCCAGCAAGAGTTCCGGTGTGGACGGATCACCTACTTCGTTGGCACCGGCACCACCAAGTCCCAGTACATTTGTCACTAGCCCTGGCGCACCCAGGCCCGTTCCGGCGGGCCTGGGTGCGCACTGCAGCTACCGGAAGAGTTGGTCGCTGGCGGTGGCCATGCGGTGGGTGGTGCTGTGCCTGCTCACCCAACTGAGGACGGCGCCAATGGACTGGGCGCATTCCCAGCCGTCGTTGTACTCGGTCACCCGGTGCTTGGCCCAACCGGCGATGATGCCGTCGACGCCCGCCTCGCCCAGCAGTTTGTCGACGTACCAGGGGTCGTCGTAGTCGGTCGTCCAGGAGAACGTCGCCGCGAGGGAGCCGGAATCGCGGTACTTGGCGGCTTTCTTCAACTCCGAACAGGTGTAGTAGGTGGGTTCAGTGCAGTTGCCGAAGCCCTTCCGGATGTCGGAGTCGCCGTAATCCATCGCCCGGTGGCCGACCGGCAGCCCCGTCCCGTGTTTGGCGTAAGCGTCCTGCACCTTCGCCAGTGATCCGGTGGTGACGATGCCCTCCAGTTTGCCGAGTCGGCCCTGGAGGCTCTGCCAGCCGCGTCCGCCGACATCGGGGTTGCTGCCGCCGTGGTACTCGTAGAAGCCGTAGAGCACCTGGATGCCCGCCGCCGTCAGCTTCTGCGCCTTGTCCCGCAGGCCAGCGACACTGCACGTGCGGTTGGGCTGTTCCCCGCAGTAGTTGGGGTCCTTGATGTCCAGCCAGACCAGTGCCAGCCGTCGTCCTGCTCGGGCCTCGGCCACGATCAGGTCGAACATGCTGTCCACACTGGGACCACGGCGGTTCTCCCCGGCCGTGGAGCAGTCGTGGTACGCGCGCCACTCGTTCGGGTTCCACCAGGCGCACACGTCGATCTCGATGGCGTTCGCGCCGTGCTTGATCGCGGCACGCACCCCGTCCGCGTTGTTGACGCGGTGCGCGATGGCGTACACCGGCCGCTGTCCGGCAGCCATCGCCGCGGAAACACCGAGCAGCTCGGTTCCGGCCATCATGCACAGCGTCGTGAGAATCGCCGCCACCACCCGATGGCGCAGTCTCCGTTGGACCACCCTCATGAAGCCCCCTGTTTGCCTGGTCTTTTCGCCGTCCTGGTGGACCTGGCAGACCACCGCGATTTTCTCAGAGGAAGAACAACGGTGATTGGTCCGCGGGGAGGAACTGGGCATTGGCCAAACAAACAACGGGAAAGCCCCACCCTGGCCCCATTTGCGGGGGAAGCGATGGGGGCTCTCCGGTCCCTGCTCCTCCCGGAGATCAGCTGGCCAGCCGCCCGAGGTGACCGCCAGTGCGAGGGCGAGCCCGGACAGCGAGGTTCGGCTGCGCACCACCGCACGGCTCCGAAAGCTGTCGGCCACCAACCGGTTGGCGGCGGGCAGTCGTGTTCGTCATCAGGCGCGGGGCCGCTGTCGCCTCGGACCCGCGCAGCGCGGTTGATCATGTCGCCTTACCGTGCCGTGTGGTGCTGGCTCGGCATCCCCGCTGGTGCCAGAGCGCGGTGTCCAGTGTCGGGCATTCCCTGCTGCCACGGTCAATTCCGGAGGTCCGGTGGTGCGTCCTGACCGTGACGGACACCGGCGTTCCACTATGGCCCGTGCCGGGTGAGGAGTCACGCCCGCTGTCGCACGGGCACACCTCCTGCTCCCGCGCTGCGGGGCACGGCGTGAGGAGCGCCGGTGTCACGCGTGACACCTGGTCGATGCCGCAAACCTCCTGTGTCGTGACGTCTCGGCAACACAGTTTCCGTTGCCGCGCAACGCATTCCCGTTTTCCACATAGGATCGATGTGGTCCACCACCCATCGCGGCAACGGAGAGAGGCCGACAGCGAGCTGGGGAATGACACCGGCCTCGCGCTGCACGGGACATTGACTACGCAGCCGCGCGGGGACGGTGGCTTCGGCTATGACTCGATCTTCGTGCCGACCGGGAGTGGGCATCGCCAGTTGCTGAGCAGCGTCCTCGATGTAGCCGGACAGCATCACGTCGGTGACCGGCATGACACCGTCCACAGTGGAGGCACCTCTCGCGGGCCTCGTCGGAACGCTGTGCGCGTCCGTCATGCGGCACATCGGCAGCCCGCGGAACGACAGCCTTGGCAGGACCGCACGCCGCCGTCGCTTTCCTGCCCGTGTTGGCTGGGGGCGATGACGGCCGCGGGTGCCGAGCACTGCTGCAGGACGGTGTCCAAGGATGCGACTCACCGTGCGGCCGTGACGATCCACACCCCGCCGGGAATCCGCACGCCTTGCGGTGTCTCGAACTCGCTGATCGCAGTCCGCACCTGGTCGCGCAGTTCGGCCACCGAGGCCGCGTCGACATCCCGCAGGTTGTGGCGGGTGGGCCCCATCGCGAAGATGAAGTCGACCGCCTCTTCGGCGTCCGCGCCGAAGCCCATGTCGGCACGCTCCGGGGTGATCTGGATATCGCGGAAGCCCGCCGCTGTGAGCACTTCGGTGATGCGTGCCGGATCCAGCAGGGAACCCATGCCACGCGCTGCGGGCGACGGCTCACGCAGGTAGGGCGTGAGCGCCGCGGTCGCCCACGCGTAGGCGCTGTCGGGCCCGTCGGGTCGGGGGCCGAGGAACGCCAGCCGTCCGCCGGGCACCAGTGCGTGGCGCAGGTGGCTGAACGCGGCCGCCAGGTCGGCGAAGAACATCACCCCGCCACGGCTGATGATGACGTCGAAGCCGGCCTCGGTGAACGGGTGGACCTGCGCGTCGCCCTGCTCGAAAGCGATGTTGGTGATGTTCTCGGCGGCCGCGTCGCGGCGGGCCCGCTCCAGCATGGGGCCGGACAGGTCGACGCCGAGCACGTGGCCGAGGTGAGCTCTGCGAGCAGCCAGGCGGGTGGTGAGCCCGGTGCCGCAACCCACGTCTAGGACCGCGTGGCCGGCGGCGATGCCCGCTGCGGCGAACAGCGGCGCGTTGAACGCTTCCATCATCGCGTTGTAGCGCTCGGGGTGGTCGGCCCAGTGCCGCCCTTCCCAGTCGTTCCATGCCTGCGCCTGCTGCTGGTTGGCGATGGCGGTCATGGCGGTTCTCCTCACCGTTCTTTCTAGAGTTCAACTCTAGAGGCTGACTCTAGAAGTAGACTCTAGGAATGACCGGTGTCAAGAGCTCCCGAACGAGCCGGGCCACGGAAACGCGGCGCCGGATCACCGCAGCCGCCACGGAGCTGTTCCTCGCCAACGGCTACGGCGCGACCACGCTCCAGCAGGTCGCCGACCAGGCGGGTGTGGCCGTCCAGACCATCTACTTCACCTTCCGCAACAAGCCCACACTGCTGAAGGAACTGGTCGACGTGGCCATCGCGGGCGACGACCGGCCGATGGCGACCCTGGACCGGCCCTGGTTCGCGGACGTCGTCGCCGCGCCGGACGCCCGCAGCGGCCTCACCGCGCTCGTGGCAGGCAGCCGCGCCGTTCTTGAGCGTGTTGCCGCCGTCTCCGACATGGTCCGCACCGCGGCCGCCGCCCACCCCGAACTACGCGACCTGTGGCCAGACCGTGAAGACCCGCGCTACACCGTGCACACCGCGGCGGCCAAGGCACTGCTTGACAAGCCCGGCATCCGCGCAGGACTGGCCGAGGAGCAGGCAGCGGACATCCTCTACGCCCTGCTCAGCCCGGAACTGTTCCTCATCCTCACCCGCGACCGCGCCTGGACGCCCGAGACGTGGCAGTGCTGGGCCACCGACGTCCTCGCCACCCAACTCCTCGATCGGGACGCACCCGAACCCGCTTGAGGCTCCCGTGGGCCGCCGCCCCTTCCTCACGGCCAGTTCTCGCGAACACGAGCCTCGCCCGACGAAAGGCGTGGGGTCGGTTGACACGGAGAATCGGGCTCGCGCAGGGGATCTGGCACGAGTTCGGTGAAGACGACCGTCAGCCTCGGGCTAGATCGTGTCCTGCACGTTGTGAGACCACCTCACCACCCCTGTCGCCCTCACCCGCGCGCCCCCTCATTGCGCGTTGTGGAGCCTTAGCGCGCAAAAGAGCGCTCCCATTTCGCGCTAAGGGTCCACAACGCGAAAACCCCGGCCGCGCCAGCCAGCCCACGCGCGCGGAACTGCCGTCCCGAGCGTGGTCACACTCGCATCCGCCGCCCGGGGGTGGCGCCGCGCAGTCCTGCGGAGATGACGGGAGAATCTGCCGGTGGACACCTCCTTGGTTGAGCAGGTCAAGCGGCGGTGGCCGGTGGAGTGGACGCTGTTGCACGTGTACTTCGTGCCTGATCCAGTCGAGATCGCGCCCGTGGTCGACGCGTACCGGGACGTCCTCGACGAGGTCGATTGCGTTGCGCGGCAACCGGATGAGTGGTTGCACGCAACAGTCCTGATGGTCGATGGCATTCCGACTCGGGACGTGACCGAGCAGCAGCGCGCGGACGTCGAGCAGCAGCTGCGGCAGGTGCTCGGAGGCCTCGACGCCTTCACCGTGACCTGCGGCCCCGCCCTGGCGGGTCGCAGCAGCATCGCCCTCGACCTGGTGCCCGACAAGGATTTCATGGAGCTGGTCACTCTGGCCAAAACCGCAGCCGGAGCCGTGTTCGGGAAGGCCGCTGTCCAGTATTCCGGTGGGCGGCCGCACATCAGCCTCGGCTACGCCACAGGCGATGGGGACTCAGGGATCATCCAGACCACACTGCGCGCCGCGACCGACCTGCGCGCGACCCTCACGGTGGACGCCGTTCGACTCGTGGACACCCACTTCGACAGAGACCTTGTCCAGTTCCGCTGGGAAGACCTCGCGGTCATCCCGCTGAAACGCTGACGGGTGGCTACGGCGGTCAGTTCCCACCCGGAAGTCTGCTGCGAGCGCAGACGTTGGTCTTGCGGACACAGGGGTTCGTGCGCCGTCCGCTCAGATGTCGTAGGTGGCGGCGACGGCGACCTGACCGAGGCTGATGCCGCCGTCGTTGGTGGGCACCCTGCGGTGAGTGAGGACGCGGAACCCGATGTGCCGCAACCCGTTGACGGTTCGTCGCAGGAGCAGCGCATTCTGGAACACGCCGCCGGACAGCGCGACCGTGGCCAGTCCGGTGCTTTCGCGCACGCTCGCGCAGCAGGCCACGATGGCATCGGCGACACCGTTGTGGAATCGCGCGGCGATCACCGCGGGATCGACTCCGGCGCGCCGGTCGGCGACCAGCGCGCGAAGCAGGTCCTCGCCGTGCACGACCAGTCCATCGGTCCTGGCCGAGTAGCGGTCCACTATGGACGGATCGGCGCGCTGCTCCAGCTCGATCGCGGCCTGCCCCTCGTAGTTGGTCTCGTCTCGGACGTCCAGCAGCGCGGCGGCCGCGTCGAACAGCCGGCCGGCGCTGGAGGTCAGCGGCGCGTTGACCCCGTTGCGGGCCATCGCGACCACCGTCGCCCACTGCTTGTCGTGCCTGCGCGCCACCGGGAGGTCGAGGTCGGGCAGGTAGGCGGCTGCCATCCGCCACGGTTGCCGGATCGCCGCGGCGCCACCGGGCATGGGCACTGGGCGGAGGTGTCCGACACGTCGGTAGCCCGCCAGGTCGGCGACCAGGAACTCGCCGCCCCAGACGGTGCCGTCCGGCCCGTAGCCGGTGCCGTCGAACGCGACTCCGATGACCGGGCCCGCCTCGCGGTTGTCGGCCAGGCAGGACGCGATGTGGGCGTGGTGGTGTTGCACGCCGACCAGATCGACACCGGTGAGGTCGAGGGCGTACTTGGTGGACAGGTAGTCGGGGTGCAGGTCGTGCGCCACGACCTGAGGGGTGATCCCGAACAGCCGGCGGAAGTGGTCGATGCCCTCGGTGAACGAGGTGAAGGTCTCGTGATTGGCCAGGTCGCCGATGTGCTGTGACATGAACGCGTACTCGTCCCTGGCCAGGCAGAAGGTGTTCTTCAGCTCCGCACCGCAGGCCAGCACCGGCCGCGGGCAGCGCAGCGCGAGTGCAACCGGTTCGGGCGCATGGCCCCTGGAACGGCGCAGCACGCTGCCGGCGCGCACGACCGAGTCGTCGGCGTGGATGTGGATGGGGCGGTTGTGGGTCAGCACCGCGTCGGCGACGGTGGCCAGCGGGCGTGCGTCCCGGTAAGCGATCGGCTCATCAGACAGGTTCGCGCTGGTCAGCACGATCGGCTCCGCCAGGTCGCGCAGCAGCAGGTGGTGGAGCGGGGTGTAGGGCAGCATCAGGCCCAACTCCCGGGTGCCGGGCGCGACCGCGTGCGCCACGGGTGCGTCCGCGCGACGAGGCAGCAGGACGATCGGTCGGCGATGACTGGTCAGCTCACGTGCACCCGGCTCGTCGAGCTCGCACAAGGCGGCGGCCTGGTCCAGATCGGCGACCATCAACGCGAACGGCTTGTCCGCACGGTGTTTGCGGGCGCGCAGCGTGGCCGCGGCACTGGGGTGGGCGGCCAGCACGGCGAGGTGGAAGCCACCCAGGCCCTTGACCGCCAGCACCTGTCCGGCTGCGAGGCGTTCGACGGCATCGGCGAGCGGATCGGTGCTGCCGTCCAGTTCGAGCCGGGGACCGCAGGCCGGGCAACAGGTGGGTTGGGCGTGGAAGCGCCGATCGCCGGGGTCCTCGTACTCTGCTCGGCACGTCGCGCACATCGGGAACCCGGCCATGGTGGTCAGCGGCCGGTCGTACGGCACGTCACGCACGATGGTGAACCGCGGACCGCAGTTGGTGCAGTTGACGAACGGGTACCGGTAGCGGCGGTCGGCCGGGTCGAACAGCTCGCGCAGGCAGTCCGCGCAGGTGGCGGAGTCCGCCGAGACCAGGGCGTTGCGCGCGCCATTGGCATGACTGGCGGCGATCTCGAATCCGGTCACCCCGCTCGCCGGGCGCTCCACCACCTGAACATGCTCGACGCGTGCCAGCGGTGGAGCGTCGCGTGCCAGGGCGGTCAGGAACTCCTCCACGTCCTCCGGTGCGCCCTCGATCTCGATGAACACGCCGGTGACGTCGTTGCCGACACGACCGGACAGTCGCAGCCGGGTGGCCAGCTCGCGCACGTAGGGGCGGAAGCCAACGCCCTGCACGACCCCGGCGACCCGAAGGTCCTTGCGAACACGCCCGTGTCGATCGGCTCTGCTCACGTGTCCTTTGTTCCGTCTGAAGCGAGCATCGCGGTCAGGGTCTCGTCCCAGGTGGCGAACGCGTGGTGGGACCTGAAGCGCTGCAAGGCGTCCATCGTGTCCCGCCGCACCCGTAGCCACGCGCTGTTGGGGAAGTGCAGGTCGACGGTCTCCCGCCACACGCTCACCGGAAGCGCGAAGGACGCCTCGTTGCTCCACGGCACCTGCTGTACCCGAAGCCGGCCTTCGTGACTGCCGAACACCGTGCCGCTGAACAACAGCAGCAGCGGGATCACGCCATCCTCAAGGGCGTTGAAGTACTTCGTCGAAGCGATCTCCAGGTCGTAGCTGCACGGCACGTCGAGGTCGACGGTCGTGCTCCCGGTGAAGCCCGGCACCATGATCGGCAGTGTCGCCCATGACACCGGTTTCAAGGTTTCCGCCCAGCGGCCGGTGTCCCCGAACAGGTCGATGAGCCGTTGCGCTTCGTCGGCCGTGTAGCGCCTGCGGTGCGGCTCGATGCGGAGCTGGCAGCGCAGCGCGATGGCCTCGACCGGCTGACCGGTGGTCTCGGTGATCCGCAGCCGCAACGTCAGCCCCGGCACCGCCGCGTACCGGTTGGCCCGTGCGTCGACACAGTCGAAGCGGAGTCGGTTCATCATCGCGCCTTCGTGATCAGCGGCCGTGCCTTGTCCCTGATCTCCGCGAACAGCTCGTCGATGTGTTCGCGCACCTGGTGGCCGCCGTCGAGGCCCGTCCAGTGCAGCCGAACCGTCCCGACCAGCCGGTAGCACACGTCGATGGGCACCAAGAAGCAGTCCACACGGCGCTCGGCGCTGCGGAACAGGATCGCCTCGACGTCGAGCTCGGCCACCGCCAACAGGGGGTGGCCGGCGGCGAGCTCGGCCCAGGCGCCGGGGTCGAGCTGGTGTTCGGTGGCGCCCGCCGGACTCGGGTAGAACGCGGTGACGCCGGTGTCGCCACGCAGAAGGAACGCGGAACCCACGGGGATTCCCAGCCCTTCCCACTCGGCGCCGGTGACCGGCCGCTCAGGGTCCCACAGGTAGCGCTCGGGCACCGAGCGATACCGAGAGCGGTGGGCGGTGTCCTGCGTGAACAGCAGGAAGCAGGCACGGCAGGAACACATCAAGCTTCGGTGCCCGGTGTCGACCACATGACCGTGCCCCGACGCGACCGGCGTCCCGCACATCTCGCACTGCTCCGTCCGCGCGGAGCGGTGCTCCGGCAGGGAGCCTGGCCGTCCGACAAAGCGCCGCAAACCGGTGCGGGCACTCATGAGGCCTCGCTCCACCCGGCCGAACCGGATCCGGGCCGCCAGCCGGGCGGCGGCCCCATGCGGATCTGGAGCAGGTCGGTGCTGCCTCCGGTGATCTCGACCCCCGAGGTCTCCGGAGCCGCGTCCCGGACGGCCCGCTCGATCGTCTTCCTGGCCGTGAGCGCGGCGGACGGGCAGCCGCCGCGGTTGCCGTCGAGCCGGAGCCGCACCACCCCGTCGGCGTCGACGCCGAGGTACTCGATCCTGCCCGCGTGCGCGCCAAGACGAGGACGGACCCCGTCCAACCCCCGCCGAATCCTGGCGTCCACGTCAAGCGGGTGCAGGTCGTGGAGCAACAGCAGGTCCTCCAGCACCTCGTCATGAGCGACCCGGTCGATCAGCGCCGGATCGTGCTCGCGCAGGATCGCGAGGACGCGCGCGAGTCCTTCGCCGTACAGCTCCATCAGCAGCCGGACGAGCTCCTCGGCTTGCCGCCGGTCTGCCCCGGACAGCAAGCTCTTGAGGAGCTCCTCGATGCGGTCGCCGACGGTGCCTACGTTGCGCGTCATGGCTCATTCCTCGGATCACGGAGCCGGTTCAGTGCTCACCGCTGAACGCGTGGGGGGTGTGCATCCTGGTCAAGGTCTTGCCGGCGCCGATGGACATGTGAACGCCGCAGGGCATGCACGGGTCGAAGCTGCGCACCGCCCGCATGATGTCGATGCCCTTGAAGTTCTCCCTGCTGTTCTCCTCGAAGATGGGCGTGTTCTGCACCGCGTCCTCGAACGGGCCCGGAGTGCCGTAGGGGTCCCGCACGCTGGCGTTCCACGGCGTCGGGGGATAAGGCTGGTAGTTGGCTATCTTGCCGCCCTTGATCACCATGTGGTGCGAGAGCCCGCCGCGCACCGCCTCGGTGAACCCGCAGCTGAAAGCCTCGTCAGGCACCTCGAACCGTGACCAGGTCTTGGTGTTCCCGCTGCGGACCTCGGCCAGCGCCCGCTCCGAGAAGTGCAGCGCGAGGCCGGCCGCGTACGCCTGGAAGTAGGTGCGGGCCCGGTTGCGCTCGATGGCGTTGCTCCACTGTGGAATCTTCCACTCGAACGACACCTCGGGCTTGGTCATCGTGCGCGGCAGGTTGATGCGCACGCTGTGCCCGGTGGCCTTGACGTAGTCGGTGTCCACCAGTCCGGCCAACGCGGTCGTCCACAGCCGCGCGAGCGGGCCGCCGCCGGAGTCCAGCGGCAGGAAGTCCTTGCCGTCGAACCATCGTGGCGACATCGTCCACGAGTACTTGTCGCCGAAGTCGCGTTTGGCCGGCCTGGGGATGGTGTGCTGGTTCCACGGGTGCCGCCGGTCAACCGGGTTGCCGAGCGGGTCCCGGGTGACGAACACCTCCTGGTCCTCCCAGTCCTCGTAGAACGAGGAACCGAGCAGGATCCTGATGCCGAGGTTGATGTCCACCAGGCTGGTGGTGACCAGCTTGCCGTCGACCACTACACCGGGGGTGACGAACATCCTGCGTCCCCAGGACTCCATGTTCTGGTAGGTGAAGTCGCAGTGTTCCGGGTCGTTCAGGCTTCCCCAGCACCCCAGCAGCACCCGCCGCTGACCGACCTGCTCGTATCCGGGCAGTGCCTGGTAGAAGAAGTCGAACAGGTCGTCGTGCATGGGCACGACCCGTTTCATGAACTCCACGTACCGCATCAGCCGGCTGAGGTAGTCGGTGAAGAGCTGCCTCGTGGCGACCGTGCCGACCCCGCCGGGGTAGAGCGTGGAGGGATGCACGTGGCGGCCCTCCATCAGACAGAACATCTCCCTGGCGTAGCGGGAGACCTGGAGCGCCTCGCGGTAGAACTCGCCCTCCAGCGGGTTGAGCGAGCGCATGATGTCGCCGATGGTCCGGTACCCGTGGTCGCCCGCGTGCGGCGCCTCGGTGCGGTTGGCCAGCTCCAGGACGCCGGGGTTGGTGTCCCGCACCATCTTCTCGCAGTAGTCCACGCCGACCAGGTTCTCCTGGAAGATGTTGTGGTCGAACATGTACTCGGCGGCCTCACCGAGGTTGATGATCCACTCGCCGAGGCGCGGCGGCCGCACGCCGTAGGCCATGTTCTGGGTGTAGACCGAGCAGGTGGCGTGGTTGTCGCCGCAGATCCCGCAGATCCGGCTGGTGATGAAGTGCGCGTCGCGCGGGTCCTTGCCCTTCAGGAAGACGCTGTAGCCGCGGAAGATCGACGAGGTGCTGTAGCACTCCACCACGCGCCGCTGCGCCCAGTCGATCTTGGTGTGGATGCCGAGGCTGCCCACGATCCGGGTGATCGGGTCCCATGCCATCTCGACAAGGCCGGTGTCCTTGGCAATGCTCATCGGTGACAGCTCTTCCGTGTCTCACCAGGTGGTCGGGGAACCGGCGCGCGACTCCGCGCCTCGGTGGCGCCCCTCGGGTTCGGAGTCGAGCGCCTTCGTTCTGATGTCTCGCAGGATGCGGATCGCGGAGCCGGACACGGTGCTCGCCGCGGGGGGCGCGTCGCCGTCGGCAGGAGGTTCCATGAAGGGCATGAACTTGTCGGGGAATCCCGGCATGGTGCACGCGATGCAGATGCCGCCGACGTTCGGGCAGCCGCCGACGCCGTTGATCCAGCCGCGCTTGGGCACGTTGCACTTGACCACCTGGCCCCAGCACCCCAGTTTGACCAGGCACTTGGGGGAACCGTGTTCCTCGGCGTACTCGTCCTGTTCGTAGTACCCGGCCCGGTCGCACCCTTCGTGGACGGTGGTCTCGAACAACCACTTGGGGCGCAGGGCCTCGTCGAGGTCGATCACCGGTGCCCGACCGGCGGCCTGGTAGAGCAGGTGCAGGATGGTCTCCGAGAGGTTGTCGGGCTGCACGGGACAGCCGGGCACGCACACGATGGGGATGCCGGCCTTGGACTTCCAGTCCCAGCCGAGGTAGTCGGGCACGCCCATGGCGCCGGTGGGGTTGCCCGCCATGGCGTGGACGCCCCCGTACGCGGCGCAGGTGCCGACGGCCAGGAGGGCCATGGCCTTGGGCGCCAGCCGGTCGAGCCATTCGCTGGTGGTGATGGGCTGGTTGGTGGCCGGGTCGTTGCCGAACCCGCACCAGTAGCCCTCGGACTTGATCGTCTCGTCGGGCACGGAGCCCTCGACCACCAGGATGAAGGGGTCCAGCTCACCGCGGTCGGCCCGGTGCCACCACTCGATGAAGCTGTCAGGGCCCCCGTCGGGGCCGGACTCGAAATCGAGCAGCGGCCAGTGCATGGCGACCCTGGGCAGCCCGGGAAGGCCGCCGAGGACGATCTCCTCGATGCTGGGCTGGGTCGCCGCGGTCAAGGCCACCGAGTCTCCGTCGCAACCGAGCCCGCCGTTCATCCACAAGATGTGCACAACGGGGTCGGGTCCGACCGGCGGGCCGGTGCTGGGCTGGTCGGCCCTGGTCATCTCCGAACACCTCCCTGCGGCCGTTCCGGCCACATGCGAAATAGGCGGTTCGCCGCCGGAAGCGATGTGCGCGGCCCGCTGGTGGAAATTCCCTGGAGGAACAGGAACTTCGTGTGAGTTCCCACCTCGGGGCAGTCTGGGCGACGCAACGCTAGACCTGTCCGGCAGTGGGGGCAAGACTGAACTGTCCGCGGACTGGACAATGCGAATTATTGACTCGTCGAACATAACTGTCCGCCGTGTCGCCGTCGGCGAAAAGCTGACTGGAGAGGTACGAGTAAGACCACTGGAAGGGACGGGTTGGAGTGGCTGAATCGATCGTCCGGCAGTACGGGGAATCGATCGAGATACTCCCGGTCGTGGTGCTCACGAAAGTGTTCTCGGCCCGGCCTTCCGCCGTTCCGGGGGTCCAGGACTTCGTCCGTCACTGCCTGGCGGAGGCGCCGCTCACCGAGGCGGACAACCGCGAGGTGCACCGGACGATCCTGCGCGTTCTGCTGGAAGCGGCCGGTCCGGCCGGGAAGATCCAGGTCTCGTGCCGGAGGTATCCCGACCGCGTCGAGCTCGACGTACTTCCCACGGTGGTCGAGCACCGCCACCCGGTTGGCGGGCAACCGGACGGATCGCTCCCGCCCCGATCGGTGGCGCCCCAGGCAGCGGAGCCCGCGGCAGCAGTGCCGAGCTTCGCCGAGTGGATGGCGGAGGCGTTGCGCCGGGAGGGGATCACCAGAGAAGCCGCCGCCAGGCAACTGGGCGTGTCGGTGAAGACGGTGAGCCGGTGGGTCGGTGGGGAGACCGAGCCCCGACTGCGTGAGCTGCGCCGGGTCCAGGAACGATTCGGGGACGTGCGGCTCCACTGACCGGCGAACACCAGCTTGGTGCGGTCGAACTACGGAGTTGAGCCGAATAACGCACCAGCCGACTGCCTGAACCGATGGGGTCAGTGAGCGTTCGGGGGCGGGCCGAAAGTGTTCGCCGAGGTAGTGGCGCCGGCGGACAGAAATGTCCACTTGCGCGGCGAGACGGTTTTGACGTAGACAACTGGCGTAGTCAAGCGGAATCCGCTCCCGACGCATGAAGAGGGTTCGTGACGAAAGCGTTGCTTTCCAACGGTGCAGATCTTGTCGACGAATTGTCACATCGTCGCACCCGGCCATTGGCCGACCTCGCCGCACAGGCCGAGGACGTGGCGCGGACCTGCCGCTCGATGGCCGGGCGGTTCCACCGCGGTGGCAAGCTCGTCGTCTTCGGCAACGGTGGCCCGAGCACGGACGCGCAGCACGTCGCGGTGGAGTTCGTCCACCCGGTCGTCGTCGGCAAGCGCGCCCTGCCCGCCATCTCGCTGACCTCGGACGTCGCCACGCTCACCGGCATCGCCAACAGCGCCGGGTTCGCCGAGACCTTCGCCCACCAGATCCGTTGCCTGGCCGAGCCGGCCGACATCGCCCTGGGGCTGTCCACCGACGGACAGTGCCAGAACGTCCTGCGCGCTCTCGAACTGGCCAAGGAACTCGGCATGCTCACCGTGGCGCTGGTCGGCGGTTCCGGCGGGGTGATCTCCGCAAGCGGGGTGGCCGACCACCTGCTGGTGGCCCGGTCCCTCGATCCGCGTGTGGTCAAGGAGGTCCACGTCACGATGTACCACGTGCTGTGGGAGCTGGTGCACGTGTTCCTCGATCGGCCGGGCACGGAGTGACCGCGGACATGCCGGGATGCCCCGACGACGAGGTCTGCGTGACCTGTTCTGATGTCGCCACACCGGCCGCGGTGCTGCGTCTTCTCGATGACGACCTGGCGATCGTGCGCACCGGTGCCGACGACGAACAAGAGGTGAGTGTCGCGCTCGTGACCGTGCGGGCGGGCGACACGGTGCTGGTGCACGCGGGGGAAGCCATCGCTGTGCTCCCTGGCGGTGCCATGTGACCGGCGGAGGCGGTTCGTCCTCGCCTGCTGGCGACGTTCAGTCGCTGTACCCGTTCCTGTACCGCGGTACGTCCGATGTGGACACCCTGATGGCGCAGGTCCGTGAATCCACTGTGGACAAAGTGCGTGCGGCGATCCGGTTGCGCGAAGAGGTTTTCGAGCGGGACCGGCAACGCCTGGTGGACTGCGCCGAGGCGATGGCCGAGCGGTTCTCCCGCTCGGGCAGGCTGCTGGCCTTCGGCAACGGCGGCAGCTCGACCGACGCGCAGGACCTGGCCAGCCTCTTCCTCAGCCCGGCAGGCGGGGCACGTCCGCTGCCCGCCTTCGGGCTGACCAACGACATCGCCGTGATCACCGCGCTGAGCAACGACATCGGGTTCGACGCGGTGTTCTCGCGGCAGGTCTCCGCCTTCGGGCGCCGAGGCGACATCGCGGTCGGGCTGTCGACCAGCGGGAGCTCGGCGAACCTGGCGCCCGCCTTCGACGAGGCGAGCCGGCGCGGCCTGCTCACCGTCGGCTTCGCCGGCTCCGACGGGGGCAGGATGGCCGAGCTGGAGAGCATCGACCACCTGTTCGTGGTGCCGTCGTCGTCGGTGCACCGGATCCAGGAGACACAGACCACGCTCTACCACGTGCTGTGGGAGCTCACGCTCACCGCGCTGGGCGAGCCTCCGGTGGCGCTGTGACGAGTGCGATGGACCAGGCCAGAGCGATCGCCGACGCCGTGCTCTACGAGGGGTACCTGCTGTACCCCTACCGCGCGTCAGCCGCCAAGAACAAGGTGCGCTGGCAGTGGGGTGTGCTGATGCCGCCGTCGTTCACCGACACCGGAGAGCACCCGGACTCGCAGGCAGAACTGCTCGTGGTGCCGGGCAGCGGCGCAACGCTGCACGTGCGGCTGAGGTTCCTGCACCTTCAGTCGCGAGTGGTCGAGATCCCCGACGGCACGGGCTATCGCCCGGTGCCATCGGTGACCGTCGCGGGCAGCGAACACGTGACGTGGGACGAGGCGGTGGAGCGCGAGGTCGACGCGGTGCTGTGCCTTGCCGACCTGATCGGTGGCGACACCAGCGTCCCGTTCCACGTGGACGGGGGCAGGCAGGTCGACACCATTCCCGACGGACGCGGTGCCCGGCTGGTGCGCACGCTTCGACCTCTGCGCGGCGAACTGCGGCTGCGCGCCGACCCGCTGCCAGGGCCGTTCGGCGCGGTGCAACTACAACTCCGGGTGCGCAACACCTCGCGGTGGGAGCAGCCGGGCGCCGGCAGAGACGATGCACTGAGGCACGCGTTGATCGCGACTCACACGCTGCTCGGGGTGTCGGCGGGTGGCTTCCTGTCACTGCTCGCCCCACCCGAGTGGGCCTCGGCCGCGGCAGCGGGATGCCGCAACGAGCGGACCTGGCCCGTGCTGGTGGGGGAACCCAGCCGGCGCGACACCGTGCTCTGCGCTCCGATCATCCTGTACGACCACCCGTCGATCGCCGAGCAGAGCCCTGGCGACATGTTCGACGGCACGGAGATCGACGAGCTCCTCGTCTTGCGCACGATGACCTTGACCGACGAGGAGAAGAGACAGGCGCGGGCCACCGATCCCAGGGCCGCCGAGCTGCTCGACCGGGTGGACAGCCTGCCGCCGGAGTCGCTCGCGCGCCTGCACGGCACGGTGCGCCACCTGGACCCCGACAGCGTTCTGGTCGGCGGCGTGCCGGTGACCAGCGGGTCCAGGGTGCGGCTGCGGCCCGTCCGCCGAGCCGACGCGTACGACACGTTCCTGGCCGGGCGCACCGCGGTCGTGCGGAAGGTGCTGCTCGACGTCGACGGGGGCCGGCACCTCGCGGTCACCCTTGAGGACGACCCCGGCGCGGACCTGCGCGCCGAGTGCGGGCACTACCGCTACTTCGGCCCGGAGGAGGTCGACCCGCTGTGACCGCGCGGGTGCTGGTCGCCGGGATCGGCAACGTCTTCCTCGGTGACGACGGGTTCGGTGTCGAGGTCGTCCGCCGACTCTCCGATGTGGAACTGCCACCGTGGGTGCGGGTGGTCGACTACGGCGTCCGCGGCATGCACCTGGCCTACGACCTGGCCGCCGCAGGCCACGAGCTGACGATCATGGTTGACGCGACGATGCGGGGCGACGAGGCCGGCACCGTCTACGTGGTCGAGCTGGACACCTCGGCGAGCACGGCCAAGCCGTGTCTCGACGCGCACGGCATGCAGCCCGACGTCGTGCTGAACCTGGTGGGGCTGCTGGGGAACAAGCCGCGAAGGGTGCTGCTGGTCGGCTGCGAGCCCTCGGTGCTCGACCACCGGATGGGCCTGAGCCCGGAGGTCGAGCGGGCCGTCGACACCGCGGTGGGCGCGGTGGCCGGGCTCATCGCGGACCACGGCGGGTGAGAGGAGCACCGACATGTGCCTCGGCATACCGGGGGAGGTCGTCGAGATCCTCGCCGACCGGCCGGACCTGGCGAAGGTCGACGTGAGCGGGGTGCGGCGCGCGATCAACATCGGGCTGCTCGTCGAGGAGGACGTGCGCCCCGGCGACTGGGTGCTCATCCACGTCGGCTTCGCGCTGTCCAAGATCGACGAGTCGGAGGCGAGGGCGGCGCTGGAGTTCCTCGAAGACATCGGCAAGGCGTACCAGGACGAGATGGCCGCCCTGCGGGACTCCCACATCGACTAAGGGGCACATCGACTAAAGGGCACATCGACCAGAAGGCACATCGACCAGAAGGTGCGCGACATGCGTTTCGTCGACGAGTACCGCGACGCCGACAAGGCCAAGGCGCTGTCGGCCATGATCGCCGACCTGTGCGAGCCGGGTCGCGAGTACAAGTTCATGGAGGTGTGCGGCGGTCACACGCACACCATCTACAAGCACGGCATCGAGGACTACCTGCCCGAGAACATCACCCTGGTGCACGGTCCCGGTTGCCCGGTGTGCGTGATCCCGATGGGGCGCATCGACGACGCGATCCACATCGCCCGCGGGCCCGGGGTGGTGATGACCTCCTTCGGGGACATGATGCGGGTGCCCGGCAGCGGCGGGAACTTCTTCGACTCCAACGCCGAGGGCACCACCATCCGGATGGTCTACTCGCCGCTGGACGCGCTCAAGATCGCGCGGCAGCGGCCGGACCAGCAGGTCGTGTTCATGGCGATCGGGTTCGAGACCACCGCCCCGTCCACCGCGGTGACCGTGCTGCGGGCCGCGAAGGAGGGCATCGGGAACTTCTCGGTCTTCTGCAACCACGTCACGATCATCCCGGCGATCAAGGCGATCCTGGACTCCCCGGACCAGCGGCTGGACGGCTTCATCGGGCCGGGTCACGTGTCCACGGTGATCGGATGCCAGCCGTACGAGTTCATCGCGCGGGAGTACGGAAAACCGATCGTCGTGGCCGGGTTCGAACCACTGGACATCCTGCAGTCGGTCTACCTGCTGATGCGCCAGATCGAGGAAGGGCGCTCCGAGGTCGAGAACCAGTACTCCAGAGTGGTGCCGTGGCAGGGGAACCCGACCGCGTTGCGGGCCATCGGGGAGGTGATGGAGCTGCGCCCGTACTTCGAATGGCGCGGCCTCGGCTTCATCTCCCACTCCGCGCTGCGGATGAGGGCGAAGTACGCCGACTTCGACGCCGAACACCGCTACGAGCTGCCGGGCGTGCGCGTGGCCGACCCGAAGGCATGCCAGTGCGGCGAGGTGCTCAAAGGGGTGCTCAAACCGTGGGAGTGCAAGGTGTTCGGCACCGCGTGCACGCCGGAGACTCCGATCGGCACCTGCATGGTCTCCCCGGAGGGTGCCTGCGCCGCCTACTACAACTTCGGACGGTTCAGCCGTGAGCGGGTTCGGGGGGCGAGCGCCCGATGAACCCCTCCGATCGAGAGCAACGGGTCCTGGACCGCATCGAGCGGGTCCGCAGGCGGCGGGCGGAGGTCAAGGAGAACCGGATCACGCTCGCGCACGGCGCGGGCGGCAAGGCCACCCAGACGCTGATCGACGCGATCTTCCTGGAGGCGTTCCGCAACCCGCTGCTCGAACCGCTCGGGGACGCGGCCGAACTGGCGGTCGGCGGTTCCCGGCTGGCGCTGACCACCGACTCGTTCGTGGTCACCCCGCTGTTCTTCCCCGGCGGCGACATCGGCGACCTCGCGGTCAATGGCACGGTCAACGACCTCGCCGTTGCCGGCGCCAGACCGCTGTACCTGACCGCGGGTTTCATCCTGGAGGAAGGCCTGCCGGTCGCTGAGCTGACCAGGATCGTCGGATCGATGAGGGCAGCCGCCGACGCGGCAGGTGTCTGCGTGGTGACCGGCGACACGAAGGTGGTGCACCGCGGCAAGGGTGACGGTTGCTACATCAACACCGCCGGGGTCGGCGTGATCGAGTACCAGGGACAGCTCGGCCTGTCCGGCGTGCGACCGGGAGACGCGGTGATCGTGTCCGGTCCGATCGGCGAACACGGCGTCACGGTCATGCTGGCCCGCGGCGACCTGGACATCGAGGCCGACCTGGTCTCCGACACCGCCCCGGTGCACGGTCTGGTGGCCGAACTGCTGGCCTGCACCACCGGGGTGCGGGCGATGCGGGACGCCACCCGAGGCGGTGTGGCAACGATCCTGAACGAGGTGGCCAGGACGGCGGATGTGGCCGTGGTGGTCGACGAGGACGCGATCCCGGTGCGACCGGAGGTGCGCGGAGCCGCGGAGCTGCTCGGCATCGACCCCCTGTACGTGGCGTGCGAGGGACGTTTCGTGGCCATTGTGGACGGTGCGGAGGCGGACCGGGCGCTGACGGCCATGCGCCGCCATCCGCTCGGCGCGCAGTCGGCGGTGATCGGCAGGGTCAAGGCCGACCCGCCCGGGCTGGTGCTGCTCAACACGGCGTTCGGCGGCACCAGGATCTGCGACCTGCTGGTCGGTGACCCGCTGCCGCGGATCTGTTGAGGCAGCGGCGAATGCACGAGCTGTCCATCACACAGTCGATCGTCGAGGCGATCGTGGAGCGGATGGGGGACACCAGGATCAGCGGCGTGCGGTTGGAGATCGGCAAGCTGTCCGGCGTGATGGTGGACTCGGTCCGGTTCTGTTTCGAGCTGGTCGCGGAGGGGACCACTGTGCAGGGCGCCCGGCTGGTGGTCGACGAGCCCGCCGGCGGCGCGCGCTGCCGGGACTGCGCCGAGGAGTTCGGCGTCGAAGGCCTGATCGTGCTGTGCCCGGCGTGCGGCAGTGCCGACGCCGACGTGCTGTCCGGCAGGGAACTGCGGATCAAGTCAGTGGAGGTGAGTACGGCATGTGCGCCACCTGCGGGTGCTCCGACGACGCCGGAGTGCGGGTGATCGGCCCGTCGAAGGAACACGAGCACGCCGAGCCGGACCGGACGGTGCTGTTGGAACAGCGGGTGCTGGCCCACAACGACCTGCTCGCGCGACGCAACCGGGAGTGGTTCACCGAGCAGGGCATCCTCGCGGTGAACCTGATGAGCTCACCGGGAGCCGGCAAGACCACCGTGCTGGAGCGCACGATCCGCGAACTGAGCGGAGACCTCGCCGTGTCGGTGGTCGAAGGTGATCAGGAAACCGAGTTCGACGCCGAGCGGATCCGCGCGACCGGCTGCCAGGTGGTCCAGGTGAACACCGGTGCGGGCTGCCACCTGGATGCCGACATGCTCGCCAGGGCGCTGCGCGCCCTCGACCCGCCCGCACGGTCGGTGGTGTTCGTCGAGAACGTCGGCAACCTGGTGTGTCCGGCGCTGTTCGACCTCGGCGAGCAGCGCCGGGTGGTGATCATGTCGGTCACCGAGGGCGCGGACAAACCGCTGAAGTACCCGCACATGTTCGGCAGCGCGGACGTGGTGCTGCTCAACAAGATCGACCTGCTGCCCCACCTGGACTTCGACGTGGACACATTTGTCCGGTGCCTGGGCAAGGTGAACCCGCGAGCTCAGGTGATCCAGCTGTCCGCGACGCGCGGTACCGGTGTCGGCACGTGGCGCACGCTGCTGAGCGAGTGGACCGCGAACCCGCCGGACTAACGCCCGTCCTGCAAGCCGTCCCGATGCCCGAGCTTGCACGCCGCCCCCGTGCCCCCCGTGCCCCCGTGCGCGCGCCGCCTGGCTGGCGTGGTCAGTGTTTTCGCGTTTTGTCACCTTCTTGCGCGAAAGAGCGCTCCCATTTCGCATTTAGGTGACAAAACGCGAAACGAGGGGCATGTGGGTGGGGCGTCAGGGGGTGGTGGGGTGGTGTTACCACGTGCAGGACACGCTCAGGTGCCGAACGCCAGGCGGTTGCTCTCGGTGTGGCGAATCTCCTCGGCACCCCGTCCCGGCATGGCCAGCTCGATGGTGCAGCCGGAGGCATCGGAGCTGATGTCGAGCCACTCGCAGATCTGGTTGGTCAGCCACAGGCCGTCGCCGGGCCGCTCACGCAGGTCCGGGGGCCGGTAGCCGACGAACGGGTGGACGTTGTCGAGTGGCTGGTCGCTGCGCAGCGTGCACACCACGCGGCCGGCCGCCGGCCGCACCCACACCACCGCTCGATCGACGCCCTGGTCGACCATGTACGTGATCGCCTCGCCGATGGCGACGCCGAACATCGCCGCGGCGTCTTCGGACAGCAGCGCGGCGGCCTTCTTCAGCACGTACCGCCGCACCGCGGTCAGGTCGCCGTTGAAGCGGAAGAGGCCGGCGGCGTTCTCCATCGGCTGCGGTGACGTGCGGGGCCTTGTGAACTCCTCGGGTGCCATGAACTGCGCGGACGGCTCCGCCCTGCACCCCACCACGCACTCGGGATGGGTGCGGCGGGCGTTCTCGATGATGTCGGCTCCGACGAGCCTGGTGTCGTACGGACAGATCATCCAGATCCTGGTGTCGGCCAGCACCACGTTGAGCGCGGCCTCCATGTGCTTCCACGCGGCCACTTCGCGGCGGGACCTGCCGGTCCAGACCGGCTCGGCGAGTATGCGCACCGCACCGGTCGACGTGGTCGGCTGGTGCCGTGACCAGTAGCGGTGGATCGCGGTGGTCCGCTGCGGCGGCCGGCGCCCGAAGTAGGCCGACTCGGCGTAGTCGATCTTGTTGGCCTCGGCGCCCATCACGTCGTGGAGCAGCTCCAGGTTCGCCGAGGTCGTGGTGACCAGCACCGGTTCTCCCCGACGCAGCCCCTCGCGCACGAAGGGGACGGCCATCGCGAGGAACTCCGCATCGCTGCCGTAGATGCAGCTCTGGTGCAGAAACTCCGGCTTCATCGCTCCTCACATGGGGTGTACGGACGCTTGCGTCCGGTCGGCACCAGGTCCGGCAGCTCAGGGGAAAGCGCTACGGCGGCATTGTCGAACTCGGAGAGCGGACAGGCGTCGATGTCACCGTGCACGCCATTCCTCGGGATGCCGCTCTGGTTGATATTAATCACTTTGTCCTATTTCTTCAGGTATTTCCGCTGGTTGTCCGGAGGCTGCCTCCGTCGCAGGTTCCGGCATTCCTCCTTGAATCGATACAACCTGTTCAGGCGGGTCTATGTTACTGGGTAACTGAAGTGCCTTCGCTGCCGGTCCGTTTGCGGCACGAGAGGCCGAACGACCGGCTGGGTAACCAATATTGAAGGCGCCACGGCAGCGTGTCCGTGCAGTGGGACGTGAACTTTCCGGCCGGATCCTACCTCGTTGCCACGCCTTGAGAAAACTCCCAGTTCTGCCTGTTGTGACGTTGTCCACTCCCTTCCGCTGCTCGACATTTCTGTCCGCCGGTGGACACTTCTGTCCTCCGGTCAGCAGAACTGACGTTGAATTATCCGGGGGTTAATTGGTGCCTGTTTTTGACCTCATCGAGACACCCCAGGCGGGTGGCTGCCTGGGCGAGTCAGTCGATGCGTCAGATGGGCGCGAGCAGGGTGCTCGCGCTCGGGATGCCGATGGGCAGCCCCGAGGACGTCGTGCTGGGTGCCCTCACGATTTCGCCCCAGAAGCGAGGAATGGGCTCTGGTTGGATCGAGTGTGAAACATTTGTGGGAGCAGCGCCAGAATCTGCCCGTTGGCGGCAGGCTGGTTGAACCTCTCGGGTGGGAAACTGGGAGGCGTCATCAAGCCAAGCCTCGTGTTGATCAGGTCGATTTTCCAGGAAATCCGTGCTCTCGGACTGGCTGCGAGGTCCCGTGCTTCCGCAAGCCCGGGTAGCAGGAATGGTCCCCGGTAGGCGAGCGGATGAAACAGGGGACAACAAGGGGTGCGGACGACGGAGTCGTTCGGTTTCAGAGCGGTAGCGGCGTGCACTTTCGAGCGCGGCGGCGGTGGCCAGAGTTTCTACCCGATGATGTCTGTGGCCGTGGCGGGGCGTGGATCGTCGAAGGCGGCGACCTCGATCATCATCGCGAAGCGCTTGTTGCCGTCTTGCAGGTTCAGGGCGGTGAGCTCGGTCATCTTGCGCAGCCGGTAGCGGATGGTGTTCTCGTGGACACCGAGTTGTCGGCCTGCTTCTGAGGGATCTCCTTGGGCCTGCAACCAGGCTCGCAGTGTCGCCAGGTACTGGGTCCCGTGCTCGGCGTCGTGCCGCCGCAGCTCAGTCACTGGCCCCCGAACCGGTGCGCGTGCTGATCGTGCGGCTGCGCGAAGGCGTTGGAGCAGGATGTCGTCCCACGACTCCTCATAGGCGGGTGGGACGCTGCTTGAGGGGCGGGTTTCGTGTAGAGCCAGACACTCGTCGGCTTCCTGACGTGCCGCGGGAAGGTCCTCTGGCGTCGCCGGTGCGCTGATGCCGGCCAGGAGCGTCAGGTGAGTCGGCAGTGCGGCCTGCAGCGATGTGATCCAGGACCGCGCCGCGGCTACGTCGTCCCCAGGAAGCACCGTGTAGAGGGTGTTGTCGGCCACCGCGCTGCGTCCGGGACGTGACCACCCGAAGCCAGTGGTCGCCCGGTCGAAGGACAGCAGCAACGCCGCGTGCCGCTCCTGCTGGGCGATGTGGGCGCGGGAGGCGATGACGTGCATCGGTCCCTGTGGCAGGCCGAGCCTGCTCACCACCATGGCTGCGTCCGCTGTGCCCTCAAGCAGCTGCATGACCAGATCGGTCTCAACCTGGCGTTCGAGATCCGCGCTGGCCCGGGACCGCAGCAGGTGCAGTGACACCGTGCGGGCGCCGTCGGTCAAGGCCCGGCGCCGTGCCCCGTCCAGGGGCTGGGGGCACGTCACCCACACCGATCCGAGCAACTCCCGGCCCGCGCGCACGGCCACCACCATGCGTCCGGCGAGGCCGTGGTCAGGGTCCTCGGCCACGAACAGCGGCTCGTCTGATGACTCAAGGTGCGTGCTCACCCCGCGCGCGGCGAACACCGCCCGTAGGGGTTCCGGTACCTGGCGTTCGAGGATCGTCTCGGCCCGTGCCCGGTCGGCGTGCTGCTGAAGTCTGGAGTAGGCCAGCACCCGCGCGAGCCGGTCTTCGATCGTCACCGCGCCCCCGATCGCCTCGGCGAGGCTGTCGGCCAACGCGAACAAGTCCGTAGGCCCCCGGCCGGACTCGGTTTCCCGGCCTTCGAGCACCAGCCCGTATACGACTGCGGCTACCTCGCTCCACGACACGCCCGGATCTACGACGATCACCGCGACGTGGTGCTCGTCGTCGGGCGGTTCCATCCCAAGGGGGGAGGCCGCCGGTGCGACATCGTCGCGCACGAGCACCACGGCCGCGCGCACAATGCTCGCCCACCGCACCGCTTCCTCGACCGAGCAGGCGCCGACCGCGAGCAGCACGTCGCCCACCAGGACGCGTCCGGCTGTCTGCTCGTACAGCACCACACTGCGCAGTTCGGTCGAGCGCGGCACCGGGCACCGCAACAACCGCAGCCCGTACCCGCCGAGCACGTTGACCAACCGGTCCAACCTGACCATGCCCACTCCCACACCCAGGATCCGACTTCCCAGCCTAGCCGTGCGCTTTGTCGAGATCCGACATCATCAGCCACCGTGCTTGTCGGGCTTCAACAACAGCCAGGGACGGTGTTCACGCCATCCTGAGCGTCGAGTCCAGGACGAACGGGTGGAGGTGGAGCATGGTCGGCATCGGACGCTTGGACGGGGGACCACGCTCCGCGGTCGTGGTCGGCGCTGGCGTCGTCGGATTGTCGACCTCCTGGTTCCTGCAGGAACGCGGCGTCTTGGTGACGGTGGTGGACCGCACCGGGATGGCTGCTGGCGCAGCGTGGGGCAACGCCGGATGGATCGCGCCCGGATTGGCGTTCCCGCTCAACGAACCGGCCGTGCTGCGTTATGGCCTGCGGTCGCTGCACGTCCCCGCGTCCATCAATCCGCGGCTGTGGTCGTTCCTGACCCGGTTCGCCGCCAACTGCCGATGGTCGAGCTGGACCCGGGCGGTGCAGGCCAACCTGCCGCTCAACGACGAGTGCATCGAAGCGTTCGACGTGCTCACCAAGGGCTGCGCGACAGCCCCGGCGATCGAAACACCCATCACCGCCGGCTTCGAAACCCCCCGAGGGGCGCAAGGCCTCCTTCGCGAGCTGCGCAGGCTCGCTGCCGCTGGGCAGGCTGTCGAACACACCGAGCTGACCGGCGACGAGCTGCGCGAGCTGGTCCCGCTGGCTTCGCCCGCACTCACCGCCGGGGTGCGGATCGACGGGCAGCGTTACGTCGACTCGGGCGGTTTCGTGCAGGCGCTGGGCCGCGCGGTCGCCGCCCGCGGCGCCACGATCCACACCCCTGACGTCGTCGACATCCAGCCTGACACCGGTGGGGTCACCGTGCGCCTCGCCACCGGGCAAGCACTCCGGGCCGACGTCGCGGTGCTGGCCACCGGCGCGTGGCTGTCCGACCTGGCCCGGAAATGGGGCCTCCGGGTGCCGGTGCGTGCCTGCCGCGGCTACTCCTTCACCGTGCCCGTCGACAAACCGTTGCCCGGGCCGTTCTCCCTGCCGGGCATCCGCGTCGCCTGCACCCCGTACCAGGACCGGCTGCGCGTCACGGGCATCGTGGAGTTCCGCGACCCCGACGCCCCCGGCATCCCGGCCCGGCTCGCCGCCATCACCACGTCCGCACGCCCCCTGCTCGAAGGTGTGCGCTGGGAGGAACGCCGAGACGTCTGGGTCGGCTCTCGTCCCGTGACTCCCGACGGCCGCCCTTTGGTCGGCGCCCTGCGCGCCCCCAACGTCTACGTCGCCGGCGGTCACGGCATGTGGGGCCTCGCCCACGGCCCGATCACCGGCCGACTGCTCGCCGAGCAGATCACCACAGGCAAACAACCCACCGCCCTGCGCGAACTCGATCCCCTCCGGTGAGCCCACGCGCCGCAGCACACCTCGGGGCAGAGCACCGCGAAAGAGGGAAAGCCGCAACCAGCCATGACGATCGACCCATCCAGCCACAACGGCATACCGCCCACTTCCAGGACCGACCCACCGCCCGACAACAGCGACGACAAGGTGTCGGAGTCGGTGTCGCTCACCGGGGAGGAAAGATCGGAGTTGATGTGGCTACGCGCGGAGAACACATTGCTGCGCGTCGAACGCGACATCCTGCTGCGCGTCGCGTCGGGTTACGCCAAGGACATGGACACACTGCTCAAGCCTCCGACGCCCCGGTCCTTTCCGCGCTGAGTGGTTATCCAGGCCCCTGAGCCATTCCCCAAGTTCGTGAGAGTCGTGAGCACTGACCCGACTCCCACGGACCGTGTGCCGTCAGGGCGACGCCAACGCCTGGTCGCCCTGACGGCACCTACCTATCGAACGTGGAACCATTGAGGACGGAGATCCACCAGCATGACCAGCACCGACCGTGTCTGGCTGACGCCCGAAGCGCATCAGCGGCTCCAAGCCGAACTCGCGTCGCTACTCGCACCAACCGTGCCTGGGGCGCCCGGAGACTCGCCCACCAACAGCGGCGACAGCGCTACGAACAGCGCCATCGACACCACAAGCACGCGCATCACCCGCGTGCGCAAACTCCAGGAAATTCTGGCCAACGCCGTCGTCGGGCAGGACCCGCCCAACGACGGGATCGCCGAACCCGGCATGGTGCTCACCATCCGCTACGACGACACCGCCGACGAGGAAACCTTCCTGCTAGGCCTACGTGCCGCCGAGAACCCCGACATCGACGGCGACCGCGACGAACTTGAGGTCTACTCACCGGCCTCACCGCTAGGCATGGCCCTGACCGGCGCCCGACCTGGAGACCAACGCTCCTACCAGGTGCCCAATGGCACCACCTTGCACGTCACCCTCCTCCACGCCGTTCCCTACGGCCAGCACCGAGACCAACGCACCTCAACGACCCCGGGACTCTAGGTAGAGCGGATCAGCATCTGGACGCAGGATCATGTTGAGGCATTCCTCGATCACGGCCGTGTTCGGAGGCCCAGTGCAACAACGGCAGATGGTTGGCGCGCGTATCTCACCTGGACCGTTCTGCTTCGCTCAGGACCCTGGCAGCGCCGTTCCGGGAGCCGCCCTAACCCGTGTCCTGCACCTGGTAACTCCACCTCACCACTCCCTGGCGCCCTCACCCCCGTGCCCTCCTTCCGCGTTTTGTCACCTTGATGCGAAATGGGAGCGCTCTTTTGCGCATCAAGGTGACAAAACGCGAAAACCCCGGCCACGCCAGCTGGCTCGCGCGTGCACGGGGGTACGGGGGCGACGGGCCAGGACGGGGACGCCGTGGCGGGAACTGTCCGAGCGGTATGGCGACTGGAAGAGCGTCTATGGTCGGCATCGGTCGATGGCACGTGGACGCGAATCGTTGATGCGGCGCGGATTGACGCCGATACCGGCCAGGCCAGGACTGGACGGTCGGAGTGGATTCCACCAGTGTGCGGGTGAATCGGCACGCAGCCGGGGTGTGGCGGCACCGGCCACGGGAGACCGGCTCGCAAGGCAACCGCTGAACCGACAGGCATCGGGCGGGAGGCGATCGGCGGATCTTGGACGAAGATCTACCTCGTGGCGGACCGGCGGCCCCGCCCCTCCGGCATCTGACCACCCCCGGGCAACGCCATGACAGCGCCGGCTTCACCCCGGTGCTGGAGCGGGTCCGTCGCCGTGGCCCTGGCCGGGCGAGTGCTGGGGGACAAGGGGTATTCCTGTCGGACGAACGGGGTCTTATCCCCGCGAGCGCGGGATCAGGGCAATCATCCCTGATCCCGCTGACCAGGTCCGCAACCGCAAGGCCAAAGGCTCCAGTGGTGGTCGCCCGTCCGCCTTCGACACCGAACGCTGCTTCAACGAGCTCAAACAGTTCCGAGCCTGCGGCTACGACGGCACGATCGAGATCACCACAATCCGGAGTTGGCTCCGGTGCCTCACTGCATGATCTAACAGACAGGGCTTAGCTGGGGCGGCGGCCGAACGCGCTGCTCACGTGCAGGCGCAGGCGCCGCCCGGCCAACCGCACGGGCGTGATCACCGTGTCGCGGACCCACCGCGCGGGTGCGACGACCACCACGCGCAGCACTTGGCGGGTGCCGCGCCACAGGGGCGAGAGCACGACGCGGTGGAGGAACTGCCACAAGGGGAGTGCGACGCGCTGGTACGCCCAGACGCACGCGGCGCCGAACAGCCGCGCTCCCGGCGCGAGCACGAAGCGCCACAGCCAGCGCAGCGGGACGACGACGAGGTACTTCCCGACCCACACCACCGGGGCGAGCAACGCGGTGGCGAGGAAGAGGACCGCCGTCCCCATCCCGAGGAGCACCTTGCGCAGGAGGCGGCCGAGCGGCAACGCCACGACGCGCAGACCTCGGGCGAGGAGGTCCCACGAGGCCCGCAGGAAGACGCCCAGCGGTCGGAACACGAACCACGCCAGGAACCGGCCGACAGGGGAGAACAGCCAGCGCGACAAGAACCTGCCCACCGCCCGCGCCGGGCGGATGACCACGACCCGTCCGACGGCTTTGAGCCACTCCCACACCAAGGTCAGCGGCACCACGACCACCACGGAGATCGCGCGGGCGACCCACACCGCCCAACGCGGTGCCTGCGGGTCCTTCTCGACGGTCATGGGACTTGAACGCAGCGCGGGGCCTTACGGCTCCACCCGAGACCAAAATGGTGCGGAACCCGGGGAAGCAGCTCCTAGCGCCTGCCCTGCAAGTCGTCCCGATGCCCCGAGGCGGCACCACTCCCGTGCCCCCGTGCGCGCGCCGCTGGCTGGCGTGGCCGAGGTTTTCGCGTTTTGTCACCTTATTGCGCAAAAGAGCGCTCCCAAATCGCATCAAGGTGACAAAACGCGAAAGGAGGGGCACGTGGGGTGAGGGTGCGAGGGGGTGGTGAGGTGGTGGTGAGGTGGTGTGACCAGGTGCAGGACACGGCCTGAGATCCCGTCGTGCGACAGATGGAGATCGTCAGCACCAGCGAACACCCAGACCCGATCTCCAACCTCCACCGGGACGCCGCGCAACGGTACTTCCCGAACTATGACGTGCTCCTCGTGGAGGACGGCCCGGTGTCGACTCTGCGCAGCTGCTACGGCGGCGCGCTCGTCGCGGCCGTGACCCAGCACGGTCGTGCTCGGTCCCTCTGTGCTGCACCGAGATCCAAGAGTTTTCGACGATCCGGACCCCTTCGACCCCGACCGGTGGCTGCCGTTGTCGCGGGAGCGGTCGAGCCAGACGATCCCGTCCCACGTGTCCTGCCGTCCATCCGTCCACTGTGGAACATCCAGACTCGGGTCCAGTGACCGGAACCGAGGTCGACGCCGCAGCGGCGATCGGCCCGAGCTGCACGAAGGGGAGGATCCTGGGCGTCACTGGAGCGACGCTGAAAGCCTTGTCAGACAGCGGAATCAGCACGCGCCTGGCGCCACAGTGGACTGTCGACGTAGTGGTTGTCGTAGTGCTGCGAGGACTCCGCGATCTCCTTGGGATCGGCCTCGCCACGTGCGACGCGGTCGAGCAGCCGGTAGTAGTCGAAGCGGTACATGCCGGGCGTGAACACCACGAGCACGTCGGCATGGGAGTCTTTCTCCGGGCCGAAGGCGTGCGGGACGTGCGGTGGCACGGCGAGGAAGTCGCCCTTCTCCAGCGTGTGCAGCTCATCTCGGACGAGCACCTGGAGCGCGCCGTCGAGCACGAAGAAGAACTCGGTGGCCCGGGTGTGGAAATGCGCCGGAGTGCCGAAGACGCCGGGGCGGAGCGTGGCGCGGTTGGTGGTGAACCGGTTCTCGGTGCTGTCGGAGTCGGCGAGCAGCGTGATCAGGCTGCCCGGCGCGTCGGAGAGGACCTCGGCGTCGGCGGCGCGGACGACAGTGGGCTCGGACATCGGTTTCTCCTCAGGGAGGGGCTGGGCCGGACAGGACCCACTCTCACCCTTCTGACCAGGGCGAACAACGCCGAAGTCAGCATCGATCGATAAGCTGTGGGTTATCGATGGGAGGTGGCGTGGAACGCAGGGACATCGAGGTCTTCCTGACCCTCGCCGAGGAGCTGCACTTCGGCAGGACCGCTCAGCGGCTGCGGGTGTCGCAGGCCAGGGTGAGCCAGTCGGTCAAGGCGATGGAGCGCCGCGTCGGGGCGCCGCTGTTCGACCGCACCAGCCGCCGGGTCGCGCTCACGCCGATCGGCAGGCGGCTGGAGGCCGACATCCGCCCGGCCTTCGAACGGCTGCTCGCCGGGTTCGAGCGCGCCGTCGCGGCGGGGCGCGGCATGACGGGCACGCTGCGCCTGAGCTTCGAGGCACCAGCGGTGGCGGACCTGCGCTCCTTGCGCATCAACGCTTTTCGAGCCCGGCACCCCGGGTGCGACGTGGAGATCCGCGAGGCGCCGTTCCCCGATCCGCTCGGCCCGCTGCGCTCCGGCGAGGCCGACATGGCGGTCGTCCTGCTGCCGGTGACCGAAGGCGGCCTCACCACCGGCCCCGTCGTGCACACCGAGCCGATGGTGCTCGCCGTGGCGTCCGGCCATCCCTTCGTGCGGCGGGACTTCGTGACGCTGGAGGACCTCGGCCGCGACACCGTCCTGCGTGCGGCGCACCCTCCGCCCGCGTTCTGGCGCGAGCCGCCCGAGCCGTGGACGACACCGGCTGGCACGCCGATCACCCGCGGCCGGGCTTTCGGCACCTTCCAGGAGCTGCTGCTCGTCATCGGAGCGGGCGAGGGGATCTGCCCGCTCGCCGCGCACGCCGAGCAGTACTTCGCGCGGCCGGGCATCGCCTTCGTCCCGTTCCACGATGCCCCGGATGCACAGTGGGGCCTCGCGTGGCGCACAGCGGGGGAGACCAGCATGGTCCGCGCTTTCGCGGCCGAGTTCAGCTCGGAGACCCGGCGGCGGTGACGGCCGAGGCGAAGGCGGCCATGCCCTTGGCGTTGGGGTGCAACGGGGCCGCGACGCTCACCGGGAGCAAGCCTTCGAGGTAGCGGTCCCACGGCGCCGCGCAGATGTCGTGCCCGACCGTCACGGCGGCGAAGTCGACGAAGCCCATGCCGCGAGCGCTCGCCTGCTCCCGCGCGATCGAGCTGATCCTGTCCATCGTGTCCTGGAGGTAGTCGGCGTCGCGGGCCCACACCGGCTGCACGGGATAGCAGCCGCCGCGCCGGATGTAGGTCCCGTAACCGGTCACCAGGACCTTCGCCTTCGGAGCCCGGCGCCGGATCTCCTCAAGCGCGGCGCCGAGCGCGGGCGCCCACGCCTCGACCGAGGCGGCGATCGGGTCGGTACCGCCCGCCCTGATCCGGTCCGCGCAGGACACCCCGATCGGCTCGGGCAGCGCGTTGACGCAGGACAGCGCCCGGTCGAACAGCCCGGAGTCGTTGGCCCCGATCGTCAGCGTCACCAACCCGGTCGTGCCCGACAGCGCGTCGAGCTGGGGCGCCTTGGCGTTCTGCCCCCGGCTCGTCAGGTCGGCGGTGACCGCGCCGGAGCAGCTCACGTCGGTCAACCGCGCGCCGAGGCTCTTCGCCACGACCGCCGGGTAGTTGTGGTCGGAGCGCTTGCAGGGCAGGTCGACCTGGACCGGGATCCACGGCCCGGCCGCCGCCGAGTCGCCCAGCGCCACGTACTCCAGCTGCTCAGCCGCCCGCGCGGGAACCGCCGTTCCCAGCAGCAGCGCGACCAACCCGACCCACGTCCTGATCTTCACCGCGCCATCGTCGCTGGCGGAGGAGCACCGGCGCTCCCGCAAGCTCGCAAGACCACCGGTCCGGGGCCGAAATCGACGCAGTCGTGTTGCCAGACAAGGCAACCAGGCTCGCGGACGGCGCAGCACCGCGCCGATGACCACCAGCGGGTCGAAGTAGGCCGTCTCGGGTGTCGTGCAGGCGGCCCCAGTCCGGGCTGAGCGTCATCGTCCGCCGCATGAACTCCTGCGCCTCGTCAACGCCCCGCGTGTGCGGTTCGAGCGGGTGGGCCAGGCGGACGTCCGCACGGAACAGCAGGGTGAACGCGTCCGGGTCCATCGCGCGCCACGCCTCGGTGAAGCGCGCGTCCTCGGCTCGATCAGCTGGCACGGGTGGTCCTCAGTGCAGTTCTCGCGACGGTTGCGAGAGTGAGCAACCGCAACGCCCGTCCGGTGTGCGCACACCGTGTGCTCAGCCCGTTCGGATACCGCCGAACATCAGACCCGCGACCAAGCCCAGCAGGCCGAGCGCCTCGCTGAAGGCGATGCCCAGGATCACGGTGGTGCGCAGCTGGCCCGCCATCTCCGGCGGCCTCGCCATGGCCTCGACGGTCTTGCCCGCGACGATGCCGACACCGACCCCGGCCCGATGGCGGCGAGCACGTCCGGCGAGCCGGGAGGCCCGGAACGGCTGGTCGCCCGCGACCGGCACCGGCACGGCGGGCACACCTGAGCGCAGCGCGGCCGCAGTGGTGCACGATCGCGGCCATCCGCGGGAACAGCCAGTCGTGCGCAGGGACGTGCGCACCAGGCCGCTCAGCCGCTCGGCATCGCCCTGGGCCAGGCTGCCGAAGCCGACGAAGACCGGCGGCGGCCCCGAGGCGAGGGGCTGTAGCCGTGCAGCACCCGCCAGCCCTCGCCTCGTGGTGGCGGAACATCTGCGCGACCGACATCGGCGGCAGGCCGAGCAGGAGCTTCCCGGCCAGCCGGTTGCCGAGCCCGCCGAGGTCGGGGATGCCGATGGGCGACGGGACCAGGTAGGTACCGATGCTGGGGATCTTCAGCGCCTCGGCGACGTGGTAGCCGCCGATCACCGCCATCTGCGAGAACAGCACCATGCCGACGCCCGCGCGGGCCGCGTCGATGATCCCCTGGTGAGCTCGGTGGTCAGCTTGAGCAGCCGGATCGAGTCGCGCACACCCCCGTCGCCGCGTTGCCAGCGCTGGGCGTCCTCGGCGCAGTCGCGTGCCGAGGCCGGTGAAGGGCGCGACATCGCCCATCGACCCGGCTGCGATGATCAGTGTTCGCATTCCCGCAGTACCACCTCAGTGCCCTTGACTCCCCCTTTCTCAGGACGGCGCGACCGGGGCCGGATACATTGCCGTGGTGCGCGCAGGGAAACTCGCAGCTGTCGTCGTCGTGATCGCATCGGCCCTGGTCGGCTGCCAGGAGGAGCCGCCACCGCCGGACCAGCCGTCCCGCGCGGCCGGACCGGCGGCCTTCGCCTACGAGACAGCCGGCAGCGTCCGCGTGGCCCGGGGTGAGTCCACAGTGGCCGACCTGTCGCTCGGCGGGAGGTCCTCCTCCGTCGTCTCCGCCGAGTGGACCCCGGACGGCTCCCGCTTCGTCTTCGCCACGAGCAAGAAGCTGGTCTCGGTGGACGCCGCCAGCGGAGCTGCCGTCGAGGTGAACTGCACCTGCGACAAGCTCGCCATTGCCGCCGGATCGGTCTACGTGCTCAGCAGCTACAGCGGCACCGACCTGTCCGTCTACGACGTGGCGACCTTGGTGCCCAAGGGCAAGCTCAAGCCGTTGCAGCCCAACGCGAAGGGCATGCTGACGGTGGCCGGGGCGGGGGACCGGCTGGTGACCTTCCAGATCACCGCGGACGGCGCGCGGCCGGACACCGACGTGGTGGTCGTCGATCCCGCGACCGGGGCCGCGACGAAGGTCGGCACCAGCCGTGATGCCGGGCTGCCCCAGGACACCGTCTACACGCCGCGTAGCTGGAACGGCGCGCCGATGTTCGCCTACGTCGCGCTGAGCAGCAGCGGGGCGAGCAACGGCGTCGGGACCGTGGTGCTGATCGACCCGGTGAACCCCGCCCAGCAGGTCGTCGGCGACAACGGGCACCTGCGCGCGCGGACCACCAACGCGCAGGCGAGCATCAGCCAGGAGAACCTGTGGTGGGCCTGGGACGGCACGCTCGGGGTGAGCGCGCGCGTGTGGTCCTGCGACAACATGACCGGTTCCTGCACCAACCACACCCCGAACACGCAGTGGCGCTTCGACGGCAAGCAGTGGAAGTCCGTCGACGAGCGCGGCCTGTCCTCGCAGCGCGCCCTGGGCGGGGGCAGCGTCGAGCTCTCCGGAGGCACGGGCACCGGCTCCGACAAGCAGCGGATCACCCTGGTGAACGGCGATCACCGGTCGTCGGTGGCCACCAACGTCAGGAAGCTGTGGACGCCGCCGTCACCGCCCCCGCCGCCGAGCTCCGACGGCACCGTCACCCTGGTGAACCTCAACGCCGCCATGGGTTTCAAGATGGGCGACGGTGAGTCACGCGGGACCAACGCCAAGACCGAGGACCTGGAGAAGCTGGCCGACGACATCCTGCGGCAGGACGGCGACATCGCCAACCTCCAGGAGATGGCCAAGCCCGCGGCGCAGGAGGTGGCGAGCATCCTGAAGCGGCGCACCGGCCGGGAGTGGCTGCTGAACTGGGCCGGATCGGGCAAGAACGACTACTTCCGGGGCGAGCGCGAGCACGAACCGCCCGTCTACCAAGGGGTTTCCTCGGGCAACGCGCAGCTGGTGCAGATCGGTGACGGCGTCGTGGCGCAGCGCCCGCTCACCGTCGACGACGTCCCGTCCTCGGACAACGAGCAGGACCAGGGCATCCTGCTCAAGTCCGGCAAGCGCTCCTTCCTCGGCACCGAGATCACCACGGAGCGGCACGGGATCGTCGACGTCTACAACACCCACCTGGCGCGCGCCAAGGACGCGACCGACGAGGCCCGAGCCGAGGACGTGGCGTTGCTCCAGACCAGGACCGAGTCCCGGCGCAACCCCGTCATCGTCACCGGCGACTTCAACCTGGTGATCGACGGCAAGGGCGAGGACGGCTCCCCGCTCACCGTCGCGGCGGTGCGCTCGTTCATGGACCGCTACGGCTACGCCGACATCGGCAAGGAGTTCGGCGTGACGAGCAACATCCAGTTCCCGGAGTACCTCGCGGGCCGCAAGCGGATCGACTACGTCCTGGTGCGCGGGGTTGCGACGCACGGCAGCGCGAAGTTCGAGAGCCACCGCTCCGACCACTGGGGCCTGGTGACGCGCATCGGTCCGAGCTGACACCAACGTCGCCGCGTCTCATAGCCGGCGCGCGTCGAGTGGCGGAGCTTGGTCCCCGTGCGGCACGCGCCTCACGCTGTCGGTGCGCGAGACGCGGGGGATCACGATGCCGACGTGCGCCGGCTGGTCAGAAATGCGTTGGCGGGCAAGGACGACTTCGTGGTCGTCGGCGGGGACTGCGGTGTCAACCTCGCCCCGTTCGCTGCGGCGCGCCCGTTGCGGCGACGAGCTGACGGTGCTGTGGAGCGACGCGCATCCCGACCTGGACGTGCTGGAGCCGACCGAGTTCGGCTCGATGTGCTACCCCCAGCCGGAAGGCGTGTCGCCGGGGGCGGCCCGTCGAGCGCGTGTCCGATGTGGACTTCCTGGTCGGCGCCGCACCGAGGAGCTGAGCCGAACGACCTGGGCAGGTACTTCATCGAACGTGGCAACGCGGGCGACGTCGACGGGCTGGTGACGTTGTACGAGCCGAACGCTGTGCTGGCGTTTCCGCCGGGCAACCTCGCGACCGGACCTGCGGAGATCCGCGAGGACTTTCGGTGTGCGCCGCGCCGCTTCCGACGAGTGCAACAACACGATCTTTCACTGCCGGTGGCCAAAGTTCTCGCAGAACTCAAGGGCACCGCGCCATTCCGGTCGCTCGCGCATCACGTCAATGAGCTCCGGATCCAGCTCAGCCAGGGCCGGCCACAGTCCAGCAAAGGTGACAGGATTCATGATCTCATTCGCGAAAGTATCTCGGTAATCGTCCCCGGTGTCCTTGATGACCCGGCGCATCGCTGTCAGGCATCGGACCGCTGTATCGCGCCACACCGGCAGGTCTCGCAATGAGCGCAGGAGGATCGCGGATACGGCATCGCATAGTTCAGCACGACTCAGTTCGTGTAGATACCGGTTGTACGTGATCGCCTTCTCAAATTCCTCGCGAGCCAGTTCGGATATTACCGGACGAAGTTCAGGAACCATCATCCACAATATGTCACCGAGGTCCCCAAGGCTCCAGCTCATCGTGCCGCGCTCGAGCTGCTTCTCGTATGAGTTATCATCCGGACCGCTGATCATGTTGTCCAGGAATCCACCCGCGCGAACAGGGATCTCATCGCCTTCCCATTCGCGCACGACCCACTCTTCGGGGTCATCTCGGCCGTCAACGTTGCCCGGTCGATCATCGTGCCTCACAACATCTCCTCGCTATGAAACACCAGGTGCAAGTAAGCTTCAAGGGGCACATCCTACGTGTCCGGCTGTCGCGTAATTGGAACTTCCCGAGTTGTCGGTGAGGGTGCCTTGGAGGGAAAGCGTGAAATTCGCCCCTTGGATTCAGTTTCGTGGCATGTGTGTCATATCTGACGGGCCAGTGCTCGAAGGCCCTTCGGCGCACTGGACCACCGGCGTCGCCGACGCGCTGCTGCCGGTGCTGATGTCCTGCATCGTGTCGGGCGGTTTCATCCCTGCTTGAAACCGACTGTGAGGAACTCCCGCATGGATGGTTCGGTGAGAATGGGGCGGCCGTGTGTGCGACGATGGCGCAATGAGGCGTTCGGTCATCTTCCTTTCCGGTTTCACCGCAGCCTTCGCCGTGGCGGCCAGCGGTTGCGGGGTGAGCGTGAACGGTGTCGCTACCCCCGCGCCGACTTCGGAAGCCGTGCCGACCTCCGCGGCGGCGCCGACGACCGCGCCCACCACGTCGCTGCCCGCGAACGCCGTGGCCGACCCGGAAGGCAAGTTCTACACGGCCACTGTGCCGACCGGTCTGCTCAACGCGACGAAGTCGCTTTCCTGGGCGGGGAGCTACCACGCGGTGCTCACGCCGGAGGCCAGTCCGCAGGACAACCAGAACTACATCACGATCGGCGCGGACGCCCTGCACAAGGGGGATGCCAACGCCATCGAGCACGAGCTGCGGAATCCCAAGGTCATTGCGAAGGACCTTCCGCCGACGAAGTACGCGCGGCAGGCGATCGACGGCCGGGAATCGGTTGTGCAGACCGTCGGGCCGGCGAAGTCGCCCCGGGATCCGAAAGTGAACGTCGAGCAGCGCGTCTACTACATCCCGAACAAGGACGTCCAAGGACGGGCGGCCGTCGTCCGGTGCCGTTGGATCGATTCCAACAAGGAGCTGGCCAAAGCGGTCGAGACCGGCTGCGAGGCCTTCGTGGGGACGTTCAAGCTGAAGTAGTCAGTACTTCGGCGACCCTGACGACCACGTCCTTGGCGGCCTCCCGGGGAAGCGCGAGTCGGTGAAGAAGCCCTCGTCGTGCCCCCAGTGCTGGATCAGATGTCGCCTCGTCGGCACAGGGAGGTGTTCTGTGCCTGCTCCAGATCGCGCTCGGAGACGCGGCTGGCGCCGACAGAAGTCGTACACCTGGATCTGGAGCTTGCACGGGTCCTTGCCGTCCTTGCCCTTGGTCTGCTCCCGGAAGCGGTTGCTCTGCTTCATCCCGCGAGCCCTCGGCGGCTCCCCGGCGAGGCGGAAGCTGCTGACCCTGGCCTGCTGACTGAGACCTCCGCTGATGTCGCACTGCGCCGCCGGTTGCCCGCCGGGCTGCTCCGAGCAGCCGAGGTGGAGCCTGCCGAACACGCCGCCGACGGACGGCTCAGCGGCGGTAGTGCTCAGGTGTCTCGCTTCGCAACTGAATCAGGTCGCCACCGCTTGCCTCGGTGGCTCTGGGTGGGGTGGCGTTCTTCGGATCTGTTCCGGCTAATGCGGCTGGCGCCTCTGTCCGAGGCACGGCGGCGTGTTCGCGACCTGACTTCACTATCGTGAACCGACGGTGAACCAGTGTTTGTTATCTGTATTCTGGCAGGTCTCTGTTCCAGCTTTCCGTCAGTCTCAAAGAGGACAATGAGTGCTGGTCAAAGTCGCGGCGTTACTGGCATAAAAGTGATGCGCGGACGCATGAAGTGAGGGCTTATGACGAACGCTGACCAATCCCGAGTGGCCCGGCGCCGCATGCTGCGGTTGTCCGGGGCTGCTGCAAGCGCCACGCTCCTCACCGCAGCCCACTCGGCCCAGGCATCCGCCGCGCCACCAGTGGTCAAGGTGCCGGTCACCCCACCAGAAGACCTCATGCGCGAGCACGGAGTGCTCAAGCGGGTGCTGCTGGTCTACCGCGAGGTCATCCACCGGATCGAACGGGGCGGGACCGTGCCCGGTCCAGAAATCCACGCCGCCGCGGGAATCATCCGCAGCTTCATCGAGGACTACCACGAACGCCTGGAAGAACGGTATGTGTTTCCCCGGCTACTACAAGCCGGAAAACTCTCCAGGACCGTTTCGATCCTGCTCCTGCAGCACCAGCGCGGCCGAGCCCTGACCGACCGCATCCTCGCCGCCCCTTACGCCTCGACCACGGCATCGAGCCGCCGTCGGCTGACCGGCGACATGGCTGCGTTCATCCGCATGTACGAAGCACACGAAGCCCGAGAGGACACCGTTGTCTTCCCTGTCTTCCGCGACGTCGTCCCGGCCAAGGAGTTCAATGAGCTCGGCGAGGTCTTCGAAGACGAAGAGGAGCGCCGGTTCGGCACCAAGGGCTTCACCCGCATCGTCGACGAGGTCGCCGACATCGAAAGGGCCCTGGGCATCTACGACCTGGCCCAGTTCACCCCTCCTCCCCGCTGATCCCCCCGACGGGCCTCCTGCGCAACCATCGCCCGCCAAGGTCGGTCGGTGCTCGCTTGTCGGCGGGCGCTAGCTACTGGAGGCCCATCCGTGGACGAGTTCAGGTTCGAGCAGGACCTGGTGCATCGAGCGTGCCCCAGCCCTGCCCCGCACCGAGCAGAGGTGGCTGCCCCTTCTGGCCGAGCTGCGCTCGAACGCGCCTCGGCCGTGAACTGACCGCGCGGACTCGGTGTCCAAGACAGCGAACCTGCCGGGCGCTCTCTTCCGCGGTGGGCGACCCAGAGATCGGCACACATCAATCGCATGCGGGAGCTACAAGCATGCGTAGGTTCTTGTCTCGAGTCAGTCAGCCCGCAGCAGGGCGCGCAACTGGGCGGTGTCGATGACGGTGGCCCGTGTGGGAAAGACGTGCTGGAGCAGGACGTTGTGGGCTTCGGCGTCCGGGTCGGCGACGCCGTCGGACAGGACGTGGAGCAGGTAGTCGCGGTCGGCCGCGTCGAGGACGGTCGACAGGACGACGCCGCTGGTGCTGACGCCGGAGACGACCAGAGTGGTGATGCCGCGTTCGCGCAGCCGCTGGTCGAGGTCGGTGGTGGACATGCCGCCGTAGCGGATCTTGCGGACCGTGATGTCGCCCTCCTGGGGCGCCAGGCGTTCGTGGATGGCGAAGGCGGGGTCCTCGTGGTGCATGAGGCGGTGCTGGGCGACCGGGGCGAAGGACTTGTTGGTGGCCGGGATCGCGTCCCAGTCGGTCTCGGTGAAGCCGACGCGGACATAGGCGACGGTGCCGCCGCTGGCGCGGACGTCGGCGATGGCTGCTTCCACGCGGTCCAGCAGGGCTCCGCCTTCGGGCAGAAGGGCGAGGATCGCGGGCTGGCAGTCCATGACGAGCAGGGCGGTGTGCGCGGGGTCGAGCGCAGGGGCAGTGCTCACGCGAGTGTTCTCCTTGCTGGTGACGCCTGATCGACGCCGTCGTGTTGGGGTGTGCGGTCGTGCCGGGGGAGCAGGAGCGGGGTGGCCAGGATGAGGAGGCCTGCGACAGTGAGAGCGGTGCGTGGGCTGGTGGCTTCGGCGAGCAGGCCGGCGAGGGCGGTGAAGATGGCGATGGAGGCGCTGCTGCTGATGGACCAGGCGGACAGGGTGCGGGCGGTGCGGGCTCGGGGGGTGTGTTCGAGCCGGTAGGTGGCGACCACGGGGTTGAACAGGCTCGCGCTGATGATGATCGCGAGCTCGACGGCCATCACGATCGCGAGGCCGGCGGCACCGGGCTGGATGAGGGCGAGGCCGATCAGCCAGACCGCGCGCAGCGCACCGGCGGTGCGGAGGACCCGGTGCCGGCCGTACCGGGCCACGACGCGGCGGGCCATGCGCGAACCGACGAGCCCGCCCACGCAGGGGACGGCGAAGGCGAGGCCGTACTGCCAGGGTGGGAATCCGAGCTGGCCGAGCATGAGCACGGCCACCAGCGGTTCGGCTGCCATGATCAGTCCGTTGACCAGCAGGGTGTTCACGAACAGCGCTCGCAGGCCGGGGTGGGCCAGGATGTGCCGCCAGCCCTCGAGCAGGTCGCTGGTGCTGACACGGCCGCCACCGATCCGTCGCGGACGTTCTTCTCGGCCGCGGATCGCGGTGATCCCCAACGCGGAGAACAGGTAGCTGAGCGCGTCGGCCACCACGGTGGTGACCGGTCCGAACAGACTGGTCGCCGCCCCGCCCAGCGGCGGGCCGAGTGCGGTGGAGCTCCACGTCGTGGACTCGAACCGGGCATTCGCCACGAGCAGGTCATCCGGCCGGACAAGAGTTTTGAGGTAGGCGCCGCTGGCCGCGTTGAAGGCGATCTTGGCCGTGGCGGCCACAGCCGAGACGACCAGCAACTGGGCGAAACTGAGCCAGGCGAAGGCGTAGGCGACCGGGATCGTCATCATGGCCGCGAACCGGGCGAGGTCCATCGCGATCATGACCGGGCGTTTGCGGTGGAACTCCACCCACGGCCCGAGCGGCAACGCGATCAGCGCGCCCACTGCCGGCCCCACAGCGGACAGCGCGGAGACCTCGGCCGGGCTGGCGTGCAACACCAGCACGGCGATCAGCGGCAACGCGCCGAACCCGAATCCGGTCCCGTAGGCGCTGACCGCGTAGGCGGCCCACAACCACCCGAACGACCGGCCCAGGCTCGCCCTCCGCAGCACATTCGGCACTTGCTTCTCTCCGTCACCCGTCATGGACAACCCTCTGTTGTCAGCGGGATTGAAGCGGGTGAATGGGCGCTGGCACCAACAACAGATCGCATGGCACGGCACAACTCATCGTTGTGGGAGTAGGTTCTGCCTCATGGATCTCGATGCGGTTCGCACCTTCGTCGCCGTTGCCGAGACCGGCCAGTTCCAAGCCGCTGCCGACGATCTGGGCATCACCCAGCAGGCAGCGTCGAAACGAGTAGCCACCCTGGAGCGGGAACTCGGCGTGCGGCTTTTCGCGCGGACCGCCAGGGGTGCCAGGCTTTCCATCGACGGGCAGGCACTGCTGCCCCATGCGCGTGAGCTTCTCCGCGCCGCCGAGCGCGCGACGGCGGCCGTGACGCCGGGGCGCAGGGCCCTTCGGGTCGACGTCGTCGGCCGCCGGATCGCACCCTCCAACATCCTTCACGCCTTCTACCAGCAACACCCTGACATCGAGCTGGATGTCGTCACCTTGACCGGCGTCGAGGCCGCGTCGGCGCTGGCCGAGGTCGGTGCCGGCACCCTTGACGCCACCTTCAGGTCCCTGCGGGACTTCGCCGGCAAGGTTCCGAGCGGACTGCGCTCAGCGCGTGTCATCGATGACCGGCATGAACTGCTGGTCGGCCCACGGCACCCGTTGGCGAAGGCCAAGACCGTGACGCTGGCCGAGCTCGCCGATCACCCCGTCTGGATGCCCGGCATGTCCGACGCCGAGCCGGTTGGCTACTACGAGGATCTGGCGAAGGCGTTCGGACTCACCATCGACACGATCGGTCCGAGCTTCGGCGTCGACGCCCTCCTCGCCGAAATCGCCGACTCAACCCAGCTCGCCACCTTCGTCGGCGAGGGCTCGCGGTACCTCTGGCCGGAGAGCTACGACCTCCGCCGAATCCCTGTCGTCAGCCCGACCCCGGTCTACCCGATGTCGGTGATCTGGCGAGCGGACAACCCCCACCCCGTCCTCGCGAACTTCCTTGAGCACCTCCAGACCAGGTACGAGAAGACGTCCGGCGACGACGTGTGGATCCCAGACTGGGCGCGCTGAGAGCGGAACACCCAGGACAACCGGCACCTCATCCGGTGGCGGGCTCGCCGAACCAGCGGGAGAGGTGGTCGTCCAGGTCCTGCTGGTCGTCGCCGACCCAGGCGACGTGGCCGTCGGGGCGCAGCAGGACGCACGGTACATCCAGTTCCGCGGTGGGGTCCGCGAGGTGGTCGACCCGGTCTGACCAACCGCCGGCGGTCAGGCGTTCGGTGCGGTCCAGCAGCAGGCCGCGGCCGCGGTGCAGCAGACCGTAGAGGCGGCCCTGTTCCACGTCGATGTCGCGCAGGCGGCGGCCGAGCAGGTCGGGGCCTTCGCCGAAGTCGTAGCGGATGCCGATCGCGGTGATCTTCTCGATCAGGTAGCGGTTCACCTCGTCGAAGTCCATCAGTTCGGTGAGCAGCCTGCGCACGGCCTGCGGACCCGGTTCGGTGGAGTGCAGTTCCATCTGGGCGCGGGTGTTGTCCAGCACGTCCTCGGCGACTGGATGACGTTCGGTCTGGTAGGTGTCCAGCAGTGTTTCCGGCGCCCAGCCGCGGATCTGCGCGGCCAGTTTCCAGCCGAGGTTGAACGCGTCTTGAACGCCCAGGTTGAGGCCCTGCCCGCCGGTGGGCGGGTGGATGTGTGCCGCGTCGCCGGCCAGCAGTACCCGGCCGACCCGATAGCGTTCGGCTAGCCGGGTGGCATCTCCGAAGCGGGACAACCAGCGCGGGGAGTGCACGCCGAAATCGGTTCCGGCGATGGTGCGCAGCTGTTGTCTGAAATCCTCGAGGGTGGGCGGTTCCGCGCGGTCGCTGACTCCCGCGGCGGGAACGACGACGCTGTAGACCCCTTCGCCGAAGGGCCTGAGCCAGAGTCGCTTGTGGGTCTCGCGGATTTCGGTCACCTTGGCGGCGATCTCCTCCTGCGGCACACCCACTTCCATCTCGCCCATCAGCGTCTCGGTCCGCGAGGGCTCGCCGGGGAAGCCGACGCCGAGCAGTTCGCGCACCGTGCTGCGCCCGCCGTCACAGCCGACGAGATAGCGCGAACGCAGTTGTTCGCCGTCGGCCAGCTCGACAGTCACACCCTCGTCGTCCTGCTCGAAACCGGCCACCGCACAACCGCGCCGGATCTGCGCACCAAGTTGGATCGCATGGTCTTCGAGGAGGTGAACGATGACCGGCTGCGGGATGCCCAGCAGGTAGGCGTGCGCGGAATCCAGGTCCTTGGGCGCGGGTTTGCTGATGGCGGCGAAGAATCCGCCGGCCGGACGCTGTCTTCCGTGTTCGAGAACGCGATCCAGTAGTCCGCGCATTGCCAGCAGCTCAAGGCTGCGAATATGCAAACCGACTACGCGGACGAACGATACGGGCTCGGTTTCCTTCTCCAGAACGAGTACCCGCACATCGTGCAGCCGCAGTTCGGCGCCCAGTACCGCGCCAGTCGGCCCGCACCCGGCAATGATCACGTCGAAGTTGAGGGGCGCGCGACCAGCGTCGGAGGCCGGCGAGCGGAGTCCGGGGACGTCGCCCACGGTGATGCCGTGCTCGACCGTGTCGTTCGACGGCTCGGCGGTGAACTGAGGAGAGTTCATAGGTGTTGCCTTCCGGGAGTGCCCTGTTGTCGAGGCGCTCCCGGCGACACCTACGTCAATCGCCCGACCGTGACGGGAAGGGGAGCTCCCACATCGATACAGCGTTCATGGGTCTCACCTCCTCGGGCGGTGTCGCGGTCCGCTGCAAGCTACAAGCGCGAGCACCACTCCGTCCAATCCTTTCCCGGACACGTGATCACGGCTCCGAACAGTCTGTGGGATTCCGTTGTGGCACAAGTAAAGCGCCGCGATGCGGATGGACGGCCGCCGCTTCGGCACCGGCGCCGGACTCCGCTCCACCTCGGTGGGGGACTGGCGCCTCCGCGACCTCAAACGACTCGCCGACCTGCCAGCTCCGGCCGCCCCGCGCACCGCTCATCGGCTTCCTGTTGGTGTTCGCCCTGTGTCGACTGTTGGCGCTCGCCGCGTCCCGGCTGGATATCCGGTCTTCTCGCGCTGCTCGTCTCGCGGACGGCGCATTGCTGAACATGATTCGGCTTCTGCGTCTTGTGCGTTCGCGCATCGCATTGATGGGCTGCGTGATTGCGACGGCGGGGATGCTGCGCCGTGCTGGTTCTCTTTGCCAAAGACGGTAAACCCGAACCCGGCGGGTTGGTATAACCGTTCGGCCCGCCCAATCCTCAGCACAGGAAGCACAATGCCGAAACAGCTGCTCCACCTGTCTTCACGATGCCTGAGCGTCACCATGGCGGTAGCCCTGCTCGCGGGGTGCACCTCACAGCCGGACGCGCCGCCCACGCCGGGCACCGCTGTGCCGACGACACAAAGCGCTGACCCGGCAGCCTCGCCGCGGATCTCTTCGGAGGAACTCGATGGCCAGCCCTGGCCGATGAGTCCGACGGCCGAGTACACCGTCCGGCGGATGAGCGCCAGGTACATCCGCGAGCTCGTCAGCGGCCCCAGCCGTCAGGCCACCCTGAAGAGGTTGCAGGCCAAACCGGTGCCCCCCGGTAAACCGGGAGTGGACTTCTCCCAGGACATCCGGGTCAACCGCCCGCATGCCTGGTACGGCACCGGGTCGAATGACTGGAACCACCAAGGAACCATCCACGGCGGCATCACCCTGATCAGGCGATCGGCCTTCACCGACTACCCGACCACCGGCCCGTCTGACCCAGCACGGTCGCCACGTCGCTACCTGATCACGGTCGAACTCGGAGACCTGGAGGAGCCTTACCCGGTCAAGCTGAAGCCGGAACAGCACGTCTTCGTGCACTGGAACGGCGAACGGGAGACGCGTGCCTCCTTCGAGGCCAGCATCGGCGACGGTAGCGCCGCGGGTACCCCGCATTCGGTGGTCAAGCGCATCCAGCTCGCCAACCCGGACACCGGGCTGAGCACCTGCGTCGACTGGACGGACCAAGCGCTCGCCGCGGGTGGCTACTCATCCCCGTTCGATCTGGCCATGCTCCCCGCCCTGATCCCACAACCCGTCTCCGACGGCAGGGGAGCCTGCGGCCTGCCGGTCACCTAGCGCCTGTCCTGCAAGCCGTCCCGATCGCCCGAGCTAGCTCCCCCGTGCCCCTGTGGGTCGGCTGGCGTGGTCAGGGTTTTCGCGTTTTGTCACCTTGTTGTGCGAAAGAGCGCTCTCATTTCGCATTAAGGCTACAAAACGCGATTTGGGGGGCACGGGGGTGAGGGTGCCGGGGGCGCGGTGGGGCGCCAGGGGGCACGTGCAGGACGTGACGTAGGCGTGGGGGCTGCATGTAGGCGGAGGGCTGCCGCGAGGAATTGCGCACGTGGGCCGGCGTGGCCGAGGTCCTGGACGGTGGCATGGCGATCACTCGAGAGTTCGCCTTGGACGTAGTTCGCTGGAGGTGTTGCTCGGGTCAGCCATATCGGCTGGAGCGACTTCCGGAGATCAAGTCACACGCCAGCTTCGCGGCCCCTGGCCCGTCACCTCGGCCGCCGGGAGCCTCGGGCCGTCGGCGCACAACGCCGCATCGCCGCGCTCAACGGTCCATTGTCGACGGTCATCGCCGGAGCCACCCGTTGATCGGGAGGGTGAGCACGAGCGTGGGGGCGCACCTAGCTACTTGTCGTGCTGTCGGCGGACCATCTCGGTGATCCAGACAGGCGCGAACGGAGACGTGCAGTTCGGTGGAGTCGGGTAGTCCTTGAGCACCTCCAGGCGCTCACCGATGTCGATGGCGCGGGCGCGGTGCTCGGAGTGGTCGATGCCGATCTGGGCCAGGCAGTGGTTCATCGCCCATTGGAGCCGATCCGGGGCGTCCTTCATGTCCGCCTCGATGACATCGAGCAGTCCCGCGAGGTCCAGGCCCTCGGGCTTCTTCGACACGCGCTCGGTGGTCAACGCCCAGCCCGCACTCGCGACCACCGGATCCGGATCGGCGAACCAGGCCAGGCGCAGCCCTTCGGCATGCGGGCTCTTCTTCACCACGTAGTTCACGAGCCAGTCGTGCACCTTCGGGGTGCGCGCCTGGCGCAGCATGACGTCCAGCTCGTCACGCTCGAACGCCTTCGGGCGGCAGATCAGGAGCGCCAGCAGCCTCGCCGCGGTGTCGGCTGTGTCCCAGAGCTGGCGCGCGAGGTCCTGCTGCGTTGTCAGCCGCTTCGCGAGCGCGCGCAGCTTGCTGAGGTTCACACCGTGATCGTCACCGTGTCTCTCGTTCACCGCACGGATCTTCTGGTCCTCCAGTGCGGCCAGTTCGGCCATCACCTGGGCCAGCGTGGTCTCGGCCACCTCAGCCTCCTGTCCTTCGTGTGGGCATCAGTCTACTGAGGACAGCACGGTCAAAGTTCAGGCTTGACTTATATAAGTGGGCGCTGACATTATCTGTGCCGTGCAGGCCTTCGACATCCTCGGCGACCCGGTGCGGCGTCGGATCCTGGAGTTGCTCGCCGACGGCGAGCAGAGCGCGGGCGCGGTCAGCGGGGTCATCCGGGCCGAGTTCGGGATCTCGCAGCCGGCGGTGTCGCAGCACCTGCGGGTGCTGCGGGAGTCCGGGTTCGCGACCGTCCGCGCGGAGGGCACCCGCCGCCTGTACGCCGTCGACTCGGCGCCACTGCGGGAGGTCGACATCTGGCTGGAGCGCTTCCGCCGGTTCTGGACTCAGCGCCTGGACGCGTTGGGCACCGAACTCGCGCGCGGCAGGCGCGAACGCCGACAGCAGTGCGATGAGCCCGCCGACACGCCGTCCGCCGGCGGACAACCTTCTACGAAGAACGAGGAAGACACGTGATCGACATCGTCGCCCAGATCAACGCCACCCACCGGGAGATCGGCAAGCTGCCGGTCGTCACCGGTGAAGGGCGGTCGCTGCTGCTGCGCCGCGGCTACGACGCCCCGATCGAGGACGTGTGGAACGCCTGCACCGACCCCGACCGGATCAGCCGATGGCTGGCCCCGGTCGAGGGCGACCTGCGGCTCGGCGGCAGGTACCAGCTCAAGGACAATGCCGGCGGGGAGATCCTGCGCTGCGAGGAGCCTCGCCTGATCAAGGTGACCTGGGTGCTCGGCGAGGGCATGGCGACCGAGGTCGAGGTCCGCCTCGCGCCAGACGGCGACGGCGGCACCGTGCTGGAGTTGGAGCACGCCTCGCCCGCCGAGATCGTCGACAACCTGGTGCGCACCTACGGGCCCGGGCACACGATCGGGATCGGTTGCGGCTGGGACCTCTCGCTGCTCGGCCTCGACTTCTTCCTCAACGACGTGAGGTTCGACCCCGCGACCTGGGGAGGCACCCCCGAGGGACGGGAGTTCTCCACCCGCAGCTGCCACGCCTGGGGGCCCGCGGTCCAGGCCGCCTGGGGGACCAGTGACGACGACCTCGCCGCGGCCATCGCGTTCGCAGTGCAGCACTTCGTGCCCAGCGGGGGCGACAACGGCTGACCGGATGCCGGGTCCAGTCGCGGGCCGGAACCGACCCCGCCGACGGAATTCCGCAGGGGACGCCGCTCGGCCGCCCACGAGCGTCAGCTCGCACGGGATGCCGCACCTCCTCGTCGCCGGGGTCGCCCTCCTCTCGGTGATCGCCGCGTGCTTCGTGCGGTGATCAGAATGGCTGAGCCACTTCGCCCGGCCACGTCAGCAGCAGTGCTCGCCGCGCCAGGCTTCGCGGCCTTCCTTGACCGCGACAGCGGCGATCACGAGCGCGACGAGCGGATCGGCCCAGTACCAGCCGAAGGCGGAGTTCAGCAGCAGTCCGATCAGCAGGACGCCGGACAGGTAGGTGCACAGCAGGGTCTGTTTGGAGTCCGCGACCGCGCTGGCAGAACCGAGCTCGCGCCCGGTGCGGCGTTGCGCGGCCGAGAGGAACGGCATGACCACCAGCGACACCGCCGCCAGCACTATCCCGATGTCTGAGTGGTCGGCGGTCGCCGCTCCGAGGAGGGAACGCGCCGACTCGACGGTGACGTAGGCGGCGAGGGCGAAGAACGACACGGCGATGACCTTCAGCGCCACGCGTTCCCGCGCTCGGGGGTCTTGGCCGGAGAACTGCCAGGCGACCGCTGCCGCGGAGGCGACTTCGATGACCGAGTCGAGCCCGAAGCCGATCAACGCCGTGGAGGAGGCGATGGTCCCGGCGGCCAGCGCCACGATTGCTTCGATGACGTTGTAGGTGATCGTCGCGGCGACCAGCAGTCGCACCCGGCGGGTGAGCACCGCGCGCCGCCGGGGATCGGTCCCCGCGCCGCTGTTCGCGTCGCTGGTGGGGGCGGCGCGGCAGCCATCCGCACACCCGCTCTGCTCCGAGGCGGGAGTCAACGGGAACTCATCTGCTCGCCTGCACCGAGGTCGCCGCGGCGGGCCGGTCGGTGGTGTCGTCGTCGACGCAGGGCTCTGCGGTGTCGACCGCGAGGACCACCTTCACGAGCTCCGTCAGCGCCCGCTCCAGGTGCGCGTCGGCCAGGGCGTAGCGGACCTGGCGGCCCTCGTAGGTGGCCACGACCAGTCCGCAACCGCGCAGACAGGACAGGTGGTTGGACACGTTGGAGCGGGTCAGCCCGAGGTGGTCGGCCAGCTGCGCCGGGTAGGCCACGCCGTCGAGCAGGGCCACCAGGATGCGGCAGCGGGTCGGATCGGCCAGCGCGCGGCCGAGGCGGGCCAGCGCGTCCTCCCGCGTCTCACACTTCAGCATGGCTATAACCATACAGCGGATGCTGTACTACATTCACGACTGAATCGTTGGATGTTCAAGGAAGGAGCGCCGCCGTGGCCGCCGCCGCGCTGATGCTCTGCTCTACCTGCTGCTCGCCTTCGGCGTGCGAACTGTGCTGCACCACCGCCACACCGGGTCGACCGGGTTCCGCGGCCTCACCTGATCGCGGGCCTCGCCGGGCCGCTGGCGCAGGTCCTCGGCGCACTCACGCCTCTGCCCCCTCTCGACAACCCCGTCCTGGACCTGATCGGCATGCTCCTCACGCTCGCTGGAATCACGGGCACGCTAGCCGCGCAGCGAGCCATGGGCAGCGCCTGGCGTGTCGGAGTCGACCCGGACGAGTCCACCACCCTCGTACGCCACGGGCTGTTCGCCCGCGTCCGCAACCCCGTCTTCACCGCCATGACCACCTCTGCGGCCGGACTCGCGCTCACCGCTGGAGACGTCCTCTCGCTCCTGGCTCTGGTCGCCCTGGTCAGCCACGCTCGGGAGCACAACCACACCTGATCGTCACGCGCCGGGGGAAAGCCCTGGCCGCACGACGTGGTCCTCGGGTGGAGAGGGAAGAAAGTCCTTCGAGCGCGGGGAGAGACGCCTCTACTCGGAGGGACGGCCCGCGGCCAGGATTCGGGGTGTGGTGAGCGTACGCGAGATACTGCGTCGCTTCCGGCCAGCTGGTGCACCGGGGGCAGCGGCGCCTGCGGGGGTTCCGGCCGACCGGCCGACGTACCAGGCGAAGGAGCTGGCACCCGTTCTGGCACTGCTGGACGACAGTGAGCGCGAAGCCGAACGCATCCGCCAGGACGGGCTGGAACGAGCTGCCGCCCATCGGCGGGCCGGGCGGGAGAACGCGCGGGCCATCGTCGCCGAGGCCGAGGCGGCCACCGAACCCCTGCGGGCAGCGGTGGCGGCAGCCGCGCAGAAGGCGGGCGACGCCGAGTTGGCGGGTCTGGACGCCACCGCTCGGCTGGCGGTCGAGCGGGTGCGCCACCACGCGGCCGAGCGGATGCCCGCGCTTGTCGACCGAGCCGTCGCGCTGGTGCTCGCCTCGCTGAGCGAACCCGTCCGATGAACGCGGCATGGACCGCGGGAGGGGTCCGGGCGGGCGGGCTGCTCAACCGCCGTCTCGGCACGGCGGCCACGAACGACATCGCCCGCTGCGCCTCCCTTGCCGACGCCGTGTCTCTGCTGGTCGCAACGCCCTATGGGTTCGCGGTCCGCCGAGGGCAGACACTGGTGGCTGCCGAACACGCGCTCAGTGCCACGGTTCTGTGGCATCTGCGGGTGCTGGCGGGCTGGTTGCCTCGACACGGCGCTCACCTCATGCGGCTGCTCGCGGGCTGGTTCGAGATCGCCAACCTGCTCGACCACCTGCGGACCCTCTGCGGGGCCGACCCGCAGCCGCGATACGTGCTCGGCTCGTTGGCCACGGCATGGCCCAGGCTCGCCGAGACGAGCTCCACCGCGCAGCTGCGGGCCGTGCTCGCGGCCTCGCCGTGGGGTGACCCCGGCACGACGGAGCCCTGGGGCATCGCGACGGCGGTGCACCTGAGCTGGGCAGCGAGGGTTGCCTCCGCGTCGCCGTACGCACGGGCATGGGCGGTGGGCGGTGCCGCCCTGCTGACCGCGCGAGCCCGGTTCGTTGTGGGTCGGTCTGTTCCCGAACCCGCACGACGGTGGCAGGTGCTGCTGTTGGGCGCTCGACAAGCCCAAGCGCACACGCTCGCGGCCTTCGGACGCCGGCTCCCGGCCGAAGCGCGTTGGGCGCTGTGCGGGGTCGAGGACCCGGACGAGCTGTGGCGGGCCGAAGAACAGTGGTGGACCAGGCTCGATCGGGATGCCTCCGCGACCCGGCGGCGACCCGGGTTCGGTCCCGCCCACGCGGTGTCCTGCGCGGCCTTGCTCGCCGTCGACGCCAGGCGATGCCGAGCGGCACTGGAACTCGCCGCTCGTGGCGGCTCCCCGCAGGAGGCGCTCGATGCCCTTGCCTGAATCGCTGCGACCCGTCCGCATGCAGCGGATCGCCATCGTCGCCACGACCGCGGGGCTCCGGGACGCGCTACGGCACGTCGGTGTGGCCGGCACGGTCGACTTCGAGGACGGGCCAACGGAAACCTCGCCCCCCGGGGCTGCTCGGCCCTCGGCGGCCGACGACGCCGAAGCGGGGGTGGACCGGCTGGCCCGGAACGCCGTGTGCCGTGGCTCGGTGGCCGCGCTGGCCGGCTGGTGCCCCGAACGGCTGGTGCCCGATCTGACCGGGCGGCTGGCGGGCCGCGGTGCCTCCGTGGTCCGGATTCCACCGCCCGGTGGCCTCGACCCGCCCACTTTCCTGCCCGCCGGTGGGTCGGTGCGGAGGTCGTTCAGCCCACTGGTCGCCACCTACGGCACCGTGGCGTATCCCGACGTCGACCCGACCCTGCTCGCGGGCGCGGCCTACGTGCTGATGTTCGGCATGATGTTCGGCGACGCGGGACACGGGCTGCTGCTTGTGCTGGGCGCGGTGCTGCTGCGGATCGGCTGGCCGCGTCGGCTCGCCCGCTGGCGTTCGGCGTGGTTGTTCGTCGGGGCCGCCGGTCTCGCCAGCACGGGGTTTGGGTTGCTGTACGGCGAGTTCTTCGGGCCGACCGGCCTCGTTCCGGTGCTGTGGCTGGCGCCGATGCACGAGCCGGTCGAGCTCCTGGCGGCCAGTGTCGGAGTGGGCGCGGTGCTGCTGGCCGGTGCCTACGTCGTCGCGATCGTCAACCGGTGGCGGGAGGGCGGACCGCAGCTCGCGGTGTACGCGTCCTCCGGGATCGCGGGCGCGGCGGTGTTCCTCGGGCTCGGTGGCGTGTGCGCGGGTCTGTACGCGCGCTCCACGGCCCTCACCGCTGTCGGCGCCGGGATCGCGGTCGCCGGGCTGCTGCTCGCCGGTGCCGGGTACAAGGCCGCCGCGGGGCACGGCACGGCGGGCGTGGCCCAGGCCGGGGTGCAGCTGTTCGACGTGCTCATCAGGATCGGGACCAACCTGGTGTCCTTCGCCCGGCTCGCGGCGTTCGGTCTCGTGCACGCCGCGCTCGGCGAGCTGGTGTGGCAGGGCTCGCGCGATCTGTTCGCACTGGGCGGTTTCCTCGCTGCCGCCGCGGGCGTGCTGCTCTTCGTACTGGGCAACGTGTTCACGTTCGTGCTGGAAGCGCTCATCGCGGCGGTGCAGGCGCTGCGACTGGCGTTCTACGAGCTGTTCTCCCGGATCTTCGAACAGCAGGGCCGGCCGTACCGGCCGTGGCGGCTGCCTGCTGACGTCCTCGGCCGTTCCTCGTCGAAGGAGGTGCCATGACGGTCTGGATCGCTGGGCTGGGCGTGCTCGCCGCGGTGGCCGCTGGTGCGGTGCTGTTGCTGCGGCGCAACGGCCGTGCCGCGCTGCGCGCGTTCCTGGCCGCGGACGCGCTGCTGCTCGTCGGCGCGTTCGCGGTCATGCTGATGGCGGTGAGCGGGCACTCTGCCGCCGCCGAGACCGCCGCCGCGGCCCAGACCGCGCCCGCGAACTGGGCCGCCCTGCTCGGGGCCTCGATCTCGGTCGCGGGCTCCTCGATCGGTGCCGCGATCGCCGTCGCCTACACCGGTGCCGCCGCTCTTGCGGCGTTGAGCGAACGACCGGAGCTGTTCGGCCGGGCGATGGTGATCGTCGGCCTCGCCGAGGGGATCGCGATCTACGGCCTGATCGTCGCCGTCATCCTGATGGGAAGGGCGTAGCAGCCGTGGGGGTGGTCGTGGTCATCGGGGCACCGCCGGAGGCGCGAGGCTGGTCGCTGGCAGGCGCCGTGGTCCGTGAGGCGGCGGACGCCGCAGCCGTGCACGCGGCCTGGGCCGGGCTCGGCGACGACGTCTCGCTCGTCGTCCTCACCCCCGAAGCCGCCCGCGTGCTCCGTGCGGATCTCGCCGGGCGGACCGGGCCGCTCGCCGTGGTGCTGCCGGGATGAGCCGTCTGAACGTCGCCGAAGCCGTTGCGGAGTTGCGGACCGTCCGGTCGGCGTTGCTCGGCGAAGCAGAAGCCGATGCCGAGGCACGACTGGCCGAGGCACGCCACGACGTCGACGCGATGACCGCTCTGGCCCGGGCGCGGGCGAAGGAGCTCCGTGACGGAGCGGAGGCCACCGGCCGTGCGGACGCGCTTCGCCAGTTGCGCATGCGGCGTGGTCAAGCGCACCGCCACGTGCGCACGGCGGAACTGGCCGCACAGCGGGTGATCTACGACGAGCTGCGTGACCGGATCCGCGCCGAGCTGGGCCGGTTGCTCCGCGCGGGCGATCTTCAAGCTCGGCTCGTCGCGCACGTGCGCGGCCTGCTGGGCTCGGACGCCGCCGTGACGGACGGGCCCGACGGCGTCAGCGGCGTGCTCGGGAGCCGGCGCGTCGACCTCAGCCTCGACGCGCTGACCGACCGCGCCGTCGACGACCTCGGAGGGAGCGTGCAACAGCTGTGGACGGCATGAAGCCGGGACGGATCACCCGGGTGGCCGGCCCGCTGGTCGAGGCGGAGGACGTCGGCCCGGTCGCGATGAACGACCTGGTGGCGATCGGCGACGCGGGCATCCCCGCGGAAGTCATGGCGATCCGCGACAACCGCGTCAGCCTGCAGGCATACGAGTACACCGGTGGGCTCGCGCCGGGTGCGCCCGTGGTCGCGGCGGGCCGTCCGCTGTCGGTGCGGCTCGGGCCGGGCCTGCTCGGCCAGGTCCACGACGGGCTGATGCGCCCGCTGTCGAGCGCGCCGGCCTTCCTCGGTCCCGGCGTGACCGTCGAGCCGCCCGGTGGTTCCTGGCGGTTCGAGCCGCGGGTGGCGGCCGGAGCCGACGTCGAGGCCGGACAGCTCCTCGGTGTGGTGAGCGACGCGGGCCCGCTCGAACACCGCGTGCTGGTGCCGCCGGACCTCGGGGGCGCGGTGGACGCGGTGGCCGAGGGGCGGTGCGGCGCTCAGGACGTGGTCGCCACCGTCAGCGGCAGGCCGGTCGGGCTGTTCACCGACTGGCCGGTCCGCCGTCCTCGGCCACACCGGGCCCGCGTCGACGACGTCGAGCCGCTCCACACCGGCCAACGGGTGCTGGACCTGCTGTACCCCCTCGTGCGCGGTGGCACGGCAACGGTGCCCGGCGGGTTCGGCACCGGCAAGACGATGCTGCTGCAGCAGCTGGCCAAGTGGTGCGACGCCGATGTGATCGTCTACACCGGGTGCGGCGAGCGGGGCAACGAACTGGCGGAGATCGTCGCCGAGCTGTTGGAGCTGTCCGACCCCCGGACCGGCGGACGGCTCGCCGACCGAACCGTGGTCATCGCCAACACCTCGAACATGCCGATGATGGCCAGGGAAGCCAGCGTCTACACCGCCGTCGCCGTCGCCGAGTACTACCGCGACATGGGTTACCACGCCGTGGTCATCGCCGACTCCACCTCGCGCTGGGCCGAGGCGCTGCGCGAGTACGCGTCCCGGTCCGGCGCGCTGCCCGCCGAGGAGGGGTACCCCGCCGATCTCGCCTCCGCGATCGCCGCCTTCTACGAACGGGCCGGTGCGGTGGAGACGCTGGGCCGACGGGCCGGGTCGGTGACGATCGTCGGCGCGGTCTCCCCGCCCGGCGGGGACATGACCGAACCGGTCACCGCCTGCACCGAGCGGTTCGTGCGCTGCCGTTGGACGCTCGACCGCGACCTGGCCTACGCCCGGCACTACCCCGCGGTGTCGTGGTCGGGCTCGTTCTCCCGGGACACCGAAGCGCTCACGGCCCGGTCGCCGGACCCCGCCTGGGCGGCCCGCAGGGCCAGAGTGGCGACTCTGCTGGCCGACGCGGACCGGCTCTCGGCACTCGCGGACCTCCTCGGAGCGGCCGCTCTGTCCGATGCCGAACGAACGACCCTGCTCGCCGGCCGCCTGCTGCGGGACGCGGTGTTGCAGCAGAACGCGTTGTCCCCGGCGGACTCCTTGTCCCCGCCAGGAAAGACCGGCGCGCTGACCGACGCGGTGCTCGCGGTGGTCGATCGTTGCCGAGAGCGCGTCAGCGCGGGCACGCCGGTCGAGGCGCTCGAAGGGTTCGACTTCACCTCGCTCGTGCGGCTGCGCGAGGAAGCCGGACCGGACCAGGGCGACCTGATCGCGCGGTGCCGGGACACCGTCCTGGCCGGACTGGCGGACGTGGGGCCATGACCACCCGGGTCGAGTTCACCGGTGTCCGAGAGCTCCGCGGGCCGCTGGTCGTCGTCGAGGGGACCGACGGGGTCGGCTGGGACGAGTTCGCCGTGATCCGGTTGCACACCGGTGAGCGCAGGCACGGTGTGGTGCTGGAGGTCGATCGTGACCTCGCCGTCGTGGAGGTGCTGGAGGGCACGGCCGCGATGGACGCCACGGGCACACGACTGGAGTTCACCGGCGAGCCACTGAGCATCCCGGTCGGGCCGGGCTGGCTGGGCCGGGTGTGCAACGGCCGCGGCGCTCCGCTGGACGGGGGCCCGCCGGTCGCCGGGCCGATCCGCGCCCCGGTCGCCGGTGCCCCGCTGAACCCGGTGTGGCGACGGCCTCCCGCCGAGCCGGTGCTCACCGGGATCTCGGCGATCGACGCGCTCACCACCCTGGTACGCGGGCAGAAGCTCCCGGTGTTCTCGCTTCCTGGGCTGCCCCAGCTCGAACTGGCCGCGCAGGTCGCCGCCCAGGCCACCTCCGGGGGTGAGCCGTTCTCCGTGGTGTTCGGCGGGATCGGGCTCACCCACGCCGACGCCGCGTTCGTCACCCGCGCGCTGGACGAGCGCTCGGCGGCGGGAGAGCTGGTGCTGTTGCTCAACACCGCCGACGACCCGGTGATCGAGCGCGTTCTCACCCCGCGGCTCGCCTTGACCGTCGCTGAGGACCTGGCGTTCGCGCAGGGGAGGCACGTGCTGGTGGTCCTCACCGACATGACCAGCTACGCCGAGGCACTGCGCGAGATCTCCGCCGCCCGAGGGGAGGTCCCGGCCCGCCGCTCTTACCCCGGCTACCTCTACAGCGATCTCGCGACGCTGTACGAACGCTGCGGGCGGGTCAAGGACCGGGCGGGCTCGGTGACCGTGCTGCCGCTGCTGACCATGCCCGGCGGCGACATCACCCATCCCGTGCCCGACCTCACCGGCTACATCACCGAAGGACAGCTGGTGTTCTCCGCCGAACTGCACGCCCGCGGCGTGTACCCGCCCATCGACCCGTTGCAGTCGCTGTCACGACTCATGCGCAAGGGCGCCGGACCGGGTCGCACCCGCGCCGACCACCTGGACGTGGCCGCCCAGCTGCTGGCGGCGCTCGCCCGCGCCCGCCAGGTCCGTGACCTGTCCGACCTGATCGGCGTAGCCGCGCTCACCGAAACAGACCGCGGCTACCTCGACTTCGAGACCGCTGTCCGGGAGGACCTGCTCGACCAGCGGACCGACGAGAGCCGGGAGTTGGACGACACCCTGGAACGAGCCTGGCGCGCACTGCTTCGGCTGCCACGCCGCGAGCTCGTCATGTTGCCCGCCGATCTCCTGGATGCGCGATGAAGGGTCTACGCGTCCCTCCAGGACGCAGCGGCAGGCAATGGCTCCGTGACCGCCTGGACGCGGCGCAGCGCGGGGCCGACGTCCTGGAACGGAAACTGCGGGCCCTCACCGCGAGGCAGGCGGACCTGGCCGAGCGAGCCGGGGTGACGGGTGCGGCCTGGGAAGCACGGGCGCGGGAAGCACGGACCTGGCTGCTGCGCGAAGCGCTGGCCGGCGGGCAGCGCGAGATGCGGCTCGCCGAACCCGCTGCCACGGCCCGGGTCGACGTCACCTGGACGACGGTGATCGGCGTACGCCTGCCGGAGGATGCCGCTGTGACCACACCGTCCGACCTCGACCCCATCAGCTTGCCCGGCAGTGTGGCCGTGGTCCGAACCGCGCAAGCGTTCCGCCGTGCCCTGGACGCAGGTGCCCGGCACGCTGCCGCGGCGGCGGCAGAGCGCATCCTCGACCACGAGATCATGGTTACCCGGCAACGCATCCGATCCCTGCGACACCGTTGGATCCCACGCCTGCTCGCGGCGCAGGCGCTCGTGGAGTTCGAACTGGAGGAACGAGAGCGGGACGAAGGCATCCGGCACCGCTGGGCCGCCCGCGACGAGACGTCGCCGCCATCGGTGGCTTGGCGGCACCACACGGGAAAAGCCAGCACGGAGAATATGCGCGGCGGCGGGGGGTATCACGAGTGACGTTCTCGCGAGTCAGACGAGTTCGCAGCCTGTGAACAACGGGAGGGCGCCGTGAGCCAGGATGCCAAGTTGTCCCCGACGAAGCAGCCCGATCGCACCGACACCACGTCGACGACGATCCCCACATTGCCGATAGCGGGGGTCGTCAGGACGGTCACCGACGGAGTGCTGGGCGTGGTCGGGGTCGTCGCACCGCAAACGAGACGGCTGGCGGTGTACGCAGGGGCCGCGCTGCTGGGGGCGGTCGGTGTGGTCGAGTGGCCGGTCGCGGCCACTGTCGCCGCTGCCGTGTGGCTGACCCAGGCACGACCCGACAAGCCCGCGGCCGTGGACGAGCAGTCGGCCACGCGCACGGGCGGCCAGCGCCGGAGGGACACGGCCAAGGTCACCGAAGCAGCAACGACCCCAAAGCCGTCAGAGGGCAGGTCCACCGCCAAGGTGAGGCCGACCAAAGCCAATCCCACCGAATAAGAGCGATCGTCGCGCGGTCCGGCGTCGCGCGTGCCGTGTGCATGCGTCGCCGGATCGCGGGCAACTAACCCAGGTCCGTCCCGATCGAGGTCGCGGCAGGTACCCAGCCGCGTCTCGCCCCGCCTCCGACTTGGAAGCCGACCATGGTCCTGCGATCGTTGACCCGCCTTCCCGCAATGGCACTGGGACTCGCCGTGGCTGTGCCCAGCCGAGTTGTCCGCGAAGTCGGCTCGCTGGCCGAGCGCGCGGTCAGCGAGGTGACCGGCGAACGTGCGCGGCGTGCGGCGCCAGGTTCCACGACCCCGAGGGATGCCGCCGCCCGTGTGGGGCGCATCAGCCGCGCCGCCGCGAAAGCGGGCAGCCCCCACCTGCGGGCGGGCAGCCGTTTGTACCTGCGCCTGTCGGCCACTCCGACGCCCCGCGAGACAGACGCGAGCCGAATCGCCGTCGCCGCAAGGAAAGCGGCCCTCGCCTTGCTGGAACACCCCGATGTGCTGCTCGCCTACTGGGACGGCGGACTGGCACGGCTCGTGGTGCAGATGACCGAGGACGCGGTCACCGACGAGATCCTGGACAAGGTCGGCGCACTGACCGCCGAGCACGGCCTCGTCGCTGCCGATGACGACGTGGACGAGGTCACCCGACCGACCGCGATCGCGGATGTGCGCACCGCTGCGGTGGCGCTCGGCGCCGATGCGGTCGGCATCGCCGTCGCGGTCGGCGGTCGTGCTCTGGGCCTGAAGCGATCGCCCAAGATCGTCGCGTCGACGGTCTCCCTGCTGCGGGAGGATCCCAGGGCGCACCGTGTCCTGCATCGGTCGCTGGGTCGGACCGGCACCGAGTTCGTGATGGCCGCCGCGCACGCCGCGGCGCACGGAGCGGGCCAGTCACCGGTCTCCCTCGTGCTCGATGCCGCACTGCGCACCAGTCATCTCGTGGAAGCGGTGGCACGCGCGGCGATGGAGGACTCCGCCCAGGACGCCCTGTGGTCACCGGACAGGGTGAGCCCAGCCGGTGACCGCCCTGTTGATCGACCCGCACGGGTCACTCCCGCGGACCGCTACGTCACCTCGGCGGTGACAGGCAGCGCGTTCGGCGCGGCGGTGACCATGCTGCTCAGGCGCAACGCGGACGAGACCGCGAGCGTCATGCAGGCTGGTACACCCAAGCCCGCCAGGTACGGGCCCGCCGCGTACCGAGCGGGTCTCGGCAGCGCCTTGGCCCGCGAAGGAGTTCTGACACGTGACCCGGAACGGTTGCGGCTGCTGGAACTCGTGGACACCGTGGTGCTGCATCCCAGTGCTCTGCGGGGTACCGAGCGGGTGGTGCGCGAGGTCCATCCCAGCGCGCCGGGCTGGGACGACGACCGGCTCTGGCAGGTCGCCACAGCAGCGTTGGAGAAGGCCGAGCGCGCACACGTGGAGCTGCGCCCGGTGCCCGGTCACCAGTCACAGCACACCGGGCTGATGACCGTGTCGGATCAGGGCACCGACGTCGGCACGGTCATCGTGGATCGGGAACTGGACCCGTTGGCCGAGAGCGTCCTGGACGCGGCCCGCCGAGGCGGCCTGCACGTGGTCCTGGTGGATGACCCCACGCTCGGGGACTTCGCGACGATGGCCGACGAAGTCGCCGATCGGGAAGAGCCGCTGAGCGGGATCGTCCACCGGCTGCGGAAGGACGAACGCGTCGTACTCACCGTGGCGCGGCTCCGGGCCGAGGACGACGCGGCCGGTGACGACAGCGACATCCTGGCCGGACTGCTCCGCAGCGACCTGGCCGTCGCGGTCGCCGACCGGCGCAGCGCCATGGTGTGGAGCGCTGACGTGCTCGTACTGCACGGGCTGGCGGGCGTGTGGCGGCTGCTCACCGCAGTGCCCGCCGCCCAAGCCGTCTCCCGCAGGTCCACGACCCTGGCCCAGGCGGGCGCGGCCCTGGCGGGCCTGCTGCTGGTGGACCGCGGTTCGGCGAGGCGCGGCACCCGGTGGTGGGAGACCCGGCTGCGACTCAGTCCGGTCGACATCGCGACGGCGGGTGCGCTGCTCGTGGGGTGGCGGGCTGCCTGGGAGGTCGCCACCACTGCCTCACCGGTCCCCAGCCACCGCGTGCGATGGCACGCCTTGAGCCCTGAGGACGCGCTGTCCCGGCTGTCCCGGCAGGCGCGCCACGCGCCCACCGCACAGGTGGGGTCCGTCCATGCCGTCCGCGCGGCCGTGAGAACCCTGCCCGCCTTGGCCCCCCTGCGGCTGACTGTCCAGTACACCCGCGCGGTTCTCGCCGAGCTCAATGACCCCCTCACCCCGATCCTCGCCATCGGCGCAGCTGCCTCCGCCATTCTCGGGTCCACTGTGGACGCTGCACTGGTTGCGGGTGCCATCGGCATGAACGCGGCTGTCGGCGGGATCCAGAGAGCGCGCGGCGAACGCGCCTTGACGGCACTGTCGGCAGGCCAGAACCAGAAGGCGCGCTTGATCACCGATCCGGCCACCGGAGCGACAGACATCGTTGACGCCACTGGGCTGGTGCCAGGGGACGTGATCGAGCTGGAGGTCGGCGACGTCGTGCCCGCCGACGCACGACTACTGGACCTCAACGACCTTGAGGTCGACGAGTCGCCGTTGACCGGGGAGTCGCTGCCGGTCATCAAGCAGCTGGCCGCGACACCGAACGCGAGCATCAGCAACCGCCGGTGCATGGTGTTCGAGGGCACGACCGTGGTGGCGGGCCAGGGCAGAGCCGTGGTGGTCGCCACCGGTGAGCAGACCGAGACCGGCAGGGCGAGCGCGCTGGCATCGCGTACCCCGGCAGCCGGGGGAGCCCAGGCCCGGCTGAAGGAGCTGACCGCGAAGGCACTGCCACTCACCCTCGTGGGCGGGGTCGCTGTCGCGGGGCTGTCCCTGCTCCGCGGTCGCCCGCTGCGCGAGGCCCTTCGTGGCGGGGTGGCGGTCGCGGTGGCAGCGGTTCCCGAAGGACTACCGCTGGTGGCCACGGCGGCGCAGACGGCAGGCGCACGACGGCTGACCCGTCGTGGCGTCCTGGTGCGCACCCCGCGAGCGCTGGAGGCGTTGGGGCGGGCGAACACGGTCTGCTTCGACAAGACCGGGACGCTGACGCAGAACCGACTGCACGTGGTCCGGCTCACCACCCCTGACGGTGTCTCCCACACACCAGGAGACGGCGAAGCCGAGGCGGTCCTGCGCGCCGCGGCCAGGGCCTGCCCGCACGAGGGGGACGACACGGCGAACCACGCGCACGCCACCGACGAAGCCGTGCTCGCCGCAGCCCCGCCGGACGCGGACTGGTCGCACGTCGCCGGGCAGCCCTTCGAGGCCAGCCGTGGTTACGCCGCGGCCGTCGGCACCAACGGGGCCGGAGCGAGGCTGCTGGTGGTCAAGGGCGCACCCGAGGTCGTGCTGGCGTCGTGCCGCAACACAGGCGAACAGGACGCCGCCACCGCGGACGCCCTCGCCGGTGAGGGGCTGCGGGTACTCGCCATCGCCCAGCGCGAGGTCGACACCGCCGACGTCGTCGACGCACCCCTGATGGACTTGGAGTTCCTCGGCTTTCTCGCACTCGCCGACGTGCCACGGACCCGCTCCGAAGCTTTGGTCACCAGGCTGCGCGCGGCCGGGGTGAGCCCGGTGATGCTCACCGGCGACCACCCGCTGACCGCGCACGCGATCGCTGTCGACCTCGGCTGGCCCACGGACACGGTGGTGATCACCGGTGACCAGCTCGCCACGCTGGACCGCGCAGGACGCGCGCGGGCCGTGCGGGACGTCGGGGTGATCGCCCGCGTCGCGCCCGAGCAGAAGGTCCAAGTGGTCGAGGCGCTGCGGGACTCGGGGCGGGTGGTCGCGATGGTCGGCGACGGCGCGAACGACGCGGCGGCCATCCGGGCGGCCGACGTCGGTGTCGGCCTCGCCACACGCGGCTCGGCCGCGGCGCGCGGCGCGGCCGATCTCGTGCTCACCACCGGCGACCTGACTGTGCTCGTCGATGCCGTTGCCGAGGGCCGCGCACTGTGGCGCAGCGTCGCCGACGCCGTCAGCATCCTGATCGGCGGCAACGCGGGCGAGGTCGGCTTCTCCATACTGGGCACGCTGGTTGGAGGGACGGCACCGCTGTCACCCCGCCAGGTGTTGCTGGTCAACCTGCTGACGGACATGTTCCCCGCCATGGCGGTGGCCGTGACGCCGAGCGGGGGCGAACCGGCAGCGGATCATGCGGCGGCCCTCGGGGCACCCGTGGGCGCCGCCGTGCTCGGCGAGTCCCTCGACCGGCAGATCCAGCGGCGCGGCATCATCACCGGAATCGGTGCCAGCACCGCGTGGACGATCGGCAAGCTCACCCCTGGCAGCGCGCGGCGCACGAGCACCATGGCGCTGTGCGGGGTCGTCGGTGCGCAGCTCACGCAAACCCTCATCGGCCGGCATCGCAGCCCGCTCGTGCTCGCCACCACCCTGGGGTCGGCCGCTGTGCTCGCGGCCATCATCCAGACCCCGGTGCTCAGCCAGTTCTTCGGCTGCACCCCACTGGGCCCGGTGGCCTGGGCGGGTGTGGGGGCCGCTGTCGGGGTGGCCGTGCTCGGCCCCTGGCTCCTGCCCCGTGCCGAAGGGCTCGTGGGCGCCGCGGCGGCCCGGCTACGGCCGGCCGTCGATGCCCTGCGCTGACCTCGGTTCCGGCGTGCGACCGGGGCGGGTCACCTGGCGGGCGCGAACAACGCGCGGGCGGTTCTCTCGATGAGCTTCTCGATGAGCAGGACGGCGACTGTGGCCACCACGGTCGCGAAGAACTCGGTCATCCGGACCACCTCGGGTAGCGGGGAGCGGTTGGCTGGGACCTGAGGCCCTTCGCAGAGGGTGCCACCGGTACGAAACCGTCCGGTGGCCGTGAGGTGACGCCGTGATGTCCAAGCGGCATCGCCCAGGAACGGCGAGCGGTCCTCCCGGCTCGGCTCCTGGACCGCCTCGTTCGCGGGTCGCGGACCGGTTTACGCAGTTCAGCCCAGGGTAGTCACCGGCATGCGGCGGGACGGGGCGGGAGGAGGACGGACATGACCGACACGGTCATCAAGGTGCTCATCAAGGCCCTGGCGGGCGGGTTCCTCGTGCTCGCGTTCACCGCGGTCGCCGAGGTCCTCACCCCGAAGCGGTTGGCCGGGGTGTTCTCCGCGGCCCCGTCCGTGGCGCTGGCCAGCCTCGTGGTCACAACGGTGTTCGACGGGCCCGCGGACGTCACGGCCGCCGCGCACGGCATGGTGGTCGGTGCGGCCGCGTTCACCGTGTACTGCCTCGTGGCCGTGCCGCTGGTCAAACGGTGGGGTGCGCTGCGCGGGTCCGGCGTCGCGGTGGTCGCCTGGCTGGCCGCGGCGACACTCGGCTACCTGGTGGCTTCCTGATGTTGTTGCCGAGCGGCGGCGGTGGCCCGTGGCGCGGGCTGGTAGCGGTGTCCGTCGGGCAGGAGTCCCCACAAGACGTTGGCGCGGATCCGTCGCCGGCCGCGGTGGTGGCGCTGACCCGGGCAGACCGCCCCTACGAGCGGCTGACCCCACCCACCGCAAGAGGGAGGGCGTCATGACTGGTCGCCACGCCGCCCGCCCCGCCGGTGACGACCGGATACGGTTCCGGCCGAAAGCTCTGTGCGAGACCCGGCCTCGGGACTGGGTGATCCGGTTCGGCTTCGGAGCGGGAGTATCGGTGCTCGCCGGGGTGGTGACCGCCCTCTGGGGCCCGCGGCTGGGTGGCGTCTTCCTCGCGTTCCCGGCGATCCTGCTGGCCTCGCTCACCCTGGTGGCGAAGGAGGCCGGGATCCGGCAGGCCCGCAACGATGCCCGGGGTGCCACCTACGGCACCCTCGGGCTGATCGTGTTCGCGCTCGTTCTCGTTGTCACGGCCGGTCTCTGGCCGTTGTGGCTGACGTTCGTCGCGGCGACGACCGCCTGGGCGGTCGTCGCACTCGGCACCTATCTGTTGGCCCGGTTGGCGGGTGCGGGCGGCGACGAGCCTGCGGCCGACCGCGCACGGGCACGCGGGGTGGACGTGGGCTCCACGGGTACACCAGATCGTGGACAGCACAGGAGGGCGTGATGGTTTCCGACAGTGTGGTGGAGGTTCGGATCGGTGCCCCGGACAACGTCCTGGAGCTCAAGGTGGGCACGGTGCTGGTGGACGTGCCGAGGTCGGTGGGGTACTTCGGCGGTATCGCGGTCGCTTGGGGGATCGGGCTGATCGACCCACCGCTGGCGTTGTTCATCGCCGCGGTGCCGGTGTTCAAGGTGTTGACCACCACCGCGCTGCCCCGAGCGGTGCGCGCCGTGGGCGAAGTGCTCGAAGGCGCGGCCAAGCCCGTCGGGAGCGACGCCGAGGGCGTCATCCAGCTCGAGGGCCAGCGGCGGGCTCGTACGGAGACCGTCCCTGTCGGGCCGCGAGCTGGCGGCACGCGGTGAGCGGCGGTCAAGACCTCGGCTTGCTCAGCGAGTGTCCTCAAAGGACAGTCGTGGTCGTCGCGGACGGGCCGGCGCACCCGTGACCGCAGCACCGCTGAGGATCGGATGTTCGACACTTCTGTGACGGCGAAGGTGAACACGGTGGTGTTCACGCGGACCGGGTTTGGCCCTGGCTCGGCATGACGCGATCTTGGACCCCGATAGACGCGCTCTGGCTTTCGCGTGTCGCTCAACGCATCGTGCCCCGAAGCGGCACGATGCGTTGCTCTTGGGTAGTGCTTCACCGATGCTCGTCGTCTCGATCCACTGTGGACAGTGTGGTTTCCTCTGCTGGAGCGTGGGTGACGAGGATGACGACGTGGCGGGTTGGCTGTCAGGAGACCTTCGAGGCCTGTCGTGAGCCTTTCAGGATCGAGCCGCCGGGGGCGCATCGATAGAACTCCTGCCGAAACGCCGACGGCTCCCCGGGCACACCGGCATCCCCGGCGTGGTGCACACTCATTGCCGCAGCCCTTGTGTTGATCTACCTTCTGTCGCAAGAGGAATGATCGCTCAAGGGCCGCGCCCATGATCAACAGGTGCGGGCGGACACCGCTCGAAGGTCAAAGCTCAAGCCGGGTGGATCAGCCCGTCCCGAACCGCACGGCCTCGGACTCCGAACAGTAGCGCCAGAACCGGATCGACAAGAAGCAGAGGCAAGAGCATGTACGTGAGATCGTCGGGCGAAAGAGGTGAACGCCCCGTTCTGCTCCTGCACGGCGGCGGCGTGGCCGGCTGGATGTGGGAGCCAACGACAGAGCATCTGCCCGCTGGGCTCCGGTTGATCGTCCCCGACCTTCCCGGACATGACCGAAGCTCCGAGGAAAGGTACGTGTCGCACGACCACGTGGCGACCGAGCTGGCAGCCGTTATCGAGAGGGAAGCTGAGCGGCCCGTGGCCGTCGTCGGGTTCTCCCTCGGCGCTCAGCTCGCGGTTCTCCTTGCTGCGAATCGACCCGACCTCGTGGATCGAGTCGCGGTTGTCAGCGCACAAGCCACACCGACAAAGGCGCCAGGGTTGACTCTCGGCCTTCTCGGCGCCACGGCACCGCTCGCGAAGCTCCAGTGGTTCGCGAAACTGCAGGCGAAGGCGCTGTTCATACCGGCGCCGCTGATGGACGACTACCTCCGCACCTCTGCTCGTATCTCCAGGGAGACGCTCGTCACGACCGTCGGCGAGAACATCCGGTTCACCGAACCGCCGGCATGGGCGAGTTTTCCCGGCTCGGCGCTCATCCTCGCCGGAGAAGGAGAGCGCGGTTTTATGAAGAAGTCAGCGCGTTTGCTCAACGAATCTCTTCCTGGGAGCGAACTGGAGATCGTCGGTGGTTGTGGGCACGGCATTCCATTGCAACGACCAGACTGGTTCGCTCAGCGCCTGTGGAACTGGCTCGCGTCGGAAAGCTAAGAGGATCTGTCGTTCGGGGCGTTTCTTGTAGCAGGGCGGATTCGCCGGTCAGGATGCGGCTCATCACGGTGGTCACAGCCCAGGGGATCATCGCCCTGGAGCGCTGGGGCGGGGTCTCGCAGTCGCGCGCGAGCGATGATCAATCTCAACCGGATGGCATATCTGCCGACCGATGGCCAAGATCATTGAGATGTGGTCACGGAAAGTGAGACCCTGCAAAGGGGAACGGCTGCCCCGCCGCTACCGGTAGCTGCGGGACTCCCCGGCCGCGCGGACCGCGAGGTGCTGCAACCGGTCCGCTGTGATGGTGACGGCGCCTCCGGCGCGGTGGAGGATGCCTCGGACGATCAACGCCGAGCTGGTGCGGGCGGCATGGCGGTAACGGGCGGTGACTCCGGCGGGAGCGGCGACGTTCACCACGCCGGTTTCGTCTTCCACGCTGTAGAAGGTCATCCCGTTCGCGGTGGGCGGGCGTTGCCGGTGGGTGACGAGCCCGGCGACGAGGATCCGTGTTCCGTCGGTGACGGTGCCGAGTGCCGTGGCTGGTAGTGCGCCGAGGCGGTTGAGCTGGGCACGGACGAGCGCGACGGGGTGGGTGTCGGGGGAGATGCCGGTGGCCCAGACGTCGGCGACGACGATTTCCAGGTCGGTCATGCCGGGCAGGGTCAGCGGTGCCTGGTCGCCGACGGTGGTGCCGGGCAAGTGATCTGGTCGGCGTGCGGCGGCCGGTCCGGCCGCCCAGAGTGCGGCGCGGCGGGTGAGGTCGAACCCGGTGAACGCCCCTGCGGTGGCGAGTGCTTCGACGTGGGGTGCGGTGAGGCGGGCGCGTTCGGTGAGGTCGGACATGTCGGTGTAGGGGCCGTTGGTGGTGCGTTCGGTGACGATGCGTTCGGCGAGGTCGGTGCCGATGCCGCGGATGGCGGCGAGCCCGAGCCGCACGAGCGGTGTGGAGTCCGTGGGGGACAAGGGTTCGAGCGTCGGGTGGACGTCGCTGATGTTGATCTCGGCTCGGCGGACGGTGACGCCGTGGTGGCGGGCGTCAGCGACCAGGGACTGGGGTGAGTAGAACCCCATCGGCTGCGCACGCAGCAACCCGGCGAGAAACGCCGCGGGGTAATGACATTTGAGCCACAAGCTCGCGAAAACGATGTGGGCGAACGAGATCGCGTGCGACTCCGGGAAACCATAGGAGGCGAACGCGGCGAGCTTGTCGAAGATCTGGTCAGCGAGCTCGACGTCGATGTCGTGCAGGCGCGCGGCGCCGTCACGGAAGCGCTGCCGCAGCGCTTCGACTCTGGTGTGGGAGCGTTTCGCGCCGATCGCGCCGCGCAGGAGATCGGCTTCGGCGGGGGAGAAGCCCCCGGTGTCGATGGCGATCTGCATGAGCTGTTCCTGGAACAGCGGGATGCCAAGGGTTTTCGCCAACGCGGGTTCCAGTGAGGGGTGGGCGTAGGTGACGGGTTCCTGCCCGGAGCGCCGCCGCAGGTAGGGGTGGACCGAGCCGCCCTGGATGGGGCCGGGCCGGATCAACGCGACTTCCACGACCAGGTCGTAGAAGTTCTCCGGCTTCAACCGGGGCAGTGTGGACATCTGCGCGCGGGACTCGATCTGGAACACCCCGATGGTGTCCGCGCGTTGTGCTGCGGCGTAGACGGCGGGGTCGGTGAGGTCCAGGCGCGCGAGGTCGACGTGGGTGCCGTGGCGGTCGGCGATGAGGTCGACGGTGTAGTGCACCGCGGAGAGCATCCCCAACCCGAGAAGGTCGAACTTGACGAGGTCGGCCCAGGCACAGCCTTCTTTGTCCCATTGCAGGACGGTGCGGCCGGGCATGGTCGCGTTCTCCACCGGGCAGATCTCGCCGATGGGGGTGCCGGTGATGACCATCCCGCCGGAGTGGATACCGAGATGCCGTGGCGCGCCTTCGAGCTGGGCGGCGAGTTCCAGCACGAGCGGGGGAATCCCCGCCTCCTCGCCGTGTCCACTGTCCTGTGTGGACTGTTCGGTGGGGACGGTGCGGTGGTGGTCCAGCTGCTTGGCCCACGCGTCCTGTTGACCGGGGGCGTAGCCCAGGGCCTTGGCGACGTCGCGGATCGCGGAGCGGGCGCGGTAGGTGATGATGTTGGCGACCTGCGCGACGTGGGAGCGGCCGTAGGCGCGGTAGACGAACTGGATGACCTCTTCGCGGCGGTCGGACTCGATGTCGATGTCGATGTCCGGTGGGCCGTCGCGCGCGGCGGAGAGGAACCGTTCGAAGAGCAGGCCGGCGGCGATGGGGTCGGCGTTGGTGACGCCCAGGGCGTAGCAGACGGTCGAGTTCGCCGCCGAGCCGCGACCCTGGCAGAGGATGTCCGCCTCGCGGCAGAAGGCCACGATCCGGTGCACCACCAGGAAATACCCCGCGAACCCCAGCTCCGCGATGACGGCGAGTTCGTGGTCGATCTGCGCGTACGCCGCCGGATGGTCCGCGCGGGGGCCGTAACGACGGGCCGCCCCGGCGTAGGCGAGGTCCCGGAGGTGGGTGTCCTCGGTGTCCCCGTCCGGGACCGGGAACCGGGGCAGGGGCGGGGCGAGGATGGTCAAGTCGAAGGCGCACGCCGCGGCGTACTCGGCCGCGCGCTGGACGGCGCCGGGGTAGCGGGCGAACCGCTGTGCCATCTCCGCACCCGACCGCAGGTAGGCCGCTGGGGCGGGTGGCAGCCACCCGTCGAGGTCGTCCAGGGACCTCCGGGCTCGGATCGCCGCCACCACGGAGGCCAACCGAAACCGGTCCGGTGTCGCGTAGTGGACAGCGTTGGTCGCCACCGTCGCCAGTCCGGCGCGGGCGGCGAGTGCGGCCAGGCTGTCATTGCGGGTCGTGTCGCCGGGGAGGTTGTGATCGGTCAACTCCACCACGACGTTGTCCCGTCCGAACAACGCGACCAGCCGATCGAGCTCGGCCGCCGCGGCGTCGTGTCCGTCGCGTGCGAGTGCGGCCCGGACGGAGCCTTTGCGGCAGCCGGTGAGCACCAGCCAGTCACCGCCCGCGCGGCGCGCGATCTCGTCCAGGTCGTAGACCGGCCGGCCTTTCACCGCCCGCTCCGCGCCGGGGGCGTCGGCCTCGGCGATGTCGTCCGGCTCGCGGAACCCGCTCAACTGGCCTGCCGTGATGGCGGCGGCCAGCGACCGGTAGCCGTCGGGGTTGCGGGCGAGCACGAGCAGGTGCTGCCCGCCCGGATCCGGCACACCGCCTTGGGGTGCGTCCAAGCCGAGGGACAGCTCCGCCCCGAACACCGTTGCCAGACCACGGTCCCGCGCCGCGGCGGCGAGGTAGGGGGCGGCGTACAGGCCGTCGTGGTCGGTGATCGCGAGTCCGGTCAGGCCGAGCCGCACGGCCTCATCGACCAGGTCCTCGGGGGCTGACGCGCCGTCCAGGAAGCTGAAGTTCGAATGGCAATGCAGTTCGGCGTAAGGGACTGGAGCCCCGCCGGGTGCCGATGGGGGTGGTGGGCGCTCGCGCGATGGTCGCGGTTTCTCGTTGTGTGGCAGGGGTTTTCCGGAGAGGGCAGCTTCGAACTCCGCCCAGGACACGGGTGGGTTGTGCCAGGCCATTAGTCGTGGGTCCCCTCGACCCACCACCGGTGGCCGTCCCCGCCCAGCAGTAGCGCCAGTTCCCCGGTGTCGTCGAGGGCGGTGAGGACGACCTGCAGGCGCACCGTGCGGTGTGCGTTGGTGGTGGTCCACCAGCGCTCGAACAACGGCCAGGGCGGGCCCCATGACGCCACCGCCCGTCGCGGGAACCCGGCGAGCTGGACGGTGTGCGGGGGAGCGGACAGCACGCTGCGCACGACCCGGACCGGCTCCCCGGTGGCGTCGAACACTCCGGCGGCGGGTTTGTCCGGTGGTGTGGTGGTGGGTGTGGGTGGCAGGAGCCTGCCGGGCCACGGGTGGTCCACCGTGGCGTCGGTGTCGGTGGCCTCGCCCCATGGGGTCAGCCGTACCTGGTCGTTGGGGGTGCGTCCGCCGGAGAGGTGGGGGAGCAGGATCCCGTCGGGGCCGAGGACGCCTTGGACGCGGACCATCGCCCGTCCCGCGCGCTCCGCCAGCGAGGTCTCGGCGGCGTTGGTGAGCAGATCCAGCTGGAGCGCTTCTCCGGCGAGGACTTCGACCGGTTCCAGGCGCAGGGTGGTGATGCCGCTGCCCAGGGCGGCGGGGCCGGTGGCGCGCAGCCATCCGTCCAGCTGCCATCGCACCCGATCCACCGTGCCCGCCACGGTGAGCGGCTCGGCGCACCGCCAGATCCGCTCTCGTGCCCGGCCTTTCTCCGTAGTGGCGGTGATCGCCAGCCGGGTGCACGCCAACCCCCGCGCGGCGAGTCCGTTGTAGAGGGTTTCGCCGAGGGTTTTCGCGGCGAACGCGGCGACGTCGACCCGTTCCAGTGGCGGGTCGAACTCCTGGGCCACAGCGAGATCCGCGGGCGGCTGGCGCCGGTCGGGGGCGTGCTCGTCGATGCCACTGGCGCGCCGGTGCGCCAAGACTCCCCGGGGACCGAACCGGGTGGTGACGTCCGTGGCCGGGAGTGCGGCGAGGTCGCCGAGACGGTGGATCCCCAGACGCCGCAACAGGTCCACGAACTCCGCCCACCCGGCGCGGGGCTCGGCGGGTTGGTCGAGTTCCCGGATGTCCAGCGGGGCCAGGAACTGCGCGGTCTGTCCGGGCGGGACCAGGACTCCGCGATGCGCGGCCAGCGTCGCGGCGTAGACGGTGTCGGCGGCACCGACCTGGCATTCGATCCCGGCCTGGGCCTCGACGGCGTCGACCAGGCGCTCGGCGACGACCTCCTCCCCGCCGAAGTAGCGCGCGGGACCGCGCGCACCCATGGCCAGCAGCCCGGGGCGCAGGATCTCGATTCCCGGGACCAGGTCCTCCACGGCGGCCGCGACGGGTTCGAACGCGGCGGCGTCGCGGTCCGGATCCGCCTCGATGACCACGAGTTCGGGGCAGAGGTTCTGCGCCTGCCGGGTTCGGTGGCCGCGGCGGACACCGTCGGCGCGGGCGGTGGCTGAGCACACCGCAACCCGGTTGTCCTCGACCACGGCGACCGGTGCCGTCGGTGCGAGGCCCGCCGCTGTGGTGGCGGCGGCCGCGGGGAAGTCGGGGCACCACAACACGATCAGGCGCATCCGTTGCGCACCACACCCAGCCGCCGCGCCCCTTCCGCGCCCGTCACGGGCGCGAGTGGGCCGCCTGGTCCCGGCAGGCGGACCCGGGTCGAGCGTGGCCGTGCCGCCGCGCCGCGGCCGGAGGCGTGGATCTCGACCTCGCGCTCCACCAGGTGGCCGTGTCCGGCGTCCAGGCCGAGCCATCGTCCGCTGGTACAGCGCAGCGCCACGTCAGCGGATGGCCATGGCCCCAGCGGGAGCAGCACGGCGCCGCGCTGTCGCGCCCGCGCGGTCAGTGTCCGCTGCTCGGCTCTGCTCAGGGAGCGGGGAGCGGTGAAGGCGACCAGGTCCACGCCGTCCACGAGCGCGGCCACCACCGTCGCCAACTCGATTCCGGGGCGCGGTACCAGGGGCATCCGTTCCACCGCGACCCCGGCCTCTGCCGCGGCGAGCACGCTCAGCTCCGGGACGCCGACCACCGCCGCCCAACCACCGGCGGCGGTGACCGGTGCGAGGAGTGCGAACAGCAACGACATCGAGCCGACCGCGATGGTGGTGCCGCGCCGCAATCCCGGCCACGGCAGCACTTCTCGCAGGTGCGGGTTCACCGGCAGGACCCGTCCGGCGACGTCGTCGCTGGACGCGGTGCTGACCCCGGCCAGGGGCGCGGGACGGGACACCGGGCTCTCCTCCTCCAGGCGTGGGCGCGCGCGTTCGCGAGCACACCCGCCGCGGGGAAGGTCGGCAGCTGGCTCGAACTGGTGTTCGAATTGACTGGTGTCAGTAAACCCACGCCCGACTGGAGGCGTCAAGTCGACAGGCCAATATGGACACCGCTGACCAGCGGTAACCAACCGGTTACCCCGCTTGGTCCACAGAGGACACACGCGCGGCCCAGCCACGGTCAAGGGCCACGGAACAGGTGGGTGTACGACGGCGCGGACGCCCTGCGTGCTCGCACCCGGCAAACGCGTAGAGGGCTTGGGGCAGGCGGTCGGCTGGACGCGTGGCCTGCGGCATGAGCGAGCGTTCGATCGGGACCTAGGAGTCCTCGGCGCCTCTCGTGAGGTATGCGGCGAGGTTCGACAACGAGGAGGCCAGCCCAGCGGCGTGATCCTCGGCGGAGATGCCGTCGGGGACGTCGTCAGCGCGGATCTCCACACGCGTACCGGTGTCGACGGCGGTGACCTCCCAGGTCATGGTCATCGTGCCGGCGTAGGAGGGGTCGTCGGAGACGAACTCGACCGCCTGCACCACGCGTACGCCGGGGACGATGTCGACGAATCGTGCTTCGACAACGTCGGAGTCGGGCGTGGCCTTGCCCGGTGAGCTCGACGCGTCCGCGTAGGTCAGGACCAGCCGGTACGACCCTCCTGGGCGTGCGTCGAACCGGTCGAACCGGCCGGTCATCCCGTCGGGTGGCAGCCAGGCCTTGAGCGCGTCCGCGTCGACGAGAGCGGCGTACACGCGATCCGGCGAGGCGGCAATCACCCGAGATCCTGTGTCGGTCCGTGGCATGGCGTCATGCTAGGCGGCCGACACGGGCGCACGCCGGTTCCGCGAGCACGGATGTCCACAACGATTGGCCGCCACGTCCAGCGCCTGTCCTGCAAGCCGTCCCGATGCCCCGAACTGGCACGCCGCCCCCATGCCCCCGTGTCCCCATGTCCTCGTATCCCCGTGCCCCCGTGCCCCCGTGCCCTCGTGCCCTCGTGCCCTCGTGCCCCCGTGCCCTCGTGCGCGCGTGCCCCCGTGCCCTCGTGCCCCCGTGCCCTCGTGCCCCGATGCCCCGAACTGGCACGCCGCCCTCGTGCCCTCGTGCCCCCGTGCGCGCGTGCCCTCGTGCACGCGTGGGCTGGCTGGCGTGGTCGGGGTTTTCGCGTTTTGTAGGCTTAATGCGCGAAAGAGCGCTCTCATTTCGCATTAAGCCTACAAAACGCGAAATGGGAGGCGTGGGGATGAGGGCGCCAGGGGGTGGTGAGGTGGTGAGGTGGTGTTACCACGTGCGGGACAGGCCAGTACCTCGATCGGGTCCCGCGGGCTGAACGCCACGAGCGCGATACCCGACGCCGTAGCAGGGCGTTGACGTGCAGGCGCTGCGCGGATCTCCTCGCGCGCCCCATGCGGACGCCAACAGTGGCACCATGACCAGCGGCCCGCTCAACTCAGGTCGAAAAGGGATCGATCTTCTCAGCTGATCAGCTTGCTGCCGTTGCAGCGCTCCCATCCACCGCCGCTCCCCTTTTCGTACTCAAAAGCGAACCAGTAAGTCAGTCGTTTGCCGGAATTATTCGAACCCATATAAGAATAACCGTCCGGACCGGGCTTCCCGGAGCTCAGGGAAGCTCTCCAGCTTCCATGCCAGACGACCGCCTTGGTGCGTGACGCTATGCCACTTCTGAGCGCGAAAGAAAAATGAGTCCTACCCCCGCCTCGGGTTGCGCGAACAACTCCCACGTAGGGTCCCGCCGTGCACCCCATCTGGCTCTGGACTGCCCGGCCGCTCGTGTCGAGTGCGTCATCGGTGTGCGCATTCGCGGTGGTGAGGGGATTGCTCGCGAGGAGCGTGGTCAAGGCGAGCGTGGTGATTGCCACGCTTCGTGCGCGCTTTTTCATGGGCCGAAAGCCTGGCATGACAAAAAGAGGAGTGTCAAGGCCTTTGGTCGGGCTTTTCTTGGCGCCTACTTGAAAGTGAGCGCTATTCGCAACGGTTCGTTAGCCGAGTAGGAAGAATCTCTCGTATTTCAGCGAGGTGGTCTCATCGAGATCGGGTCGAGGTAGGGCTGACCGCGCCGGTGGCACCGGGGGTGTGCTCGGCGCGTCCGGCAGCGCGGCTATTTCGCGTCGTGCACGAGCAGGGCGATCTGGACCCGGTTGGCGACTTCGAGCTTGACCAGGACCCGCGACACGTAGGACTTGATCGTCGTGACGCTCATGAACTGGGACGCGGCGATTTCGGCGTTCGACAGCCCTTCGCCGACCGCCTCGGCGACTCGTCGTTCGCTCTGGGTCAACGTCGCGAGCGCTGAACGTGCCCTGGCCCGCCGGCCCTCGTCGCCATCGGCGATCTGAGCCATGAGCTTGCGGAGGATGCCCGGGGAGAACGTGGGTTCGCCGCGCGCCGCCCTCCGGATCGCCGCGACCAGGTCGGCGGGGGGAGTGTCCTTGAGGAGGAACCCGTCGGCTCCCGCCCGAAGTGCCCGGCGGACGAGCTCGTCGGTGTCGAACGTGGTGAGCACCAGCACCGCGGGTGGCAGGTCCCTCAGTTGGGCGGTCGCGGTGATCCCGTCGGTGCCGGGCATGCGGAGGTCCATCAGCACGACGTCGGGCCGGGTGGATCTGACCAGTTCGACGACCCCCGCGCCATCGCCCGCCTCACCCACGACGGTGATGCCCTCGGCGCCGGACAACATGGTGGTCAGACCGGCGCGGACCAGCCATTCGTCGTCGATCAGCAAGACGTGCACGGGTTCCACTCATGCCCCCCAGGGCAGCCGAGCCCGCAGCAGGTAGTCGCCGCCTGCCGGGCCGTGCCGCAGCTCGCCGCCCGCGAGGGTGGCCCGTTCGGCGAGTCCCATCAGCCCCGTGCCGGATCCGGGAATCGACGGCTCGGCACCGGGGGAGAGGGGAAGCGGTTGCCGGACGGCCACCCGCAAACCCGATCCGGCCGACCCGGTGATGGTCACGGTGACGGGCCGGCCGGGGGCGTGTTTGCGGGCGTTGGTGAGTCCTTCTTGGACGATGCGGTACGCGGTGCGGCCGACCAGTTCGGAAACGGAGGTCAAGGCCTTGCCGTCCGGCATCTCCAGGGTGACCGCCATACCCGCCTGCCGCGCTTCGGTCACGAGGTCCTCCACGCGCTCCAGCGTCGCTCGCGCGAGCTCGGTGTCCTCGGCCGGACCCTCGCGGAGCAGGCCGATGACCTCTCGCAGGTCGACCAGCATCTGGTGCGCTCCGCTGCGGATGACGCCCGCCGCGCGCGAGATCTCGGCTTCGGACGCACCGGGGTTGAACTCAAGTGCTCCCGCGTGCACGCTCAGCAACGACATCCTGTGGGCCAGGACGTCGTGCATCTCGCGAGCCAATCTCGTGCGTTCCAGTTGCCGTGCTTCCGCGAGCCGGGCGGCGTGTTCTCCCTCCGCCAGCCGGGCTCGTTCCGCGAGCGAGACCAGCAGCTGCCGCCGGGCGCGCACCAGCCTACCCACCCCCGCGACGACGGCGGTGGTCAGCACGCTGATGGTCACGCTGGCCCAGAACGGCACGTCCGGCGACGGTCGCGTGATGGCCACCGACACAGAGGTCACGACTCCCAGCGCGGCCACCAGCGCAACGGCCCGCCACCGGCAGTGCAGCGCCGCCGAGAAGGTCGCCACCGCGGCCGCGCCGCCCACCGCGGGGGACACCGCCGACAACCCCACCAGTGCGAGGGCCAGCGCTATCGGCCACCTGCGCCGGACCAGCAGAGCGGCGCAGCCCAGCGCTCCCAGCGCCAGATCGGCCGTCTCCGCAGGCGTGACTCCCATGCGAAGCAGCGACCAGGAGCTGAACAGGCCGACCACGGCGGCGATCAGCATCCCGATGACGTCGACGACGACATCGCGGGCCGACCGGACCGGCCTGCCAACGGGATCGGGATCGACATCCTCCCGCAGGGAACCGGGCAACCACCGCCAGGGAACCGTCACCCCCGCATTCGATCACCGCGCGCTTCGAGGCGGGCAGGCGGCTGATCACCACCACTCGTCCGTGCCGACCGCGGCCCTGGACTCCTTCCGGCCAGGAGAAGATCAACCAAAGTCACGGCGACTGCCTTCCTCTGGACGCTGCGGCGATCCCACGGGGCCGCGAAGCATGTGCGCATGCGTGCAACATCAATGCGTGCCCGACCGGGGACGTGGGCGGCGGTCGTCGTCACCGCTGTGGCCGTGGTCTCGGCCTGTGCTCCTGCGGTGGCGTCCACGCCCGACCCAGCGGTCGTGGCGACCGACCACGGCGCGGTCGGCGGGGTCATCACCGGAGACGTCCGCCGCTTCGACGGCATTCCCTACGCGCAACCGCCCATCGGTCAGTTGCGCTGGCAGCTGCCCCAGCCGGTGCCGCACTGGGAAGGCGTCCGCCCGGCCAAGAGCCCCGGGTCGTCCTGCACCCAAGCCGGCGACAACGGAGCGCAGTCCCCGGGGTCCTCGGAAGACTGCCTGTACCTGAACGTGACCGCGCCCGTCAGTGCCGACGCACCGCTGCCGGTGGTCGTCTGGCTGCACGGCGGCGGATACAGCAGCGGTTCCGGAGCCGACTACAACCCGGCCAGGATGGCCGCCGCGGGTGCCGTGGTCGTCACCGTCAACTCCCGGCTCGGGGTGTTCGGTTTCTTCGGCCATCCCGACCTCCCGGACTCGGGAACCTACGGTCTCGCCGACCAGCAGGCCGCGATGCGCTGGGTCCAGGCGAACGCGGCGGCCTTCGGCGGTGACCGCTCCCGTGTCCTGCTCGCGGGTCAGTCCTCGGGCGGCATCAGCGTGTGCGGCCACCTGGCATCACCCGCCGCGGCAGGGCTGTTCCAGCGGGCGGCCATCCACAGTGGACCGTGCAAACCGGACTGGCCGGGGGAGCTGTTCGCGCCCGGTGACGCCTCGTCCAAGCTGTGGATCGAGCGCACGGTGCTGCAACAGCGGGGCCGCGAAGCCGGGAGTTCGCTGGCCACACGCCCGAACTGCCCGGACCCTTCGTCGCTCGGCTGCCTGCGCGACGTCCCTGCCGAGGACCTTCTTGCGCTCAACGGCCCGTTCCACTCGCCCGCCTACAACACCCCGCTCATCCCCACCATGCCGTGGGACGCCTTCCGGGCAGGACGTAACACCAAGGTTCCCGTGCTCGAAGGCACCACGCGGGACGAGCACACCATGTTCACCGAACTCTTCGAGCTGGGGGACGAAAGAGCCTATCGCCAGCAGCTGACGAAAGCGTTCGGTGCCGCGAGGGCCGACAGAGTCGCCGCCGAGTACCCGATCACCCGTTTCGGGGGATCGGCGAAGCGGGCCTTCGCCGCGGTCGGCGGTGACTTCGCGGCCACGTGTCCGGCGTTGGAAGAGGCGAAGATGCTGGGCGCCCACACCCCCACCTACACGTACCAGTTCGCCGACCCGCATCCGCCGGGCTCGCAGGACAGCCCTTCCGGAGCCGATCTCGGCGCCTACCACGGCTCGGAGTTGCTCTACCTGTTCGACATGGGGGATTCGTTCGGACAGCTCACCGTCGCGCAGCGCCAGCTGTCCTCCCGGATGATCAACGCCTGGATCACGTTCGCCGCAACCGGAAAGCCCGTGTTCACCGACGGCACGACCGACTGGCCTCGGTTCGACGGCAACCATTCGCTGCGGCTGGAGCCGGGCAGGTCGAAGCCGGCCGACGTCGCCACCGAACACCACTGCCGGTTCTGGGCACAGCGGTGAGCTGGTGCGAGGTGTGGTTGCAGTGCAAGGGAAACATCGGACTACTGACGAGAGGCCACAGGCAGCATGTTCCGTACTCGGTCATATAGAACTGCCCCAGGAGTCCTTCTGCCGGCCATCCTTGCCATGATCGCGGTCGGCGCGATGGTTGGCACGGCGGCTGATGCCAACGCGGAGAGCCAGTGCTGGCCCAGTGAGGGGTGCGTGAACGTCGCCGGGCCGTACACGGGGCCGCAAGGCCTGAAGGAATGCCAAAAAGACTTGCCGTACTACACGGACAGGTACGTGGACCTGTTCTGCGGCCAGATCACCCTTGAGCCGGCTTATGAACTGTTCGGCAGGCCACGGTAATCCGCGTTCAGAGACACGGCGCTGATCCAGTCAGCGAGCAGCGGGCCGAAGTCCGTTGGCTTGATGCCCTCCTCGCGGATGAGGCGAAGCGTGCGCGATCCCGGCGAACATTCCGGTCTTGGCGGCAGGTACGGCGAGGGCAGCGCGCGGGAACCGCTGTGGAACGAGGAACAACGCGGTCGGCGAGATGGTCGCCGACCGCGCTTGCAACCCGAGCTCTCAGCACAGCCCGACGTACCAGGCATCCCGGACCGTCGGCTTGGGGCCGAGACGAGTGACCCCCGGTGCGACGCACCAGACTCCGTCGGAAGCGAACACTATGTCGACGTGGATCCGGACGTTGGTCGGGCCGCAGTGGTTGTAGTACTGCGCGTCGACGGTTTTGTAGAAGCCGCACGTGGCGGCCACGGCCACGTCGCCACCGGCGCTCGCAGCCGGGGTCGCCAGTCCCGTCGTCGCGGCGACCACCGCGAGCGACAGGGCCACCCGAGATCTTGCGCGCATACTCACTCCTCGCATCAATGCATCCTTTGCGCGGATTCCCCTTGAAAGGAAATCAGCAGAGCAACACTTTGCGCTTGCTCGGCGACCACCAGGCGGAAGCACATCGCATCCCGCGCGGGCGCCGCTCAGCAGAGCCCGATGTACCAGGCATTCCGGGCGCGCGGCCAGAGGCCGATATTGGTCGTCGAGTTCCTCTTGACGCACCTGGTCTCGTCGGGGCCCCACGCTATGTCGATATGGATGTTGACAGGGGTCGGGCCGCAGTGCGTGTAGTACGCCCAGGTCTCGTCGTGGTGGTAGCCGCCGCACTGACGCGCCGCGGCTTCGCGGGCGGGGGCCGGAGCGGCGCTCGCCGCCGGGGCCACCAGGCCCATGGTCGCGGCGACCACGGCGAGCGGCAACGCCACCCGGGATCTTGCCTGCATACTCACTCCACGTGTCGATGCGATTCTTGCTCGGATTCCTTGACCGGAGGATGCGAATTCTGTTCCAATTTCAGAACCGCACCGTCCCCCTTGTGGAACCCGTTCGCGCACCGTAAGTGGCGGCAGTGAAATCCCACTGAAACACAACCTGCTTTCCCCGGTTTTCCCCATGCGGAAGGAGAGTTCGCCGGGCACGCCTGGCTGGGTGGTGTCGCCGGACATGACGTGCGTCGCGCTCCGGTGCCCGCCTCCCGGAGGCCCGGCTTGCCGTGCTCCCCGATCAGCTGGACCGCGTCACCGGAGACCAGGCGGTCGGATGCCCGGCCCTGCGGCCCGTAGCTGATCAGTAGTCGGCCCGGTGTCATCCGTCTGAACTGGGCTTTCCGTATCCCGATCTCCGGTGGCGTTGTCAGTGAAACGCCAGTCGCTCTCGCTAGCTTGGCAGCACCCGCCCGGCACCGAATCCCATCACGCTGGGCTGTCATCGGGAGAACCGTCGTGACTATCGCGCATCGTGCGGCCGCGCTGGGGCTGGCCACCCTCTTGTCGACCACCCTGGTCGCCACCACCGGTACCGCGCACGCCGGCCCCAACAGGCGGGAGGTCGCTGTGGCGTCATGCTCGAAGGACGGTTTCCGGGGCGAACTCATGGCGGAGAAGTTCCTCATCGTCCGGCCCGCCAGCGGGAATCTGGTTCAGGTCTACTTCACGTACCGCATCACCCCCGGCAACGGTCGAGGCGAGGCGAATGTGAAGGTCCGGGAGGGGAACTGGAACTCCTCCGTGGAGCTCGGGGAGCAAGATGGTGAGTGGCACATGCTGACCGGCAGGCAGCTGGGCAAGGGCGATTTCGAAAAGAAGCTCACCTACCGCTTCGGCTTCATTTTCGACAAGAAGTGGGCTTCGGACCCCCGCTGCGACGGGAAGGTGACCATCTAGCCTGTCCTGCAAGTCGTCCCGATGTCCCGAGGTGGCGCCGTCCCCGCCTCCGCCCCCGTGCACGCGTGGGTCGGCTGGCGTGGTCGGGGTTTTCGCGTTTTGTCACCTTGATGCGCGAAAGAGCGCTCTCATTTCGCATTAAGCCTACAAAACGCGAAACGAGGGGGGCGCGACCCAAGGCCCGGCGTGGTCACCAGGTGCGCCCGCCCCGGCGAGATGAGATGAACGCGTACTACCGTGCCTTGGCACTCCGCCATCCGGGCGAGCCGCAGCCGCATCGTCACACGGGAGACGCCAACGCATGAGTACGCCACCATCGCCACCTGGAGCGGAGTGGACCGACGGGGCACCCGTCCGGATCGGCGCTCTCGTTCCGCTGACCCGGCCTGGCTGGGTCGGGGCAGGCCAACACCTGCTCGCTGGACTGGAGCTGGCTGTTCGCGAAGTCAACGACGCCGGCGGGATCGCCGGAAGACCACTTGAGCTGGTGGTCCGAGACACCGCGGCTGATCCGCGGAAGGCCGCTGCCGCCGTAGACGAACTGGCCCGCATGGGCGTTGCCGCCTTGGCAGGGGAGTACCACAGCGTCGTCGCTCGCGCCGCTGCCGCCAGGGCCGACGCCATCGGCCTGCCGTTCCTCTGCTCGTCAGCGGTTCTCGACGCGCTCACCGAACAGCCAACGGAATGGGTCGCGCGCCTCGCCCCCGCGCAGTCCCACGGCTGGCCGATCTACGCGGACTTCCTCCTCGGCGCGGGCCACAGTCGAATCGCCGTAGCGGCCGAGCCGAGTGTCTACTGGGCATCTGGTGCCCGCGTTCTGCGGGACCACCTCGCCCCACGCGGCGGCACCGTCATCGAGCTCGACATGCGCGCGCTCACCCCCGCCGCCGTGTGCGACGAACTCGTCGGCAATCGCGCGACAGCCCTCCTTCTTCTGGTCGGCCACCCGGAGCCGGCGGTGTCGATCGTCAAGTCCGTCCGCCGCGACCAGCGCCTCGCCGAGATCATGATCGGTGCTCCGGCCGGGCAACCGGAGTTCGCCGAATGGGCGAGGTCGCTGGGCGAGGACAGCGCCGCGATCCCGTTCTTGCGCTACCTGCCCGAGCGCCTCAGCCCACTCGGTGCACGAGTCGAGACGGCCCTCCGCGAGCGGCTGGCCGAATCGCCTTCCTTCGTCGCCTTCGAGGGCTACGACACGGTCGCCGTCCTCGCCGAAGTGCTGCGTTCTTCCGGCGCGGACCCGGCGCGCATCGCCGAGTCCTGGCCGCGCGTTGCAGTCGAGGGCACCCGCGGGCGGATCCAGTTCTCCCGCACGCCAGGCATCAGCGTGTGGCAATGGGATTGGGCGCCGATCCACGTCGCTGACCGAGATCCGGCGGAGCCCGGTCGCTTCCGGGTCCTGCACACCAGCTGAGCGGGCACGGAGGTCCGAGCGACCCGCCGGTCGGCGGGTCGCTCGCTCTCCGCTTCGCTGATGTTGCCCGCAAGGCGAGCTCAGCGGGCTGGCTGGGGGAGGTGGAGGCGTCCGTCGTGGACTTCGGCGACCTGGTCGACGGCGGTGAGGTGGGTGCGATCGTGGGTGACCAGGACGGTGGCGGTGGCCTGCTGGTGGGTGAGGCGGGTGATGAGGTCGATGACGGCCGCCCCGCGCTCGTGGTCGAGCGCGCTGGTGGGTTCGTCGATCAACAGGACGGTGGGGTTGTTCATCAAGGCGCGGGCGATGTTGACGCGCTGGCGCTGGCCGCCGGAGAGCTGGTGCGGGCGGCGCCCCGCCTGAGGTGCGAGGCCGACGGCGTCGAGCAGGTCCAACGCCCGGTCGCGAGCCTTGACCGGAGAGCGGCCGTCGATCTGCGCCATGACCTGGAGCTGTTCGGCGGCGGTGAGGGCGGGCAGCAGGTTGGGCTGCTGGAAGACGATGCCGATCTTGCGGCGGCGCAGGTCGGTGAGCTCGCCGCGGGGCATGCCGGTGGTCGTGGTGCCGTCGATGGTGACGGTCCCGGTGTCGGGGGTGGTCAGGGTGGCCGCGACGGCCAGCAGGCTGGATTTGCCGGAGCCGGAGGGGCCGACCACGGCGGTCAGGCTTCCCCGGGGGACGTCCAGGGTGACCCGGTCGAGTGCGGTCAGGCGGGAGTCGCCGTCGGGGTAGGTGAGGGTGATGTCGGTCAGGGTCAGGCTCATCGGGCGCTCCCCAGGGCGGTCAGCGGGTCGACGGAGGTGATGCGGCGGATGGACAGCGCGGCTCCCAGCGCGCCGAGCAGGATCATCACGGCGGCCGGGACGAGAACGGTGGCGGGCGTGAGGACGAAGGGCACGGCGGAGCCCGCGATGGCGGCGCCGAGACCGGCGGCGAGGCCGGTGCCGATGAGGGTGCCTCCCGCGAGCAGGACGACGGCCTGGCCCAGTGCGTCCTTCAGCAGGCCGGTCGTGGTGGCGCCCAGGGCCTTGAGCACGGCGATGTCGCCGCTGCGCTGGATGGTCCAGACCGTGAAGAAGGCGCCGATGACCAGTGCGGAGATGGCGAACAGGAAGCCGCGCATCAGTTGCAGGGAGCCGTTTTCTGAGGTGTAGGAGCCGATCGCGGACAGCGAGTCGTCCTTGGTGACCGTCGCGGTGCCGATGGTGTGGTCGGTGGCCGCGATGTCGGCGCCGGAGGTGGTGGTCAGTGCGATCACGGTCGCGATCGGGCCGTCGCCGTCGCTGGTGGGGGGTGCGGTCCCGCGCCAGAATTCGAGGCTGGTCCAGACGACCGGGGTGTGGCTGAAGAAGGCGTCGCCCGCCACAGCGGCCACGGTCAGCCGCTGCCCGGCCAGGGTGACGGTGTCACCGGCATGGACCCCCAGGTCGTCGGCGGCCGCGGTGGACAGCACCGCGGACTGCTCGGTGAGCTTGCCGCTGTCCGGGGCGAGGGCGGATCCGGGCTGGACCCCGAAGGCGGAGACCCCGGAGCTCCTGGTGCCTGCGGTGGCCCTGGTGGTGGTGATGCCCAGTGGCTCGGCGCTGGTGACGCCGGGGGCCGCGGCCCACCGCCGCCACTGGTCCTCGGTGACGGTGGAGTTGGCGTACGAGAGGTCCTGATCGCCGCTGGGTGCGGCGAAGGCGATCTTGTCGGCGGGCAGGCCGGTGATGGCGGAGATGTTCTGCCTGCCCAGTCCGGCGGTCAGCCCGGACAGCAGGCCGACCAGCAGGGTGATCAACACGATGACGGTTCCCATCAGGGCGAAGCGCCCTTTGGCGAACTTCAGGTCTCTCCAGGCGACGAACACGGCTTCGGCCTGTCCTTTCCGGCGGGGGACTGGGTACGTCCCCACGGTCGCCGCCGGACCCCTGGTGGGGCATCTGACCGGGGATGGCACTTCGCGGGCCGGAAGGCGGCACGCCGGTTCCACCTTTCGATAGAGGTGATCGCGCGGCAGGCTCCGTAGCCTGGACGCACTGTGGACACCGCCGCTCCTGCCCTGACCCCGACCAGCCGGGTGCTGACCTGGTGCCTGCACCTGCTGCTCATCGCCCTGCTCGTCCTGGCGGCGGCACGGGCCGTTGCCGACGGTCTGCCCCAGGCCGGAGCGGTCGTCGCGGCGGCGGCGCTGTGCGGCCTGGTGTACGCGGCCGGACCGCTCCTGCCTCGCGTCCGCACGTCCCGGAAGGTCGCCGCGGGGTGGTTGGCCGCGGTGAGCGCCGTGTGGCTGGTCCTGATGGTGCTGACCGCCGACGGGGTGTGGGTCGCGTTCCCGCTGTACTTCCTCCAGCTCCACCTGCTGCCGCGCCGAGCTGGCCTGGTCGCTGTGACCGCGACCGCGCTGGCAGCGATCACCGCCTTCGCCGCGCACCAGGGCGTCCTCAGCCCGGCCATCGCGATCGGCCCGGCGCTCGGTGCGGCCGTCGCGGTCGCCGTGGTGCGGGGGTACCAGGCCCTGTACCGGGAGAGCGAACAACGGCGGCGCCTGATCGAGGAGCTCACCGCCACCCGAGCCGACCTGGCCGAGGCCCAGCACACCGCCGGGGTGCTGGCCGAGCGGGAACGCCTGGCCCGGGAGATCCACGACACCCTCGCCCAGGGGCTGTCCAGCATCCAGCTGCTGTTGCGCGCCGCCGAACGGTCCCTGCCCGAGACCTCGGGCAATCTCGCCCGCTACGTGGGCCAGGCCCGCCAGGCCGCCGCGGACAACCTCGCCGAGGCCCGCCGTTTCGTAGCCGCTCTCACCCCGCCCGCCCTGGACGACACCACCCTGGCGGGCGCGCTGGAACGCTTGTGCGCCACCACCAGCGCCCGGCACCGGATCACCGTGCGCTCCCACCTCGCGGGCGAGCCGGTGCCGCTGCCGACCGCGCACGAGGTCGCCTTGCTGCGCATCGCCCAGGCCGCACTCGCGAACACGGTCCGCCACGCCGACGCCACCACAGCGGAGATCACCCTGAGATACCTCGGCGACCACATCGCACTCGACATCGTCGACGACGGCACCGGGTTCGACCCCGACCGGCTGCCGGACCCCGACCCCGAGGAGGGCGGCTTCGGACTGGCGGCCATGCGCAGCCGCACCCAAGCTCTGGGGGGCACCTTCACCGTCGAGTCGGCCCCCGACCGCGGCACCGCCCTGTCCGCCCGGCTGCCCTTGCCACGATCCACCGACACCCAGCCCGAGGCCCGCCCATGACCGAAACCGCCATCCGCCTCCTTCTGGCCGACGACCACCCCGTGGTGCGGGCCGGGCTCCGCGCCGTGCTGGAGACCGAACCCGGCCTCGTCGTGATCGCCGAGGCGGCGACCGCCGAGGACGCCGTGGCCCGCGCCGCCGAAGGCGACATCGACGTGGTCCTGATGGACCTGCGGTTCGGCACCGGCATGACCGGAGCCGAGGCCACCGCCGCGATCACCGCGTACCCCGGTGCACCCCGTGTCCTGATCGTCACCACCTACGACACCGACGCCGACACGCTGCCCGCAATCGAGGCGGGCGCCACCGGCTACCTCCTCAAGGACGCTCCTCCCGAGGACCTGGCCGCCGCCGTGCGCACCGCAGCAGCCGGGCGCACCACCCTGGCCCCCACCGTCGCCGACCGGCTCGTGAACCGGATGCGCATGCCCGACACCGCCCTGACCCGGCGCGAGATCGAAGTCCTCACCCTTGTCGCTGGCGGCCTGTCCAACCGGGCCATCGCCGACCGCCTCCACCTCACCGAAGGCACCGTGAAATCCCACCTGGCCCGCAGCTACACCAAACTCGGTGTCGACTCACGCACCGCCGCCGTCGCCACCGCGACCGACCTCGGCCTCATCCGCCGCTGACCGGACCACCAACTCCCCACCAGTGCGCGGACCCAGCTGGTCGAGCGCATGCTGCGGGATCCGTCGCAGTGCTCGGGCCAGGCTCCTCGCAAGGGTGCGGCGCGCCCGTGAGGACGCGCCGCACCGGCACTAGTGAGCTGGTCCTGCACGTGGTGACACCACCTCACCACCCCCAGGCGCCCTCACCCGCGTGCCCCTCATTTCGCGTTTTGTAGCCTTAATGCGAAATGGGAGCGCTCTTTTGCGCGTTAAGGTGACAAAACGTGAAAATCCCGATCACGCCAGCCGGCCCACGCGTGCACGGGGACACGGGGCGGCGCGTCCGCGAGGACGCGCCGCACCGGCGCTAGGGAGCGACCGGGGTGAACCCGGCGCCCGCCTCTCCGCGCTTGTTCATGTCCGCGAGGATGGCGGTCATGGAGGTGCTCAGCCCGGCAGCCCACTGGTTGCCGATGAGCTTGTTGTCCAGGACCACCGGGGAGCCGGAGTCGCCGGGCCCCTCCCAGATGGTGTGTGCGAAGTAGGGGCCGCTGGTGCTCACCATGAAGCCGCAGGTGAGCCCGGTGGTCTGGCCCTGCTTGCACATGCGGGTGCCGGGCGTCGGCGGGGTGCCGATCCCGGCGATGGTGATGCCGCCGACGGTCGCGGTCGGGACGACCTTGGACTTGTCGAACCTGATCACCGAGTAGTCCAGCCCCGGGTTGGTGGGGCTTCCGACCGGGTTGCTGCCGCTGACGTGCACGACCTCGCCGATCACGCCCGTCTCCAGGTCGGTCTCGGAGGTCTTGGCCGGCTGCGCCGCCGTGCCGGCAGGGGCCTTGTTGTAGTAGATCTTGTCGCCGAGCACCGGCTTGTTGTCGTCGCCGTAGAAGCAGTGCGCGTTGGTGAGGCCGACGAGGTCACCGGCCTTGTCGTGGCCGATCGTCGTCATCGTGCACCAGGTGGCGCCCTGGGCGGGGACGGGCTTGCCCTTGCCGAAGACGATGCCGGAGCCGCCACCGATCCGCACCGTCCGCGCGGCGCCCTCGCCCCGCGGCTGCTCGGGTGCGGCGACGGCGTGAGCAGTGGAGCCGCCCGCCACCAGCGCCAGCACGGCGGCACCGGTGGCGGCGGTCGCTCTCAGTCGATTCATGTGCGCGACCGTAGGGACGGCCGCTGAAATGCGAATGAAACCACCTTTTCGAAGTCATGCTCGGGTGCTTGTCGGCTATGACGGCGCCGCGGTCATCCTTGTCCCATGCCGAGGTGCGCGTGGTGTCCGCGGCGGTTGGTCGTGCGGGCGGTGAGGGCCCAAGTGGCGAGTGCGCAGAGCGCGAGTGCCGCGCCGAGGATGGTGGGGCCTGTCCAGCCCGCGGCGTCGAACAGCGCGGTGGTCGCGCTGGCTCCGAGCGCGGAGCCGAGGGAGTAGAAGACCATGTATCCGCCGATCGTGCTGCTGGTGCGGTCGGCGTGCGCGGCGGTGAGGATGTGCTGGTTGCTGACGTGCACGGCCTGGACGGCGAAGTCGAGCACGATCACGCCGATGACCAGCAGGAGCAGCGACCAGCCGAGCTGTCCGATCGCGAGCCAGGAGCCGAGCAGGAGGGCGAGCGCGATGCCGGTGACCCGGCCGGCGTGCCCGGCATCGCCCCAGCGGCCGGATCGGGCGGCGCCCAGGGCGCTGGCGAGCCCGGCGACGCCGAACAGCCCGATCTGCGCTTCGCTCAGGTTCCACGGCTCACCAGCCAGGGGCAGCGCCATGCCGCTCCAGAGGGTGCCGAAGGAGGCGAAGAGGAAGAAGGCGATCAGCCCGCGGCTGAGGAACGTCGGCTGGGCGAACAGCCCGCCCAGGGAACGGATGACCTGCCCGTACCGTTCGGTGCCGGTGCGGGCGTCCGCCGGAAGCGCAGCGAGGCCGAGCACGCAGAGGACGGCAGCGAGAATCGCCAGAGCGAGGTAGCTGCTGCGCCAGCCCCACAGGTCCGCCAGGCTTCCCGTGACGACCCGGGTGCCGAGGATGCCGACCACCACACCTGAGGTGACGACGCCGAGGTTGCGTCCGCGCTCCTCCGGCGGGGAGATCGAGGCCGCGTAGGCGACCGTGGTCTGCACCACCACCGCGAACACGCCCGCGACGGCGAGGCCGCTGAACGCCACCCAGGCGACCGGTGCGGCCGCGGTGACCGCCAGGCCGACCGCCACCAGCCCCAGGTGCGCGGCGATCAAGCCTCTGCGGTCGAGCATGTCGCCCAGCGGCACCAGCAGCACCAGCCCGGCGAGGTAGCCGAGCTGCCCAACGGCCACGAACCAGCCGACCGAGTCGCGGGGAACGCCGAGGTCGTGCCCCATCGGCCCCAGCACCGGCTGCCCGGCGTAGACGCCGGCGACCGCCACCCCGCACACCACCGCCAGCAGCAGCCTCACCCCTCGGCCCACCGCTACCTCCTCAATTGGTTGCAAATCGAAACTCTTCGGAGGGTAGGTCAGAATGGTTTCATCTAGCAACTCATTGGAGGGGTGATGGCACACGGCGACATGGCGGGGCAGAGCCTCGCGTGGACGGACCCGAACTGCCCGGTCGCGCGGGCGGTGGATGTGATCGGGGATCGATGGAGCCTGCTGATCGTCCGGGACGCGATGGACGGGGCCCGCTCGTTCACCGACTTCCAGCAGCGCACGGGGATCGCCCGCAACATCCTCGCCGACCGGCTCCGCAAGCTCGCCGCGCACGGCCTGATCGCCCAGGTCGAGGCCCCGTCGGGCAAACGCCGGGTCTACACGCTCACCGCGGCCGGCAAGGACCTGTTCCCCGTGATCGTCACACTTCGTCAATGGGGTGAGCGCCACGCCTTCGAGGCGGGTGAGGCGCATTCGGTCCTGGTCGACGAGCACGGCGCGGTCGTTCCGCAGATCGTCCCCGTGGCCGCGGACGGATTGTCGCTGACAAGTGACACGACCTCCGTGCGGAGGCGCACGTGAATCCCGTGCCAAAGCCGTTCCCTCGCTACGCCCTGTCGTAGCTGGTCGGACGGGAGCCTCCTGCGCGGCGCGGCGGAGCTGGGTTTCTTCCATCGGCATCCGGTGGCGACGCTGGGATCTCTGCCACGATTCTTGCCCGTTTTCCCCTGGATTCGGCCAGTCCAGACCCTGGCTGGCGAGAACAGTGCGACCAACCCGGTCAACGCGGAGAGCGTCGGCTGGCCGGAACTCGCGAACACGGTCAGCGCCGTCTACCGGACGCTGCCACCCGATGTGCGCAACGGCACCACGGTCGTCGCGCACACCTATTGGCGCCGCGCTGGCCTTCTACGGCCCGGAACGAGGACATCCCGGCGTCCACAGCCCGCACCGCGGTTACTGGTACTTCGGGGCGAGCACGACGCTGTACGTCGGTGGTTCCCAGGCGCAGATCTCGCAGCACTTCGACCGCGACCGTGGACAACGGTCTCGGGCTCCGCAACAGCGCGCAGGGCACGTCCGTCTGGCTCTGTGAAGGCCAACGCCAGCCCTGGTCGGAGTTGTGGCCGCGCCCGCGGTGCCTCCTGCACCTGCGGTGCCTCCTGCACCTGCGGTGCCTCCTGCACCTGCGG
>NZ_JBHLZU010000041.1:0-872 GCF_042429765.1 Allokutzneria oryzae | reverse complement strand
TGGGATGTCGGCTTCTGGGCACTGGCCCGGCTTCGGGGGTACGCCGAGGGCATGGCCGAACGCGACCCGTACCCCAGTGACCTGTCCGACGCCCGCTGGGCGCTGGTCGAGCCCGTCCTGACCGCCTGGCGGGAGCAACGCCGACGACGAGGCCTGCCCATCGGCCGCCCGCCGGAGCACCAACTGCGGGACATCCTCGACGCCATCCTGTACGTCGACCGCACCGGAATCCCCTGGCGCTACCTGCCCCACGAGTACCCGCCCTGGCAGACGGTCTACGCCTACTTCGCACACTGGCAGCGCGACGGCGTCTTCGAGCGGCTGTCCGGCCTGCTGCGCCGGCTGACGCGAACCAGCTCCGGGCGCCAGGCGGAGCCCACGGCCTGCGCGCTGGACGCCCAAAGCGTCAAGACCTCCACCAACGCGCCCCGCTCCACCCAGGGCGCCGACCCCGCGAAGAAGATCGTGGGCCGCAAGCGCAGCATCGTCGTCGACACCCTGGGCCTGCTGCTCGCGGTGCTGGTCACCGCCGCCAGCGTGCCCGACTCCGTCGCTGGTGAGCGGCTGACAGACCACCTCGCCGCCGTCCACCCCACCGTGGGCAAAGCGTGGGTGGACGCCGGCTACCGCCAACACCTGGTCGAGCACGCGGCCACCCTCGGCATCGACATGGAGATCGTCCACCGCGACCCCGGCATCCGAGGATTCGCAGTAGTGCCAAGGCGTTGGGTGGCCGAGCGCACCTTCGGCTGGCTCATGCTCCACCGCCGCCTAGCCCGTGACTACGAAGCCCTCCCCAGTCGCTCCGAGGCCATGATCCACATCGCGATGATCGACACCATGGCCCGCCGCGTCACCAGGGAATCGACCCC
>NZ_JBHLZU010000043.1:0-502 GCF_042429765.1 Allokutzneria oryzae | reverse complement strand
AGATCAACGAACTGCACCACGCCAAACACCACCAGGCCTACGTCACCGGCGCCAACCAGACCCTGGAAAAACTCGACGAAGCCCGCGACAAGGGCGACTACGGCTCCATCGTCGGCCTGGAGACCACCCTCGCCTTCCACCTCGCCGGCCACGCCCTGCACCAGGTCTGGTGGAAAAACCTCTCCCCCCACGGCGGCGACAAGCCCACCGGGGAACTCGCCGCCGCGGTCGAGGAGTTCTTCGGCTCCTTCGACAACCTGCGCGCCCAGCTCAACGCCGCCGCCTCCACCATCCAAGGCTCCGGCTGGGGCATCCTCGCCTGGGAACCCGTCGGCCAGCGCCTGATCACCCAGCAGCTCAAGGACCACCACTCCAACCTCTCCATCGCCACCACCCCCCTGCTGGCCTTCGACGCCTGGGAACACGCCTACTACCTGCAGTACCGCAACGTGAAAGCCGACTACTTCACCGCACTGTGGAACGTCATCAACTGGGACGACGT
>NZ_JBHLZU010000005.1:0-312913 GCF_042429765.1 Allokutzneria oryzae | reverse complement strand
GTCACCTTGACGGCGTCGGCGAGGGTGTTCATGCCCCGCTCGAGACCGCGACGGGCTTGTTCGTCGAACGCGATCAGCTTCGCCATGTCCCTGGTCCTCTCCCTGCGTGCCGGGGTGGCCGGCACCGACGCCCGCGACGGCGTTGCACCACCGGCGCCGGCCACCGAGTTGGCACTCCCACGCCGAGAGTGCCAACCGCAGCGTACACAAACTTGCGTGCGCGCAAAAATGCGTGCGCGCAGAGCGAGGCGGTAGGCTGGCGCCATGAGCGCGAACGAGAGCGGCGGGCTGCGCGAGCGCAAGAAGATCGCCACCCGCGAGGCCCTCAGCGCGGCGGCCTTGCGCCTCGCGCTGGAGCACGGCCCGGAGAACGTGCGGGTCGACGACATCGCCGAGGCCGCCGGCGTGTCACCGAGGACCTACAACAACTACTTCTCCAGCCGGGAGCAGGCGATCGTCGCCGCGATCGCGGCCGAACGCGCACTGCGCATCGGAGCGGCCGTCCGGGCCCGCCCTGCCGACGAGCCACTGGCCGAAGCGGTCGTCGAGGCGGTGCTGGAGCAGTACGGCGCTGGGCTGGAACAGTACGGCGCGGGCGGCGAGCCGACGGGCGACGCACTCGCGCTGATCACATCCGCACCGACGCTGCGAGCGGAGTTCGTCACCACGGTGACCGCGATCGAACAGCCGCTCGCGGCGGCGATCGCGGCCCGCACCGGCAGCACCGACACCCTCGCGGTGACGGTGCTCGCGGCGGCGGTGTCGGCGGCCGTTCGCGTGGCGGTCGAACGCTGGCTGCACCCGGCGCCGCAGTCGCCTCTCGTCGTCCCGCAAGGGTCGCTCACGGATCTTCTGCGCGACGCGCTCGCGCACATTGTGCCCGCGCTACGCGAAGTCAACGAAAAGAATTCCGGCGCTACCCCGGAGTGACCGATGAAACTCGCCGAGTGCGCGAAACACAGCACACCCGGCGAGAAACTTTGTGCACCGGGGAACCCGATCAGCGCGTTCCCCGGCGCATCAGCACCCATAATCAAACAGCGGCAACTGCCTTGTCACGGACCATACGGACAAGTAGTCATTATTCCAGCTTACGACGGACATAACCGGACAGGACCACTCCGAAATCTCCGTTCATCAGTCGGAAACAAGACCGCAAGTTAACCGGGAAAACGGAGATGCCGCCAAGGGGCCATCAGGGTGAGCAAATAACTTCTCTAGCGAAAAATCACGACAGTGTGATAGTCCTGGAATGCGCCGGAAAATCGCATCCCGAGCAATGCCCCGACGCCCGCGCGCTCGCGCCCCGATCAGTCCAACCCGGGACGCGAGCACTACGGACAGCGACGAACTACAGCGTGGCCAGGTCCACCGCGGCGGCCATCGCGCGGTATCCCGCGTCGTTGGGGTGCAGCCGGTCGCCACTGTCGTAGGCGGCCCGCAACGTGTCCGGGTCGTTCGGCTCGGCCATCACGCGGTCCAGGTCGAGCACCGAGTCGTACACGCCCGAGGTGCGGATCCAGTTGTTGACCTCGTCGCGGACGGCCTCACCGCGCTCGGTGAAGTAGAAGGCTCCCTTGAACGGCAGCAGCGTCGCGCCGACCACCCGGATCCCTCTCGCGTGCGCCCGCTTCACGAGGTCGTGGTGGCCCGCGATCAGCTCGGCGGCGGTGACCCGGGGATTCGGCAGCACGCAGGGCTGAGCGGGGACCTCGCTCATCCCGATGTCGTTGATGCCCTCCAGCACGATCACGGTGCGCACCCCCGGCTGGTCGAGCACGTCCCGCTGGAACCGGGTGCCCGCCTTCTCCCCCATGCACGGCGAGTCGTTGAGCACCCGGTTGCCGCCGATGCCCGTGTTCAGCACACCGCGCCGAACCCCCGCCGTGGCAAGGCGTTGCGCCAACTGGTCCGGGTAGGTGGTGAACGCGCCCATGGTCGCGCCCGCCCCTTCGGTGATGGAATCGCCGAAGGTGACCACCGCCTCCCGCCGCGGCGGGAGGCCGGTCACCTCGACCCCGGCCAGGTAGTACCAGGACGTCGAGGTCTCGGTGAACGCCGCCGCGCCGAGGTCGGCGACGTGGTCGCCGGTCGCGCGGAAGCTGGTCGCCGTACCGAACAGGTGCAGCGACGCGGGTCCGGTCGGCTCGGCCAGGTACAGGGTCACCGTCAGTCGCTCCAGCGGCGCCACCGGAAACGGAGCCGGATCGCTGACGAGCTCGCCGCCCGCGGGGATCACAACCGAGCGCGAGAACCGGAAAGTCAAGGGGCGCAACGACCCTGGCCGCACAGCAGCCCCTTCGGCCGTGCGCGCGACGGTGGCGCTGGTGACGCGCAGGGGTTTCGTGCCGAAGTGGTTGGACAGCCGCACGCGTGCCACCGCGCCGCCCACGCTGCTCCGCACCACCTGTCGCACGGTGTGGTTGTCGAAGCCCTTCTCCGACCAGTTCGGCGCGAACCCGGCCGTGGCCCGCTGCATCGCGGTGGACCACGTGCCCGTCCACACCCCGTGCGCCGGGCTCGCCGCGGCCGGTGCCGCGAGCAGACCAACCCCGAGCAGCAACGCGGACACCAACGCGGACAACGCTGTGGCCACTCTGCGTCCCATGAGACCTTCCCCCTCCTGAAGTCTGTGTTCAGATCAGCTACAGGGAAGGTAGACAAGGGGTCCGACAACATCATTCCGCCCGAGTGTGGGCAGTTCCCGGAACAATGAGCTACCAGCGGCTTTCCGCAGACGACGTGCTGACGACGACGCGATCCGTGCGCCGCAGGCTGGACCTGGGGCGCCCGGTGGACCTCGGCCTGGTCCGGGAGAGCCTGGAGATCGCGTTGCAGGCGCCGAGCGGCTCCAACTCACAGCGCTGGCACTTCGTGGTGATCACCGACGCCGAGCGGCGCGCCTGCCACCAGTACCTCGACTCACCCGGCGCCGCGGGCAGGCTGCACGCCGACGACCCCACCCGGTCGAAGGTGCAGCGGCGGGTGCACTCCAGCGTCGCGCACCTGGCCGACGTGATGGGCCAGGTGCCGGTGCTGGTGATCCCCTGCCTGCGCACCGGCTCAGCGCGGCTGCCCGGCGGCAACCAGGCCGGGATGTGGGGTTCGCTGCTGCCCGCCGCGTGGAGCTACATGCTCGCGGCCCGCGAGCGCGGTCTCGGCACGGCGTGGACGACGCTGCACCTGGTCCACGAGCGCGAGGTCGCACCGGGGCGCTGATCCCGACCGCGCACTACACGGGCGGCGGTTTCAAGCCCGCCCGCACATCAACCAGTGGTGACCGGCAGGACGCGCCGGGGCTCGTCGTTGTCGCGTCTGCTCCAGCGCAGTCCCGCGCTGTCGACGAACTCGAAGGTGAAGCTGTAGTCGCCGCCGGGAACGCGCTGGGGCTCACCGGAACCGTTGAGCAGCTCGATGTTGCGCTGGAAGTGCTCGCCCGCCTTGAGGATGCCCTGTCTCGGCGACTGGACCGTCGACGGACCGTAGCGCCACGCGAGCGCGGGCTCGACGTTGGTCAGGGTGATGTCGAACAACGGTGCTTGGCTGTGGTTCTCCACCTTCACCGTCACGAAGTCCCCGCGGTTGGCCATGACGCTCACGAGCAACCGAGCCTGCGCCTTGTCCCGATCGGCTCGCTCCGCCACGCGAACCCTGCCGTCGCGCCGCGCGATCCACAGCGCGGCAACGACGGCGGCGGTGGTCGCGACCGCGCCCACCCAGTTCCCGACCGCGCCCCACCACTCGGCGGACTGGCCGGTCAACCACGTCAGCACCCGAGGGGCCGTCGGCCACGTGATGATCAGCAGCTCGCACACTGCGACGACCCCGAAGGCGGTGTCGCGGACGGCTGATAAGCGCACGGCGGGCTTCGAGAGCCACTCTTCGAGATCGCCCATGCGCGCCATCCTCTCGTTTCGTCCACAAAGACCGTGCGGCGGGATCACCACAATCCGACCACGCCAGGTCACCGGGGCCCTACAGTGAACGACCACTTGATCCACTAGCGCGACGGGAGCCCGCGTGCCCAAGTTGCTCAGCCGCACCCGGACGAGAACGGACTACCTGGCCTTCCTGCTCTCCCGGGAGTGGCCGGTCCTCGTGTCCGCGTTGGGCGTCGTGCTCGGTGTGGTCACGTTGCTGCCGAGCGCGTTGGGGCTGGCGTTGTCGGTGATCGCCTTGGCGCTGGGCACAATCACGCTGATCCGCGATGTCCGGCTGCTGCGCGCCCGGTGGTCGGCCTACGACTTCTCCACCATCGCGGCGCCGTTCCCCTGCGAGGAGCTCCCGCCGCCGCTGGCGTACCCGGACGCGCACTACCTGCACATTCCCAACCGGGGCACGGTGATGCTGAGCGCCGAGATGGACAAGGCGCTCCAGGGCAGGCGGTTCACCGTGGAGATCGACGAGGAGCCGTATCGGCTTCCCGCGCGGTTGCGGGCCACCGCCCCGCACGTGTTACCGCTACAGAGCCGTGGACGGCTGGTGTTCAACGGAAATGTCCTTGGTATGCACGGAGAACCGCTGCCCGCGACCGGAACCGGGCCCGGCGCCGTACGGCTGCACCGAGCGCGGTTCTTCGACGGACAGTGCTCCAACGAGGTCTGCTCCCTGCGCATCACGGAGACGGCGACCGGCGTCGAGCACGACCTGCGGCGGCACGAGCTGGTCGACTCCTCCGGCCGCGTCCGGCCGTTGTCCGCCAGCACCCTTGCCGACCTGGTCGGGGTCAGCACCATCGCCGTCACCACCGACGGGTTCCTGCTCGCCACGGTGCAGTCGGCGCGGAACTCCGCGAGCCCGCTGCTGCTCGCGCCCGCGGGAAGCGGCACCTTGGAGCCGAAGGACGCCGAGGACAGGACCGACCTGACCGAGATCGTCCGCGCCGCGATGGAGCGGGAGCTGCTGGAGGAGACCGGACTCCGGCCGGAGGAGCTGCTCACCACGCACGTGCTCGGTTTCGGCAGGTGGATGGAGCGCGGAGCCAAGCCGGAGTTCTTCGGGCTGACCCTGCTGTCCGTGGACAGCGAGCGGGTCCGGGGCCGCAAACCCGTTGGGGCGGAACGGCTCTACACCTCGGCGCAGGTCTTGGTCGAGCTGGACCTGGCCGCGTTGGGCGCCCAGCTCGGCGCGGGAGCGGACCTGCTGACCGCGCCGGGCCTGCCGCCGAGGCTGCGGGACGACGGCTCGGTCCCCCTGGTGCTCGGGGTTCGCGCCGCCGCGCTCTGGGCCGCGGAGAACGGCACAGCAGCGGGGTGACCTACCCGCCCGCTGGAAGCTGCCGCCGACGTGGTGCTCCACCATTTCCGTACCAAGAACGCGCTCGAACCGGCGCTGGCCGCCGCGTCCGGCCAGCCGAGGGCCGCGACACGCGTCTACCTGTCGGCCGCGAGTGGCGCGGTGACGGCGACCGGCTCATGACCGCGCTGTTCACCGCAGCGCTGGTGGAGCCCCTGCGTGGGATGTACCAGCGCTGGCAGCGGCGGCTGGAGACCCCGGCGACGGCGACACTGGTCCAGCGGGCCGTGGACGGGCGGTCGCTGGCGGGTCTCGCACCGCCCTGACCGGACCTGCATCCCCGCGTGTTCGAGCTGCTGTTCTCGTTGATCGACAGGGAGGCACCATGATCGCCTGGCTCGCGCTCGGGAGCGCGGTGGCACTGGAGACGGTGGCCACACTCACCCTGCGGGCACTGTCCCGCGAGGTCCGGCTGCTTCCGCTGCTGCTGGTCATCGCGGGCTACGCCGGGGCGTTCGCGCTGATGACGGTCGCGCTGCGCTCGCTCAACGTCGGCACCGTCTACGCCATCTGGTCCGGCGTGGGCACCGCGGCGGTCGCCATCATCGCCGCGCTGGTCTACGGGGAGTCCCTCACCCTGGCCTCGGTGAGCGGCATCGCGCTCATCATCGCCGGGGTCGTGGTGCTCTCCCTCACCGGAGCGCACCACGCCTAGCGCCTGTCCCGCACGTCGTCCCGATGCCCCAAGACGGCAGCGCCCCCGTGTGCGCGTGGACTGGCGTGATCGAGTTTTCGCGTTTTGTAGCGTTAATGCGCAAAAGAGCGCTCTCATTTCGCATTAAGCCTACAAAACGCGAAATGAGGGGGAGGGGGGGAGGGGGCCAGGGGGTGAGGGGGCCAGGGGGGTGGCGAGTGGTGGTATGACGTGCAGGAGGCGACTTACCCGTTGGGCCACCGACATCGGTTTCCTTGGCTACTGGACGGCCATCAGGCTCATCCCGCCGCACCCGAGGGGGCCTCGTCGGGCTCGCCGCGATCACTTTCTGGGCGCTGCGCGGGGAGTTCGACCCCAGATCGACGTCTGCGCCACGCCGTGGCCTGATCGTGACGCCGCCGCGTGCCCCGCCCGTGCTCCGGGACGCGGCCTGCACTTTGCATACCAAAACCTGTATCCTGACTACATTCTGGGGGAACGCCGTCGAATGAGGTGCCCGATGAGTCAGCCCGCCAGGGCCCGCCGCACACCGCTCAGCGCCGCCGCGGCCAAACGCGTTGAGCGGCCCGCCCCGCTGCGGCAGGTCGTCTACGAGGCGCTGATGGACCTCATCGTCAACCGCACCCTGGCCCCGGGCCAGCACCTGGTCGAGGTCGAGCTCGCCGAGTACCTCGGGGTCAGCAGGCAACCGGTCCGGGAGGCGTTGCAGCGCCTGCACAACGAGGGCTGGGTGGACCTGCGCCCCGCCCAGGGCGCCTTCGTGCACCAGCCCACCGACGAGGAGGCGGACCAGCTGCTCAGCGTCCGCGCGGTGCTGGAGGCCCACTCCGCGCGACTGGCCGCCGAGCGTGTCACCCCGCAGGACGTGGAGCGGCTGTGGGAGCTGCACCGCGACGGCGTCGACGCGCTGGCCGCCGAGGACGTGGATCGCCTCGTCACGGCCAACGCGTCGTTGCACGCCTTCATCACGCACCTGTCCGGCAACGCCGTGCTGGCGGAGCTGATCGGGTTGGTCGAGCGCAGGGTTCGCTGGTACTACACGCCGATCGCGCAGCCGCGCGGGCACGACGCCTGGAACGAGCACGCCGAGCTGATCGAGTCACTCGCCGCCAACGACGCCGACACCGCGGCCCGGCTCATGACGGAGCACACCGAGCGGACTCGTCGGACGTACCGGGAACAGGCTGACGACTGACGGGCAGCCGGCCGGGCTGGCGCAGGAACAGGGTCAGCACGGCCGACAGCAGCGCGATCCCGCCGGCGAGCGTGTACGCGCCCGCGTAGCCCCATGCGCTGACCACGGCGGCGGCGAGCCCGCCGCCGCCGATCCCGCCGACCAGCTTGGCGCTGTAGACCAGGCCGTAGTTGGAGGCGTTGTTGTTCTCCCCGAAGTAGTCCGGGACCAGCGAGGCGAACAGCGGGTAGAAGGCGCCGCCGCCGAAGCCGCTGAGGAACGCGAAGAACATGAACAGCCACAGGTCGCGGGTCTGTCCTGAGTAGAGCACCCCGAACTGCGCGAGACCGGCGATCACCAGCACCGCGGTGAGCGTCTGCCTGCGGCCGATCCGGTCGGACACCCAACCCACCACCGCCCGCCCGGTGCCGTTGACCACCGACAGCACCCCCGCCGAGGACGCTGCGACGAACGGGCCGAAGCCGCTCTCCTCGGCGAAGGGCACCTGGAAGTTGATGCCGAACAGCGACACCCCGCCGATGATCACCAGGCACGCCCACATCAACGGCAGCATCCCGGTGCGGATCGCCTCCATCGGCGTGAACTGCCGGACGGCAGGCGGGTTCTTGGCCAGGCTGGTGTTGACCTTGCGGTTGCGCGCCCAGACCGTGGGATCGACGTGCTCGGGCCACCAGTTCTTCGGCGGGTCGGCGAACAGCAGCCCGCAGACCGCGACGACGACCAGCATGTAGCCGCCGATGAGGTCGAGCACCAGCGAGTAGTTCGCCGGGCTGAGCAGGACGCTGAAGACGTAGATGAACGGCACTGCGCCGTAGGCGAAGCCGCCGTTGACGAAACCCGTTCTGGCACCTCGCTTCTCCGGGTACCACTTGCCGACCATGTTGATGCAGGTGGCGTAGACCAGGCCGGCGCCGGTGCCGCCGAGCACGGCGTAGCCCAGGAAGGCCAGCAGCAGGTTTCCGCTGTGCGCCAACGTGAAGTACCCGATCCCGCAGCACACCGCGCCCAGCAGCATCGCCGTCCTGGCGGAGATGACCCCCTTCTCCCGGAGCCTGCCCGCTGGGAAGGCGACCCCTGCCTGGAAGACGGCCCAGACGCTGGCGAGCCAGAACACGTCGTCGAGCGACCATCCGTATCTCGCCTTCAGCGTCCCGGTCACGGCTCCCCAGCCGTACTCGAAGACGCTCACCGCCATCATGGCCACCCAGGGGAGCCAGACCATCCAGCTCCGCGATCTGCCCATGATGTCGTGCGGGCTCTCGCCGACACGGTAGGTCCTGCCGTTGTGGTCGATGATCTCCCGATACCGCTGCGCTGTGGTGGTCATGACTACTGCCTCATTTCGTCAGCGTCGACGAACTCCCCTGATGTGTGGCAGGCGGCGGCCGGGCGGCTACCCGGGCACCAACCCGGCCGCGCGAGCCCACCGGTACTTGGCGCCCAGGACCGCGACCGGTTTCTCGGTGGTGTACGGATGGGCGACGATTCCGTTGCGGTACAAGTGATCGCTGGCCCGTTCGACCTCCACGTCCCCGGCCAGCGATGCCACAACCGGCTTGTGCACGCCCTTGGCGCGGTACTCCTCGACGACCTCGGTCACCAGCTCGGCGAAGACCATCGGCGGGGTGACGATCGTGTGCCAGTAGCCCAGGACCAGCGCGTGCACCCGCTCGTCGCGCAGCGCCAGCGCGATGGTGTCGCGATAGGTCGACGGCGGCTCTCCCCCGGTGATGTCGACGGGGTTGCCCGCCGCGCCGAAGGGCGGGATGAAGGCGCGGAAGGCTTCGTCCAAATCGGACGGTATGGCCATCAGCCGCAACCCGTTGTCCACGCAGGCGTCCGACAGCAGCACCCCGGAGCCACCGGCGCCCGTGATGATCACGACGTTCTCCCCGCGCGGGGTCGGCAGCAGCGGCAGGCCTCGGGCGTACTCCAGCATGTCGTTGAGGCCGGGCGCCCGGATCACCCCGCTCTGCCGGAGGATGTCGTCGTAGACCTTGTCGTCACCGGCCAGCGCGCCGGTGTGCGAGCTGGCCGCCTTGGCGCCCTGGGCGGTCCGGCCCGCCTTGAGCACGACCACCGGTTTGGTTCGGGAGACCCGCTTCGCGGTCTCGGCGAAGGACCGGCCGTCCTTCAAGTCCTCCAGGTGCATCGCGACCAGCTGGGTGTTGTGGTCGGCCTCGAAGAAGGTGAGCAGGTCGTCCTCGTCGATGTCGGCCTTGTTGCCGACGCCAACGATTGCGGAGACCCCCATGCCCGACGAGCGGCTGAAGCCGAGGATCGCCATGCCGATGCCGCCGCTCTGCGAGGACAGCGCGACACCGCCCTGGACGTCGTACGGGGTGCAGAAGGTCGCGGACAGCCGCTCCGGCGTGTAGTAGTAGCCGTAGATGTTGGGCCCGAGGACACGCACGTTGTGTTTGCGCGCAATGGAAACGACCTCGTCCTGGAGCTCGTGGTCGCCGGTCTCGCCGAACCCGGACGGGATCAGGATCGCCCCGGCCACCCCCTTGGCCCCCGCTTCCTCCAGCGCGCGGGGAACGAGCTTCGCCGGGATGGCGAACACCGCGACGTCGACCTCGCCCGGCACGTCGGCGATGCTGGCGAAGGCCTTGCGGTCCAGGATCTCCGTCGCCTTCGGGTTGATCGGGTGGATGTCGCCGCGGTAGCCGCCGTCCACCAGGTTCCGCATCACCGAGTTGCCGATCTTCCCCGGCTCCGAGGACGCGCCGATCACCGCGATGGCCGTGGGCCGCATGATGCGGTTCATCGAGGCCAGGATCTCCTCCTGGGACAGGCGGACCGGCTCGACGGCCGCCCGATCGTCGACCACCACGCGCACGTCCACCGCCGTCGCTCCCGCCGGGGTGGCCAGCACCGGGTTGAGGTCGATCTCGGCCAGCTGCGGGAAGTCGGTGACCAGCTCGGCCACCCGGTGGATCAGCAGGGCGAGCGCCTCGGCGTCCACCGGTTCCGCGCCGCGGACGCCGCGCAGGACCTCCGCGGCGGCGATGCCCTCGACCATCGACCTCGCCTCGGCGGTGGTGGTCGGGGCCAGCCGGAACGTGACGTCCTTGAGCACCTCGACGAGCACGCCGCCCAGCCCGAATGCCACGATCTTGCCGAAGGTGGGGTCGGTGGCAGCGCCGATGATCACCTCCTGCCCCTCCTCAAGCATCCGTTGCACCTGGACGCCGAGCACCTGGGCGTTCTCGTTGTACCGCAAGGCATTCGACACGATCGTGCGATAGCCGTCCGCCACCTGCTCCGCCGTGGTGAGCCCGACAAGGACTCCGCCTGCCTCGGTCTTGTGCAGGATGTCCGGCGAGACGATCTTCAGCACCACCGGCAGCCCGATCCGCTCCGCCAGCCGCACCGCCTCCTCCGGCGAGCCCGCGAGTCCCTCCTCCGGCGTCGGGATGCCGTAGGCGGTGCAGACCGCTCGTCCCTCCGGGGCGGTCAGCGAGGTCCTGCCCTCCGCGCGGACCTTCTCCAGGATCAGCCGGACCGCCTCGCGGTCCGGTCCCGTTGTGTCAGGCATGGGTTCGTCGTCTCCCTGTCGTCAGATCACGCCGGCCGCGCGCAGGTCGGCGAGCTGTTCACGGGTGTATCCGAGCTCGGTGAGCACCTCGTCGTTGTGCTCACCGAGCAGCGGCGACCGCTCGACCTCCACGGGCGAGTCGGACAGCCGCAGCGGGCAGCCCACGGTCTTGAACCTGCCCCGCTCCGGGTGGTCCACCTCGACCACGGCACCGAGCTCGGCAAGGGTCTCGTCCTCCAGGAGCTCCTTCGTGGACAGGATCGGCCCGCACGGGACACCACGGGCGTTGAGCGCGTCCATGACCTCCCACTTGGAGTGCTTCTCGGTCCACTCCTCGATGAGGGCGAACATCTTGTCCAACTTGGACAGCCGAGCCTCCGGGGTGCTCCACGCCGGGTCCTGCGCCAGCTCCGGCCGGCCGATCAGCTCGGCGACCTGGCGCCAGCCCGGCGGCTGGATGATCACGTAGATGTAGTCGTTGGGGCCGCCGGGCGCGCAGCGCAGCGCCCACCCCGGCTGCCCGCCGCCGGAGGCGTTGCCGGAGCGCGGCACCTCCGCGCCGAAGACCTCGTTCGGGTACTCCGCCAGCGGTCCGTGCGCCAGCCGCTGCTGGTCGCGCAGCTTCACCCGGCACAGGTTGAGCACGGCCTCCTGCATCGCGACCTGGACCCGCTGGCCGCGCCCGGTGCCGACGCGCTGGTACAGCGCGGCCAGGATCGCCGCCACCAGGTGGATTCCTGTTCCGGAGTCCCCGATCTGGGCGCCGGTCGCGGTGGGCGGGCCGTCATCGAAACCGGTCGTGCTCATCGAACCGCCCATGGCCTGCGCGACGACCTCGTAGGCCTTGAAGTGCGCGTAGCGGCCCTCGCCGAAGCCCTTGATGGAGGCGTAGACGAGCCGGGGGTTCAGCTCGGCCAGGCGCTCCCACGGGAAGCCGAAGCGGTCGACCACTCCTGGGCCGAAGTTCTCCACCAGCACATCGGCGTCCCGGACGAGCCTGGTGAAAATCTCCTTTCCCCGCTCGCTTTTCATGTCGAGGGTGATGCTGCGCTTGTTGGAGTTGAGCATGGTGAAGTAGAGACTGTCCACAGAGGGCAGATCCCTGAGCTGGCCCCGGGTGATGTCGCCGCGGCCGGGCGCCTCCAGCTTGATCACGTCGGCGCCCAGCCAGGCGAGCACCTGCGTCGCCGACGGCCCCGACTGGACGTGGGTCATGTCGAGGACACGAATGCCCTCCAGCGCTTTCGACATGGACGGTCCTCCCGTGAAAGCTTTGTGGGACAAGCGAAATGGGCTACTTGTACATCGTCTGGTTCATCGTTCCCGGCGCGTAGGCGTCCGGGTCGACCCAGACGTTGATCAACGACGGCTTGCCGGAGTCGCGGGCTCGGCGCAGCGCGGGACCGATGTCGGCGGCCTCCCGGACCTCCTCGCCGTAGCCGCCGAGCATCCGGGCGAACTCGTCGTAGCGGACGTCGCCGAGGGTGTTGCCCACCCGTTCCCGGCCGGTGCCGTACTTGCGGGCCTGCCCGTAGCGGATCTGGTTCATCGAGGAGTTGTTGCCGACGATGCCGACGAAGGGCAGGTCGAAGCGCACCAGCGTCTCGAAGTCCCAGCCGGTCAGGCTGAACGCGCCGTCACCGAAGAGCGCGACGACCTCCTTGTCCGGCCGGGCGTGCTTGGTGGCGAGCACGAACGGGACTCCGACGCCGAGCGTGCCGAGCGGGCCGGGGTCCATCCAGTGCCCCGGCGACTTCGGCTGGACCACCTGACCGGAGAAGGTGACGATGTCTCCGCCGTCGCCGATGTAGACCGAGTCCTCGGTGAGGAACTCGTTGATCTCGTGCACCAGCCGGTAAGGGTGGATGGGCGCGGCGTCGGAGTGCACCTGCGGCAGCCTCTTGGCCAGCGCCTGCTCCTCCACCGCGCGCAGCTCCTCCAGCCACGCCTTGCGGCCGACCGCGCCGTTGTCGATCCGCCCTGACGCGGCCCGCGCCACCGAGGCCAGCACCAGGTCCGCGTCGCCGACGATGCCGAGGTCGATGTCGCGGTTCTTGCCGACCGTGCGGTAGTCGAGGTCGATCTGCACGACGGTCGCGTCGGCGGAAAGTCTTTTGCCGTAACCCATCCGGAAGTCGAAAGGAGTCCCGACGATGATGATCAGGTCGGCGTTGGCGAAGGCGTGGCGGCGGGAGAGCTGGAAGTGGTGCGGGTCGCCCGGCGGCAACGTGCCCCGCCCCGCGCCGTTCATGTACGCGGGCACGTTCAGCTCGCGCACCAGCTCCCGCGCCGACTCCGTCGCCCTGGTCGTCCACACCTGGCCGCCCAACAGGATCGCCGGTTTCTTCGACCGCACAAGCAGATCCGCCAGCCGCTCGACGTCGGCCGGGTCGCCGCCGTTGCGGGTCGACGCGCGGTAGCGGCCCGCGCTCGGCACCCGCGCGTCGGCCACCGGCACCTTCGCGTCGAGGACGTCGCGCGGGATCTCCAGGAAGGCCGGGCCCGGCGCGCCGTGGTAGCACTCGCGGAAAGCCATGGACACCATGTCGGCGACGCGCGCGGTGTCCGGGACGGTGGCGGAGAACTTGGTGATCGGCGCCATCATGTCCACGTGCGGCAGGTCCTGGAGTGAGCCCATCTTGTGCTGGCTCAACGCTCCTTGGCCGCCGATCAGCAGCATGGGGCTCTCCGCGCGGAAGGCGTTGGCCACGCCGGTGACCGCGTCGGTGGTGCCGGGCCCCGCCGTCACCACGGCGCAGCCGGGCCGCCCGGTGACCCGCGCGTGGGCGTCGGCGGCGTGCGCGGCGACCTGCTCGTGCCGGACGTCGATGACCTCGATGCCCTCGTCGACGCAGCCGTCGTAGATGTCGATGATGTGCCCGCCGCACAGCGTGTAGATCGTGTCGATGCCCTCGGCCTTGAGTGCCTTGGCGACGAGGTGTCCGCCGGAGATCAGTTCCGGGCTGGTCATGACCAGTGCTCCCGCCCCCACGACCCGCGTGGTTGTAGATTGTATACCGTATGGAGTGTTCAAATTCTTACTCTCGGCACACGAGCGGGGACAAGGGCGGTCAGCCGAACGACGCAGCGGAGGGAGCGGGAATTCGGCCCCCGCGAGCGTTTTGTCCCGATTTCCCGGACGACCCGTCAGGAGAACGGGCGCGAGCGAAGGCTCACTTGTCCGCCAGCTCGGCCGCCCGGCGGCGGACCGAAGCGGACACGCTGGAGTCGGTCGCGATCCCGCGCAACACGGACCGACCGGCACGACGGCGGCTCTTGTTCAGCGCCACGGCCGCGTCGAGCCGAACCTGGTCGCGAAGCTTTCTGTTACACGCCAACGATTCCAGCGCGTCGTCCCCTTCGCGACCCTTCACTCGCCTCAAAAGCAGCGCGGCTTCCAGCCGGTCCTCACCGCGCAGGCGCGGCTCGTCGACGAGCCTGCGAAGCGTGGCGGCGATGCTGACGCTTCCCCGCTGGATCGCCCCGCGAGCGGCCGTGAACCTGGTGCCCGGCTCTGCGGCGGTCTGGGCGAGCTGCTCGTAAAGGGAGATCATCGTCGACTTCGACACCTGCGACCGGAGTGCGTTGATGGCTCGCAGACGGTCCGCGTCGGACTGGTGGAGACTGTTCGCCATCGCGGTCAGGCGCTTGACCCCGGCTCCGGTGTCGAACCGGAGCAGATATTCCAGCACCGTGAACAGGTACGGGTCCTTGGGCTGGCAGCCATCAGCGACAGTGGTCAGGATCTGGGCGGCGTCCTGCTGCTCCACGCCCCGCCGCAGTGCCACCGCCACCCGTTGCTCACGGCTCAGCGGACCGTCGCCGACCGCGAGCCGGACGAGCAGCTGGGGGCTTTCGCCGAACTGGTCCACCAGGAAGTGCGCGGCGTGACCTCGCTGAACCGCTTCGTGCGAGTCGTCGTCCACGATCGCGGTCAGGAGTGCGTGCGCGCGCTGCTGGTCCAGACCGGCCAGCACGGCGGCGGCCTTGGACCAGATCTCGCCGTCGGTGACCGACGACAGCAGGCCGGACATCACGCCGTACCCGCGTTCCCGGTCGTCGCCGAGCTCCACCACGATCCGTGCGGCCTCGAAACGGCTGCCCGTGGCGAGCCGAGGGTCTTCGGCGAGCGCGACGAAGGTGTCCAGGCCGAGGTCGAGGTGGATGTCCAGCAGGATCTCCGCCGCCTGCATCCGGATCTCACCGTCCAGGCTGTCCCGCGCCACCTTCGCGAACAGCTCGGCGGCCCGCGTCCGGTTGACCGTGGTGAGCTGCTTGCCGAGGGACAGCCGGGCCGTCCGGTCGGTCTTGGTGTCCTCGATGAAACGCCGCGTCACCACGGGGCCGTTGACGGGATCTGAGTTGAGCAGGAACCGGGCCGCCTCGAAACGGCGGGGCCGCGGCGCGTCGCCGAACGTGACGCGCTCCACCTCACGCGCCGCGAGCTCGGAGTCGATGTCCCACAACCAGCCGACGTGGTCGTGCCACTGCTTGCTCGGAGTGTCCGGAGTGGACACGACCTTGGTGAGCAGCGTGACCGTGCGGCGCAGGATCCTCGGGTCCACGGCGACCCCGTGCCGCACGAGCTGGGCGATGAAGCCGATGTTGTGCTCCCGGTGCCGCCAGCCGAGCAGCCTGCCGAGCTTGCGGCTGACGTCCTTGCCGCTCTCCACCCATCGGGCCGCGAGGAAGGTCATGACTTCCAGGTGCGGCCACGGCCATTCCCGTTGCGGCGCGAGGAGTTTCCTGCTCGACCACGCCCGCGGGTCGGGATGCCGTGCTGCGAGGTGACAGGCCGCGAAGTACTCCTCGACGGTCTGGTGCAGGAACCGCCAGTCCTCGCGCCGCTGGACCAGCAGGCCGCTGATCCGCAGCGCGTCGGCGATGACCTCCGCCCACTCCTGCGGGGGCACGCTCTCCGGCGGGTCCACTCCGCGCCACGCCAGCGCGTGCTCGATCAGCGACAGGTCACGATCGCCGTCGCCGAGCCGCTGGTGCCCGAAAGCGATGTCCTGGAACAGGTCCTGGATGCGGTCGAGCAACGCGTCGGCGGCGGACTCCGCGGTCGGACCGTACGGCGCGACCCTGCGGCGCAGCTGCACGCGCGCGTCGGCCTCGCGGAGCTTCACCACCAGCCAGGACACGAACTCCCGATAGAGCTGCGACTGGTTGTCCGGCAGGTCCGCGTCGGGTTTCTCCGCGAACAGCAGGCACAACATGGTGGAGATGAGCGGGACGTGGGCCAGCTCGTGGAGCTTCGTGCGCCGGACCCGCGCGACGAAGTCCGTCGCGGCGCGCTCGGGTTCGGCGAGCTCCCTCGCCGCGAGCCACCCCACGACGAAGGTGTGCAGCTCCGCGTCGCTGAACGGCTCGATCACGTACGTCGGGAACTGGGTCCGGTTGACGCTGGCGAAACCGCGGTCGTCCAGTGGGCGGCTGGTGACCAGGAACCGGTAGGCGGGGTCCTCGCGGTGGTCGGCGACCTTGCGCAGCACGGTGTGCCGCGCCGCCGGTTCGAGCACCTCGTCGAGCCCGTCGACGAGCACCAGCCACGGCACGCCCGGCAGCGGCTCGGCCCGGAACAGCTCCACCAGCGCCGCTCGGTCCAGCCCGAGGCTCAGGCCTCTGACGACACCGTCGGCGAGCGCGTCCGGCAGCGTGCGGTCCCGGCTGAGCACGTCGGCGGTGATCGGGACCGGCACGAACGACCCCTCGTGCGAGTCCAGCCAGCTCGCCGCCGTCGTGGCCGCGATGTGCCGGACCAGGCTCGACTTCCCCGCCCCCGGGTACCCGAGCACCTGCACACCGGGGTGGCGCTCCAGGAGGCTGTCGGCGTCCACCCGCTCCAGCGCCTCGTGCTCGGTCTCGTCGGCCTGCTTCGTCGCCTGCCGGGTGAGGTAGATCTTCGACAGCGGCGGCGCGGCGTGCCGGACGCTCGGGTACGGGTGGTCGCGGTCGGCCTTGCGGACGGCGTCGAGGTAACCGCGCAGCGCCGGGCGCAGGTGCCGCCAGCCACCGGCGCTGATCTGCTCGGTGTCCAGCAGGTCCAGCCAGTCGCGGTGCTCCCTGCCGACCTCCGTCGCGGGCACCGGGACCGGCTTGCCGTCCGCACCGTTGAGCGCGCACACGCCGCCGGTGCGCCAGTTCAGCACCGGCGATCCGGGCACAGAGTCGAGGCGGACCAGCTCGTCACCGGGAACGACCGCCGGGGACACACAGGCGAGCGCCGAGGTCTCCCGCTCCACCAGCACCAGACCGTCGCCGTCCTGACCGACGAGACGCGCGCAGGTGAGCACGGTCCCCGGCGCGACCGCGACGCCGTGCCCGGCGCCGACCGCGACGGTCGCGGCGCGCAACGCCTGCTGAAGTCGTTGCCGTGCACCAGTCGCCGAACCCTGGTGCAGGTGGACGTCACCATGGATGTCCCGAGCCTGCACCAGGTTGCCGAAGACATCGGCGGCGGAGTTGTTGTGCACCGAGCCACGCTACTTGAAGAACAAGTTCGCGATACCGTCCCGTGCCAGCAGGAATCCCACGATGCCCAGTGCCCACCCGATCGCCTCGGTCTTGTTCTTGGTGATCCAGGCGTTGACCCGCTCCAGCTTGGGCCGCAACCAGGTCCACGCGAATGCCCGGACCACGAGCAGCAGCAGCGCCGGCACGATCATCACGATCACGTAGCCCGCCAGGATCGGCACCCACTCCACGGGCGTGAGGCCCGCCGAGGTCATCATCCCGACCGCGGCCAGGTACGGCACCATCGTCGCCACCTCGACGAGCGCGGCGGTGACTCCGAGCGCGACCATCGACCCCGTCCCCGCGCCGACCTTGGGTGGGCGGGGCGGCTTGGGCTTGCGGCGTTTCGGGTCGAACCAGAAGCTCACGACGAACATCGCGACACCGACAACGGCCTCGACCCAGTACCAGGTCCGCCCCTGCAACACCTGGCCGACCTGGTCGAACACAGTGCTCAGGCCGAGCATCAGTCCGACACCGACGGCGAAGTAGAACACCGAGACGGTGGCGAGGTAGACCGCCATCCGCAGGACGGGGCGTTCCTTGAGCGCGAGCAACAGGTAGACCGGGATGCCGAGCGTGCCGAAGCTCGTGCTGTCCACGAGTGCGAGCGCGACCAACGCCAGCAGCAGAGAGGCTGTCACGGATTTCCCCCCGGAAAGCGACCAACGGCGCAGACCCTAACCGTCGTGTCCTGCAAGTGGTAACACCACCTCACCACCCCCTGACACCCTCACCCCCGCGCACGCCCTTCTTTTCGCGTTTTGTCACCTTGATGCGAAATGGGAGCGCTCTTTTGCGCAATAAGGCTACATAACGCGAAAACCCCGGCCACGCCAGCCAGCCCGCGCGCACACCGGGGCACGGGGGCGGCGCCAGCTCAGGGCATCGGGACGACTTGCAGGACAGGTGCTAGTCGTTTTCCGTACATCCACAGCGCGATGTCCACGCAGCGGAGCAGGCTGCTGGCCGCACACAGCCCGGAGCGCTCACGCACCTCGGCAACCCCGGCAGCCCGCGCAGGGTCGGCGGCGAACCACGAGTGCAGGCACAGCCACAGGTCCTCCGGCTGCCCCAGGACTCCCAGCACCAGCCGGTCGTGGACGGGAACGTGGTGCGGGCGTTTCCTGGCGAGCAGCTTCCCCGCGATCACCGGGGTGATGCCGTCTAGGTCGGTCAACGCCTGCCACATCCGGTCGGCGGGACCGTCCGGGGCGTAGTCCGCCGCGTCGGCCTCGTGCATCGGCGTGTGCGGGACCTCGGCGAGCATCGCGTTGAGGTTGTCGAGGCAGGCGTTCAGGTGCGACAGCGCGGAGTACCCGTGCCACGGCAGGCTCAGCGCCATCGTCGCCACGACGTCGGCCGCGGTGAAGGCGTCGGCGTCCTCCCCGAGCCCCGTGCCCTCGTCCAGCCGCTCGTACCGCCTGCCGGCCCGGGTCTCGACGTAGTACCGGATGTCACGGGCCGCCCGCTCACCGAGGACGACGTCGTCGAGCACCCTGTGCGCCCAGCCGTACCCGTCCATGCGTACTCCCGGCTCGTGGTGTCCCGCTCCTCAGCAGAGCGATTCCACCAGCCGGTGCCCCGGTCTTGGCCACCCGTGCGACACGTTTCGATACGGTACCGTTACGAAACCCGCGTCGGCCTCAGCCCTCGGCGGGCAGGCTCACCGAGCCGAGGATCGCGCCGAACTGCGTCGCGACGAGCTTGCGGATCGGGATGGTGGTCGCGGGCACCTCCGCCTCGGCGATGTCGGCCCACCGCTCGAAGACCTCGGTCAGCCTCGCGTGCGCGGAACGGATCGCCGGGGTTCCGTTGCCGATCGCGAGCTCACCGTCCAGTGTGGACAGAAGCATGCCGCCGTAGCGCATCCGCACGGACTGGAGCACCTCAGCGGAGTGGAAGCGCTCCGAGACAACGGCAGGACGGTCCCCGCCGGGAACGTCGGCGGCGGCCGAGGCGATCTCCGCCTGCTTGGCGAGTCCTGGCAGGAACGCCCGGAGCGCACGGAGGTAGGGAGACCGCGCGGCCAGGTCGCTCTCGACGGACGCCAGCAGACCGGACAGGACGCGGTCGGCCTCCAGGAGGTCCTTCGCTCTCTCGCGCAGCAGGACCGCGTAGGAGATCTCCAGCGGGGTCGTGTCGTTGGCGTCATCGTTGGCCCAGTACGGCACTTCGCTGACCAGGTAACGGGTTCCGTACCGCTCCACATAGGACCCGCTGGAGTCACCGGCGTCGCGATCGGTGTGATCGACGCCGATGGACTCCAGGTAGTCGATGCTCTGCCGGGCGTTGAGCCCCCGGTACACGCCGGGTGACAGCTCCTCCATGTACGGCGCCTCGTTCTCGCCCGTGTGCAGCGGAAGCCCCAGGTGCTCCGGGATGGCGGCCAGCCGCCGGGACAGCTCGGGCGTGGTCGAGTCGACGTAGTAGTACACGCCGCCGTACTCCGCGTTGTGCAGCGAGCACATGAAGTCCGGCCGCGTCTCGTCGAACACCCGCATCAGCGCGACGGTCTCGGGGATCACCGCGTCGAAGAAGACTCCCTTGTACGCCAAGGGAAACGACCACTCCACCTGCTCCTTGCCCGCGGGGCGGTAGAAGTTGCGCCCGTACTTGCGCATGGTCAGCGGCGGTTCGAACCAGCCCTCGTTCAGCCGCGTCCCGTCGGGATCGACGCACGGGATGATGTGCCAGGTGTAGCCGAGCTCCTCGCGCAGCGCCGCGTCGGCGGCGAGGGTCCGCGCCAGGTGCAGCGCGGTCAGCCCGCCGACGGGCTCGTTGGGGTGCACGGCGGCGAAGACCACCGCCTGCTTCGGCCCGCCCGCCACGGTCAGCGACCACAGGGGCTCGCCGAGCCGCGAGGTGCCGATCCGGCGGAGGGCCGCACAGTCGCCGTGCCGTTCGGCGACGGCGCCGATCCCGGCGAGAAGGTCGTCAACGCCGAGGAACCGGTCGAACTCCGGAACCTCGTCCACCAGCCGCAGGATGCGCTCGAACACGTGCTCTCCTCACCCGTCGTCCCCAAAGATCACTATGCCATGCCGAGGCTTGTCCACAGTGGACTGTTGTCCGGTTCCAGCCATCCGACCTTGGTCGGGTTGACGCCCCGGAACGGCCATGAGAGCGTTCTCACAACGCCGCCACAGCGAGGGGCAACGAAGCCTCGGACTCTGGAGGAACACCCTGTGATATCCCGAAGAAGGCTCTTCGCCCTGTCCGCGGCCGCCGCCGCGACACCGTTGCTGACCAACGCCGTGGCCAACGCCGCGACCGGGGCCGTGTCGAGGGCGGCCGCCGTTCCGGAGAAGTTCACGTTGCGCCTGGTCAACAACTCCGGCGCGGGCAGCGCCTACGCCTACGTCATCGGCACCACCATCGAGGAACCCGGAAAGCTGATCGTGGTGCGGCCCGACGGCTCCTCGTACTTCCCGCCGAACCCCTCGCAGGAGGGCACGCCACTCGGCGAGGACTGCGCGATCCCGTTGGGCGCGAGCGGTTCCACCAAGGAGATCGAGGTCCCCAGGATGAAGGGGGCCCGCGCCTACATCGTCACCGACTCCAAGCTCGACTTCTTCGTCAACCCGGGGCCCTCCGGTCCCGCGCTCGTCTCGCCGAGCTTCCTCAACACCAGCGACGCGAACTACAAGCGCAACTGGAGCTTCGCCGAGTTCACCTTCAACGACCGCGAGCTCTACGCCAACATCAGCTACGTCGACTTCGTCTCCATCCCGATCGGGATCTCCCTGACCACGCTGGGCGGCCAGGAGCAGAAGGTGGCCGGACTGCCCGGCGGCGCGCTGGACTCGATCGCCCAGGAGCTCAAGGCCCAGGCGGCTTCCGAGGGCACCAAGTGGGACCAGCTGATCCAGACCGGCCCGGACGGCAGGCCGCTGCGCGTGGTCAGCGCGCACTACAAGGCCGCTGAGTTCCAGGGCTACCTGGAGGGCTACATCGACGAGGTGTGGAAGAAGTACGAGGGCGCCACGCTGACGATCGACTCGCAGAACGGGGCGCTCGGCAAGGTCACCGGCAAGGTCTCCGGCGGCCGGTTCACCTTCAGCAGCGGGGACTCCTTCGGCAAGCCGAGCACCGCGGACGTGCTCAGCTGCGACACCGGCCCCTTCAAGATCGACCAGGGTGCTACGGAGATCCGCAAGAGCATCATCCCCAGGCTCGCCGCCGCGCTGAACCGGACCACGTTGCTGGACAACGCCGACCAGCCGCAGGGCGAGGACGCCGCGAAGTTCTACCAGAAGCCGAGGACCAACCACTACGCCCGGATCGTCCACAGCAAGCTGCCGGACAACCGCGGCTACGCCTTCCCGTACGACGACGTCGCCCCCACCGGCAAGGACTTCAGCGGCGCGGTGCACGCGGGTGACCCGAAGGTGCTGACCGTCGCGTTCGGACCGACGCACAAGTAACCGTCCACACTGGACTGTCAGGTACGCCGTACCTGACAGTCCAGTGCCGTCTTCAGCCCCGTTTCGCGGCGGCGGCGTGAACTCCCGCACCTCGCCGAGCGCGGTCGGCCACCCCTTGGGCTCCACACGTTCTCGCCATCACCGTCGTAGTGCTCGATCAGCAACCGCTTCGCCATCGGGAACTGCTGGCCGCGACGCGCTGACGAACGCACGTCCCCTGCGCCGGGTGGCGGCCGAGCAGAGTTATCACTATATTCAGAGAATGGTGAAACTACGGGACGGGCTGCCTCGCCCAGGCGCAGAGATCCGCTTCGTCGAACGAGGCGGAGGTGGCCCAGGGGTGGTGTTCACCCATGGCGCCGGCATGGACCACACGATGTTCGAGGCCCAGGCGGATGCTGTTGAACGGGCGGGCTACCGCACGGTCCTGTGGGACATGCGGGGTCACGGTGAGTCCGAGCTGCACCCGGGCGCGCACTTCTCGGCCGCTGATGCGCTTGCGGATCTGACCGCTGTGTTGGACGAGCTCGGGCTCGAACGCCCCGTGCTGGTGGGTCATTCGCTCGGCGGCAACCTCTCCCAGGCGTTCGTCCGAGAGCACGCTGAGCGGGTCGGCGGTCTGATCGTCGTCGACTCCACCTGGAACGCGGGTCCGCTGAGCAGGATCGAGCGTCTCGGCCTCCGCATGGCCGCACCCATGCTCGGCCTGATCCCGGCCGCCAAGCTACCCGGCATCATGGCACGCGCATCCGCTGTTTCACCCGGTGCCGTCGCGCAGACCGAATCAGTCTTCGCACGCATGCCCAAGCACACCTTCCTGGACGTCTGGCGTGCGACGGTCTCGCTGGTCTCACCCGACCCGGCTTACCGCACACCCGTTCCCCTGGGGTTGATCCGGGGCGCCCAGGACGGCACGGGCAACATCGCCAAGGCCATGCCGCTGTGGGCACGGGCGGAAGGCGTTCAGGAACATGTCATCCCCGACGCTGGTCACATCGTCACCCTTGACGCCCCCGAAGCGACCACGCGAGCGCTCTTGCACGTGTTGGAGCAGTGGCGGTTCGATGATCCTCGTGAACAAAGGAGCATCGGGTGATCGACGAGGAGCAGCAGCAGTTCAGCAACGCGATGGGTGACACGCTGGCGTCGTGGAACCTGTCCAGGGCCACGGGTCGGGTGTACGGGTACCTGCTGCTGCGCGGCACGCCGTCCACCTCCGAGGAGCTCCGCGCCAACCTCGGCCTCAGCGCGGGGGCCGTGAGCTCGTCGATACGAGAGCTGGTCTCCTGGGGTTTGGCTCGAACGATCGCCCAGTCCGGAAGCCGCCGCCTGCTGGTCGAGGCTGCCGGCGGGTTCGAGCAACTGTTGTCCGCGAGCCACGAACGTTCCCGCGCGTTCATCCGCACCCTGCGTGCCGCGCAGTCGCTCACCGAGGATGACGGTGCCGCACAGCGCCTCCGCGATGTCACCGACCTCTTCGCCGCCTACATCGAAGCAGGAGAACAGATGCTCAACAGTCGCAAGCACATCTGAGGCCGAGGCGGCTTTCGAGACTGTGCCGGGCTCGTTCCCGGCCCCGTCTCGGCCGGATTCGCGACCAGGAGACAGAAGGCGTCGGTTCCGTTCGGGAATGCCGGGCTCAAGCGACTCGACGAGGCTGGCCACCGTCACGGACCGCAAGGTGTCCCGCCAAGCGTTGCGCGCCGCTCACGGTTTCGTCAGGCACCTGCGCGAGCAGCGTTGTGCAGAGCTAGCGGCTTGCGTCTGCGCCATTAGCGATTTTCGCGGTTGCAGCCGCGGCTTTTGTCGCTCGCTTGAACTCCCGCACCTCAGATAGCGTGACTTTGTCCCGAACGTCGGCGACACTGCGTCGTGAACCCTCCTCGCCGTAGGCTCCCGCGGCGGCTCGCCATCCTTCGGGCCTCACGCCGAGCTGCTTTCCGAGCAGCGCGAGGAAGATCCGAGCCTTCTGGTCCCCGAACCCCGGCAGGGCCTTGAGCCGCTTGAGCACTTCCTTGCCGTCGGGGTCGTCCCGGGTCCACACGTTCTCGACATCACCGTCGTAGTGCTCGACCAGGAACCGCGCGAGCGCCTGCAACCGCTTGGCCATCGACCCGGGGAACCGGTGGATGGCGGGCGGCTCGGAGGCGATCGCGACGAACTCCTCCTCGGAGGCCTCGGCGATCCGGTGCACGTCCAGGCCGCCCATCCGGTCGGCGATGACCTTCGGCCCCTTGAACGCCTTCTCCATCGGGACTTGTTGATCAAGCATCATCCCGAACAGCACCGCCAGCGGATCGGCGGCGAGCAGCGCATCCGCCTCCGGCTCCTGCGCAAGGCACAGCGTGCGAGTCATGCGCAGAGCTTCCCACGAACACCCTGCACGGGCCGGTTCACCCTCCGAGCGGGCCGAGGAGCGATCAGAAACGCCAGACGAGCCACTCCGAGAACAGTCCCACAATCCCGGAAATGGACTGCATTTCAGCACCTTGGTGAATCGCAAGCGCGACGACGATGACGGCGACGAGGAACCGCAACGCTGCGAACTCGGCACCGTGCAGGCGGTACTCGGTCGCCAAGAAGACGGGGAGCACGATCACCGTACTGATCACCAGCTTGACCCAGTCCCGTACAACCAGATCAAAGGTGACGACGACATGCACGTACGCACTGGCGACCAGGAAGAGCACGGCGTACGCGGCGACGGAGAAGCCCCACGGAAGGGCGGTGAAGTACTCACGCTCGCCGGAATGGAAGTTCACATCGCCATGAATGTCACGAGCCTGGACCGAGTTCTGCGCATAACCCGAGAAATCATTGTGGGTCCGAGCGTCCTCGTAATCAGGATCGTCCTCATCGTCGTAGTAGCGCATGCCCCGCCCGGACTCCCCCTTGACCAGCCGGATCACCTCAACAGTCGAAGGTAACCGAGGTTCAGGGGAGTTCAGAGGGCTGATCGCCACAAAATGCGGCATTCACCGCATCAGCCGTACTCGCCGACAACGGGACTGTGCTCTCTCATCAGCTCGTGCGAGGCGCCCTGGGCGCGGCTCAGGTGAGGGGCAGCACCCCGGCGGTGACGTTGTCGTGCACCTCGGCGGAGTGCTCCAGGGCCGCCGTCACCAGCGCCTCCGCGGCCTCCTGCGCGTCGGCGGAGTGCTCGCGCAGCACGGCGGCGATCTCGTCCGGGGTCAGCGACTTGTGGAAGCCGTCGCTGCCGACCACGACCGCGAGCACGCCCTCGGCCGACACGCGGGTGCTGCCGAAGGACACCGGGTCCACCGGGTGCGCCCTGCCGAGGGTGGTCAGCACGACGTGGTCCCAGTCGGCCGGGTCCTCGTCGTAGTCCGCCAGCTCCTCCGGGGTCAGCTCGGCCGCGTACTCGCGCATGCGCTGGCCCTGGGTGTGGTCGACGGTGTGCACGCGGATCTCCTCGGCGTGCAGGGTCCACACCCGGCAGTCGCCGGTCCAGGCGACCTCGATGACGTCGAGGTCGGGCAGGTGCACCGCGATGGCCGCGACCGCGTCCGGGATGCGGGCGCCCTTCTCCGCCGCCGCGTTCTGCCGCTCGCGCATCTCCTCGCCCGCCGCGAGCAGGCCCGCGACCGCGCCGTGCTCGGCGCCCACCGCGACGGCCTCCTGCACGCAGGCCGGGGAGGCGGCGACGACGTGCTCGTCCCCGCCGATGCCGTCCACGACGGCCAGCGCGGTCGCGCCGCTGAGGGCGCCCGCGGCGGCGACAGCGTCCGCGTTCGACGGCCGAGGTCCCTGCTCACAGGCCATGCCAACGACCAGCTCGCGGCGCTGTTCGCCCACGTCACTCCCCCAAAGACTCCGTCGTGCCCGACCCCGACATGATCCGCGACGGTCGCCAGCCGCGCATGCCGAGGAAACGATGATGCCTGTCGCGCCGTGACCCCGCCGGGGCACCCCCGAATTCGGTTGCCCTCCCGCGTGGCGTGCCGCTAGCCTGCGCCGGACGCCCTCAAGACAGCGTGAAGGAGGTGAGTGCCGTGGTCACGACGACGATCATGCGCTCCCTTCTCGCCGCGAGGGCGTCGAGGTCCTGACCCGGGGAGCGCTCCAGCTTCCGGAAGGATCCCCATGACCGACCTGGTCATTCGCCCGCTGGTCTCCGGCGAGGCGTCCCTTTTCGAGTCACTGCCCGACGACTGCCTCGTCGGTTTCGCCGCACGTGGCAGGACCTACACGGCCATGGCCGCCGAGGGCGAGTACCGGCCCGAGTGGACCTGGATCGCCCAGCGGGACGGTGCCGTGGTCGCACGCGCCGCCTGGTGGGCGGGGCCCGAGGACGACGCGCCGCTCGCGTTGGACTGGTTCGACTTCACCGACGCCGACGCGGCCGTCGAGCTGCTGCGGGCGGCGCCGTTCCGCGCCGAGTACAGCCTGAACATGCGGCCGGGGTGGCGCGATGACCCCGACACGCTGGCCGCGGGCACAGCCAGGCACGACGCGGCCGTCGCGGCGGGGATGACCCCGCTGGTGGAACGCTTCATCTACCTGTGGACCACCGACTGCGGGCTGCCGGAGCGGCCGAGCCGCCTGGTGTACCGACCGGAGCCCGATGACGAGGTCTTCCTCGACATCTTCCGGCGCATCAACGAGGGCACCCTCGACGCGCACGCCCGCAGGGCCATGGCGACGTCGGGCGCGGAGGCCGCCGCTTCGGAGGACCTGGAGTACCTGCGGTGGATGCCCAGCCCGCGTGAGTGGTGGCGGGTGGCGTACACGCCCGACGGCGACCTGGTCGGCATGAGCGTGCCGTGCCACAACTACAGCGGGCCGGTGATCGGCTACATCGGTGTCGTGCCCGAGCACCGGGGCAACGGCTACGCGTACGACCTGCTGGCCGAGGCCACCCACCTGCTCGTCGCGGAGGGCGCCGAGCGGATCAAGGCGGGCACCGACAAGGGCAACACCCCGATGGCCGCCGCGTTCGCCAAGGCCGGGTACCCGATCGACCAGGAGCGGATCGACCTGGTGTACCCGTCCTCCTGATGACGCTGTGGTGGTGCGCCTCAGGCGCACCACCACACAATCGGGCGACTTTTCCTTGCTGTACCAGGACAATGGCGCAAAGCACTCCGAAGCCGTGCTTACTCTCGGGCCGTGGTTCCCGCCCCGTGCACGATCGTCCTTGCCGTGGTCTCACGGCCCCCACCACCACATCGGGGCGGCGGCGCGGCTCTAGGTCAAGTACAGCAAGGAGGTCATCGTCAGTCCGCCCACCGCGATCAGCCAGGTGTAGGGCAGCGTGGAGACCATGACGCGCTCCGGCCGGGCACCGGCGTACTGCGCGCTCCACACCGTCTGGGTGCTCGTCGGGTCGGAGACACCCAGGACCTGCCCGAGCGAGGCCATCATGCCGAGCACCGCCGTCGCCGGGTAGACCCCGCCGGAGATCAGCACGCCCGCGACGCCCGCGCCCAGGCCGTAGATGTTCAGCGGCCCACGGTAGAGCGCCAGCGGCACGAGCACCGAGAACACCACCACGAACAGCACCGGGTTGGACGGGCTGATCGAGCTGACGATCGGGTTGAGCGCGGCGATGGCACCGGGCAGCTTCACCGCCGCGAGCAGCATGCCGATCGCGATGAACAGCACGATGGGCGGGGCCGCGACCTCGAACGCCTTGTACAGCGTGCGCAGCGCCCGTTCCTTGAGCTCGCCGCGCTTGTACGTCGACAGCAACGCGTAGGCGAGCCCGAGCAGCAACGCGGGCACGATCGGCATGGCGAAACCCAGCGCCAGCACGATCGGCACCACCGGTGTCAGCAGCGAGTACCAGGGCGCGTCCCCGCGACGGGCGCGGCGCGAGGCCGGCGTGGTCCTCAGCGCCCACGCGTGCCTGGCGCCTTTGCGGCGGCACTCCACGAGCACGTAGGCGATGCCCACGACCAGCACGATCGGGAACAACCTGAGTTGGAAGGAGCGCACTGTCTCAACGGGAATGCTCAACGCGTCGGAGAGGAACTGCCAGCCGATGAGCTCCAGCGGCAGCCCTGCCGAGATGCCCATCAGCACCGTGCCCGCCGCGACCACGTTCGGCACGCCCACAGCGATCATCGCCGGGATGCCGACGACCCCGGCCAGCAGCGCGGCGGGCGCGGAGCCGGTGATCGTGCCGACCAGGAGGGAGACACCGAAAACACCCAGTGCGACAACGGAAGGACGCTCGCCGCCGAACTCGACGATCTTGCGGACGAGGGTGGACGCGATGCCCGTGTCGTCCAGGACCGCACCGAGCCAGGAGCCGAGCAGAATCGCGATCATCGTGGACGCGAGCATCGGCGCGCCGGTCTGCAGCACGGTGGTGGCGACGCTGTTGGTCTTGCCGAGCAGGCTGGCCCCGGACAGCAACGCGATGGCCACGGCGAGGAACACCAGGGCGAACGCGGTGGGCAGCGTGCGAGTGAGCATCAGCACGACGCCAACGGCCATCACGGCGATGATGAGGAAACCCATGGTCAGCCTCCAACGAGCGCGGTGGTGAGCAGCAACGGACTTCGAGTCATGCCCACCACGTGCTGGGCGTAGGAGTGCGCGACGAGCTCATCGGCTCCGGCGACATGACCACGCACACGCCAGCGGCCGATGCGCAGTGCGGTGAGGTCGAGCCGTCGCTTCAGCTCACGCCCTCGCGCACCGTGCAGCTCGTGGTGCGCCACTTCGTGGGCGATGGCGGCTGCCCGCAGGACCCGCGGCGGGAACCACTCGTCCCACCCCCGCGCACGGACCTTCTCCCCCACCGACTTCAGGGCGTCGTCGTACACCACGATCTCCGCCGTGCGCGCGTGGTACTCGGCGAGGACCATCCGTTCCGCGGTGACGCCTCCTGTCGCCGAGCGCACGGGAAGCTTTGCGGGGAAAGGGTTCTGGGCCAGCTCTCGGCCGTAGTCGAGTGCGACCGCTGCCCAGTGGCGCAGGTCGGCGGGCGAGCGGTTCTCGTGCGTCGGCGTGCTGCGGAGAAGGTCGACCGCGAGGTCGTGCTCGGTGCGTTCGATCGGGTTCACCGGCGCTCCTCCATGATCGAGACCAGCGACTCGTCCGGGGCGCGGCTGCGCAACTCGGTGTCCACCAGGGCCAGCAGCTGGTCTTCGGCCAGCACTCCGGACAGGTCGACGATCTTCGAGCCGACCAGCAACCGCACGCTCGGCGCACGGGACCCACCGTCGCCGTAGCGGGTGCGCTCACGGACCAGGTCGCCGAGCCGCCCCTGGGCGTCCGACACGCGCATCACGTCAACGTGCGCGTCGGCGCTGTGCACGCGGATCACGCCCTCGTTGTCGACGACCCGCACCCGGAGCCGTGTGCGGGCGAAGCGGCTCAACAGGCCGCTGCGGCGCTTGCTCGCGCCGAATACCCGGTAGCTGCTGTTGTGCGCCAGCTGCTCCACGTGCTCAACCCGGGTGTCCAGGCTGCGCGCGGCGGTCTGCAACGCCGTCGAGGAGTCCACCGTGGCCGATCGGTCCTTGCTGCGGAGATCGGTCGCACCCGTGGCCACAGCACGGACGAGATTGCGTTGCGGGTCAACGGTCACGTCCACCTCCACTCCGACCGGGTCCGCGCCTTGGGCCACCACGGCCCGTTCGGCCTCGCCGCGCACCGCGAGCACGTCGGCGTGGCTGGGGTTGGGCACGATCCGTTCGACGGACTCGCGCACCAGCGCCAGAGCCACGCCGAGCGGGCTGATCACCTCGCTGTGCGCGGCGATCCGCCAGTCCAGCTTCGCCCCGGCTCCAAGGTGCGGAGTGACCGTCGCGGCGCCGCCGCCCCCGCCGACGAGCACGAGCAGGTCGCGTTCGAGGTGGTACTCGTCGATCAACTGGTCGACCACCGCGCGGACATGGGCCACCGCGCGGTCGAGCACCCGGCGCGCGGCCTCCTCCACCGAGGTGCCGAACGCCTCGGCGAGCGGGGTCAGCGCCAGCCGTGCGGCTTCCTGGCCGGAGCGCGCGTGGTCCCCCTCAGGCACGAGACCGAGCGCGTTCGCCGCACAGGTCAGGGTGATCGCGTAGCGCCCGCCCGCCGCGTCGACCGCCGCGTAGTCGTCCGGATCGTCGGCGCGGGGACGAAGCGTGACCAGGCGCGCTCCGGCCAGCTCACCGGGCGCGGCGAAGCACGCGTAGGACAGCCCGGCGATGTGCGCGCTGCGTGGGCCGACGTCGGCGACCGAGCTCCGGTCGGCGGAGAGCCGGATCAGCGAACCACCACCGACACCGACCGTTCGAACGTCCAAAGAGGACAGATAGGTGTCGCGGCCGCCGAGCTTGGCGTGCCGGATCTGCACCCGGCCGCGTCTGATCACGCTGATGTCCGTGGAGGTTCCTCCGGTCTCCAGGAAGACGCCTTCGCTGATCCGCTCCGCGAGCAGCGCCCCCGCGACACCAGCGGCTGGCCCGGAGAGGACAGTCAGCAGTGGACGGTTGCGCATCTCGTCGAGGGACATGACCCCGCCGTCGCAGCGCATCACCATCAGCGGCGCGGTGATCCCGGCCCTGGTGATGCTGCGCTCGACCAGGCCCGCGGTCTCCAGCATGCGCGGCATGATGCTCGCGTTGAGCACCGCCGTGCGCGCACGCTTGGTCAACCCGTACAGCTTGGAGATCTCGTGCGTCGCGGTCGCCGGAACTCCGGCACGTTCGGCGGCGTCGAGCACGCATCGCTCCCCGACCGGGTCGTCGACGCTGAACGGCTCGACCGCGACCATCACCTCCGCCCCACCCGCGGCCAGCTGCTTCACCGCGGCCGCCGCGTCATCGGGGTCGGGCAGCGCGGCGTAGCTCAACGGCATGGTCCTACCGGGCGCCAGCTTGAGCTTGCCCAGTGCGCGCAGCCGCTTCGTCGCCCACGCGTCGAAGCCCTTGCCGATCCCGACGAGGCCGACATGCGCGACGTCGCCCTCCAACAGCGCGTTGGTCGCCTGCGTTGTGCCGTGCGCGAGGAAGGTGACCTCGGACGCGGCAACACCGACCTGCGCCAGCAGCTCCTGGAGAGCGGAGACGATGCCGTGGGCGACGCCGTCGGGGTGGTGGTGGCTCGTCGGCACCTTGACCTGGCCCAGCAGCTCGAAGGTGCGCGCGCTGACGGCGACCGCGTCGGTGAAGGTTCCGCCGACGTCGATGCCGACACGGATCGGGTCGGCCGATCCCGGTGTCGTGGGGTGTGGCTCCATTGCGTGCACCTCCGGTTCGAAGCGGTGTCAGTACCCGCGCACGTCGGGCCAGTGGCGTTGCACGCCGGTGCGGTCGAGCACGGCGGTGAACTCGTCCAGCAGCTTGGTCTCGCCGCGGACCTGGTGCGGCTCCACGCCGTTGCGCAGCGCGAACCCGGCGAGCTGGCCGGCGACCTCACCGACGTTCCACTCCACGGGGTGCAGCCGGAAACACCCGTTGGTGATGTGCGTGGTGCCGATGTTCTTCCCGGCGGGCAACAGGTTCCGCACGCGCACCGGCACCAGGGCGCCCAGCGGGATCTCGAACGGCACGCTGGCCACGTCGATGTAGTTGTCGCCCGCGGTCGAGGGGTGCAGGTCGATCCGGTAGCTGCCGACACCGACCGAGTCGGGGTAGCGGGTGCCGCCTCGTGGCCCGACGATCTCCAGTGACACATCCCGTTCCGTCACGGTGGTGACCGCGCGAATGCGCCGCGACTCGCGCACGTACGCGGTCTTGGCGAGGCCGTCCGCGGTGCCGGTGACGTCTGGCCGGATGCGCAGCCCCGGAAAACCGACGCCGCCGTCCGGACGAGGCGCTTCGGTCTGCAACCAGTACAACACCGAAAGCGACAGCTGCTTGGCCTCGTCCAGCGCGACCTTGACGTCCTCGGCGCTCACCAGTCCCTCGACCTCAAGGGCGGGTTTGAGCCAGTAGTCGTTGAGCGGCCAGTTCACCAGCGTGATGTCCGACGGGAACGCGCCGTCGCGGTGCAGCCCTCGCGCCAGGATGCGGCGGAAGCCCCACAGCTCCTTGTCCCCCGCGTCCGCGCTCTGGTCCGCGCTGACGGCAAGCGGATCACCCGGGGGGTTGGGCACGAAGGTGCGCTCGGTGGGCTCCAGAGTGCGCGGGTCAGGAGCGCTGAAGCCGATCAGCGGGCCCGGCCAGAACTCCGGCTTGTAGGCGCGCCAGAAGTCGTACATGCGCGGGCGGTCGATGACGTGGTTCTCGCCCTCGTGGTGCGACATCGCGAAGCAGTAGGTGATGCCCTGGAGGTTGAGCGGGTCCGCGACAGCGGGTGCGTTCGGCTCGTCGTGCTCGGCGGCGGCCTCAGCTCCGGTGACGTGTTCGACACCGGCCATCGGCAGCAGGTCGCCGTTCTCGGTCGCGTCGAGCACGTAGTCGGCGGAGATCGTGGTCTCGCGGCCTTCGGTGTCCACCAGCGTCACGGCTTCGACGTAGTCACCGGAGACGCGCGCCGACACCGGCCGGTGGTGCAGCAGGATCGTCAGCAGACCGGATGACACGTGCGGGGCGCACAACTCCTGGAGCACGGCGAGGGCGACACGCGGCTCATGGCAGAGCTTGCTCACCTTGCCCGCACCGGGGTTGAGCTCCGCGAGCGCCAGCGCCTCTGCGCGCATCGGGTAGGCCCGCCGGTAGTAGGCGCGGATGCCGTCACGCAGTTCGCGGTAGGTCGCCGTGCGGCCGAAGCTCTCGATCCACGGGTGCTCGTCGGGCGGAACGGCCTGTGCGGTGAGCTGTCCCCCGATCCAGTCGGTCTCCTCGGTGAGCACCACCCGGTGCCCTGCGCGAGCCGCGGCGAGCGCTGCGGCGACGCCACCGAGCCCTCCGCCGACGACCAGGATCTCCGTTGTGCGTTCGGACATCGTCACCCTCTCAGTTCCGCGATGGTGTCGCCCTCGACGGGGCGGCAGGCCAGAAGTTGTTGGTGCGGCTCGGTTCCGGTGTCGTTGACCAGGTCGACCAGCAGGCGCACCGCCGCGCTGCCCATCTCCCTGCGCGGCACGGTGAAGCCGCCGATCTCGCGACCCCGCCAGCCGCTGGCCGGGGGCGCGCCGAGGATGGCGAGCGACAGCTCCTCCGGACAGCGCACGCCGAGCTCGTCCAGCGCGCGGGTGAGCGCGGTGAACACCGCCCCGGTGTCGGTCTCCTCGGTGATCACCGCGCTCACGCCGCCGTCGATCCAGCCCCGCACCCGCGCGGCGGTGATCTCGGCGCCGTCCGCGCGCACCACGAGATCCGAAGTGGACAGACCGGCAGCGGTCGCGCCGCGCAGCACCCCGGCCTCGCGGTCGGTCGACGCGGGCGCGTCGTCCCGCTCCCGGACGTAACGGATCTCGCTGTGCCCCAGCGCGACGAGCCGCTGGACGAGCTGGGCGGAGGCGACGACGTAGTCAGCGCCGATGTAGGGAATCCGGCCGCCGAGCTCATCTCTGCGTCCTATGTGGACGAACGGGTAGTCCTCGTCCAGCAGGATCTCCAGCTCCTCCTCGGGAATGTGCCGCCCGAGGAACAGGCACCCGTCGGCCACCCGGACGCGGCGCAGGACGTGGCCGGGACGCGAGGGCACCGCCCTGCCAACCGAACCGGTGAACAGCAGCACGTCCTGGCCCTGTGCGGCTGCCGCCTCCTCGACGCCGACCAGCGACGGGTAGTACGAGTGCCCGATGTCGGTGGGGAAGGTCGCGGTGAAGGTGTACAGGCCGAGGATGTCGTTGCGGGCGGCGGCCATCCTGGTCGCCACCAGGTCCGGGGCGTAGCCGAGCTCCTCGGCCGCCTCCAGCACCCGCCGCCGGGTGGACTCGGCCAGCGCGATTCCGGACTTGTTGCCGCTGAGGATCAACGAGACCGTGGTCTGGGAGACCCCGGCCATCCTGGCGATGTCGGTCTGGGAGGGCCGCCTGCGCGCGCCCCGAGCCCGGCCCTTGGTCATGCCGGTCGCCCCTATCTGCTTCGCTAATGCGGATTAGCGCCAGAACTATGCGATCGGCGCGGAACGGAAGTCAAGGAATCCGTGGAATTCGACAGAAGCCAGTACTAATACGAATTAGCCCCTTGACCGGGCCGTTGTGGCGTGGTGACACTGCCGACCCAGCACCGGCTCTTCGCAAAGGAGCGGACACCGTGGGCGAGAACACCAACAACCTGTCCCGCCGCGCACTGCTGGGTGGCGCGGCCGCGGCCGGGGCGGGCCTGCTGCTCCCAGGGCTCGCGGGCACCGCCTCGGCGGGACCAGCCGGGTTCCCGGGCTACCGCTATCTCAAGCTCGCGTTCGACAAGGCGACCCTGTCCTATCCGCCAGCGCGCAACGAAGTGATCTTCCCTTGCCTGCGCGGCACGAAGGACCGGATTCCCAACGCGCTCGGCAAGTTCTACCTCTACTACGCCCCGCACGACGCGCCCGGCGGAATCTGCCTGAGCTACGCGAACTCGATCGAGGGCCCGTACACCGAGTACTCCGGCAACCCGATCATCCGCAGGGAATGGCCGCCGCACTACGACTTCGTCACCCACGTGTCCTCGCCGCACGCGATGTGGAACAGCGCCGCGAAGGAGATGTGGCTGTACTTCCACGGCGAGAACACCACCACCAGGCTGGCGCGGTCGAAGGACGGCATCACCTTCACCTACGACAAGATCGTGCTGGAGACGAAGATGCTCGCGCCCGACGCGAGGGAGTCCTCCTACGCGCGGGTCTTCGAGCACACGATCCCCTCGCGCGGCTCCCGCTACGTCATGGTCTTCATGGTCAACACGACCGCGAACCGCAGGCACATCGGCTGGGGCTGGTCGGCCGACGGCCGCAACTGGCAGTTCGACCGGAACCCGCTCGTGCGGCCGAGCGATGTCGGGCGCACCAACCTGTCCGGGCCGCACGTGTTGTTCCGCAACAACTCCGTCTACGTCGTCTACCACACCGACGGCGGGGAGATGCGGATCACGGAGGTGGGCCGCGACTTCACACTGCGCAAGCACCTCGGCGTCTTCCACACCCCGCTGGCCGGAGCGCCGGACCGCGGGCGCTCGGCGGCTCCGTGCTTCGGTGAGGAGAACGGCCGCAGCTACATGATCTACGAGGCGGGTGCGCGGCTGGAGGGCAACATCGCCATCGCGCGCGCGGTCTGAAGCCGGTGGAGCGGCGCGGGCCGGGTCTGTGACAGTGGTGGCATGCAACCGGACCGCCCCTTTCCCGGACTCGCCCGCGTAGACCTCGGCGAGGTCCCGTACCCGGTCGCCGACGAGTCCATGCGGCAGTGGGTCACCGAGTGCCAGACGGGCGCGGAGGGCGACCGGCTCTTCCTGCTCTCGCATCCGGCCGTCGTCACCTACGGCCCGCGCACCGCGCCCAGCGACCTGCCCGACGCGGTCTCCGGCCTGCCCACCTTCGAGGTGGACCGTGGCGGGCAGGCCACCTACCACGGTCCGGGCCAGGTCGTGGGCTACCTGGTCGCGCACGTCCGGGAGCGCGGACCGGCCGACGTGGTCCGCTGGGTCGAGCACGGCGTCATCGACGCTCTGCGCGCACTCGGCTTCCCGGCCAAGCGGCGCGAGACCGAACGCGGCGGCCCGAGCCTGGTCGGCGTGTGGAGCCGGGACGACCGGAAGATCGCCTCCATCGGCATGCGCATCCGGGGCGGCGTCAGCAGCCACGGCTTCGCGGTCAACGTCGCCCCGGACATGGCCGTCTTCGACAGCTTCGTCTCCTGCGGGTTGACCGACCCGATGACCTCGCTCCGCGTCCTCGCCGAGGAGCGGGGCGCGGAGGTGCCCGGCGATGCGGAGGTGCGTGACGCGGTGGCGGCGGCGTTCGGCGCGGCGTGAACCCCCCACCGGCGCCCGGCTCGCTTTGCGGATGCGGCAAACTTGGCCCGGTGAGTGGAACCGTTCTGGTCCTCGGTGGCCGCAGCGAGATCGGGCTGGCCGTCGCCGTCCGCCTCGTGGCCGAGGGCAGCAGCACCGTCGTCCTCGCCGCCAGGCGCAGCACCGACCTGGACTCCCAGGAGTCGGTGCTCCGCGTCGCGGGCGCGACAACGGTGGACTGCGTGGAGTTCGACGCCGACGACGTCGACGGTCACGGCGCCTTCCTGGACGAGCTCGTCCAGCGGCACGGCCGGTTCGACGTGGTGGTCACCGCCTTCGGCGTCCTGGGCGACCAGAAGCGGGCCGAGTCCGACGCCGCGCACGCGGTCTCCATCGTGCACACCGACTACGTCGCGCACGTCAGCATCCTGACCCACCTCGCGACGCTGCTGCGCAAGCAGGGCCACGGCAAGCTCGTGGTGTTCTCCTCGGTCGCCGGGGTCCGGGTGCGCAGGGCGAACTACGTCTACGGGTCGGCGAAGGCCGGGCTGGACGGCTTCGCCAGCGGCCTGGCGGACGCGCTCGCGGGCAGCGGGGTCCACCTGCTGCTGGTCCGGCCGGGGTTCGTGGTCGGCAGGATGACCGAGGGCATGAGCCCCGCTCCGCTGTCCAGCACTCCGGACCAGGTCGCCGACGCCACCGTGCGCGCGTTGCGCCGGGGTCGCGGCGTGGTGTGGGTGCCCGGCGCGTTGCGGTTGTTGTTCGCGGTGCTGCGGGTGCTGCCGAGGGCCGTGTGGCGCCGAATGCCGCGCTGACGATTGGACCGGAGTTTTCCGCTACACTGCGGTCGTTGCGCCGACCGATACACTCGGTCGAGTTTCCGTACAGCTCCAATAACGAATTTATCAAATTCCACCCGGATCGTCCTACCAAGGCGATTCCACTCATACGCTTTTCTCACCCGTTCGACGCGGTCGGGGATAAAGCGGAGTGTCGGCCGTTGCCGCACCGGACCTGAAAGACTTCGCCCATGACTTTCGATGCCGAGACCGTCGCGGCGTGGACCGATCTCCCCGCGGCCGAACTCCGCATCCAGGCACAGCGGCTCGCCAGTGCCCGGCTGCAGGCGGACCACCCCGTCTGGCGCCACATCCGGAAGAACCCGACGCTGACGGCGAAGCTGCGCGGCGCGCTCTCCGGCCTGCTGACCACCATCAAGGGCAGCAGGGACGAGCACATGCAGCGGATCTGGATCAACGCGGCGCGCAACGCGCTCAGCGACCGGGCCGCGGCCCCCGCCAAGCAGGCCCCCGCGCCCGCCGCGGAGGACAAGCCCCAGACCCCCGCCCCGCGTTCCGAGCAGCCGATCGTGTTGCGGGACAAGCCCGCGGAGCAGCCGAGGGCCGCCTCCAACGTCGCCCCGCTGCTGTTCCAGCAGCCCGGCAAGACCAGCGGCGACCTCAGCTAGCGACAGCGCGCGCGGGCGAAATGCCGGAAATTGCGATGAACGAGTGACAAAAACACTGAAGCCGCGCACTCGCGGATAATCACTGCCACGGACCGGCGTTATCGTCAGCGCATTTCACCGATCGGCCGCCGCCGAAATGTGACGATCCATCACGGCCAGGCCGGGTCGTCGCCCGCGATCGACTCGCAGATCTCCCTGAGCTGCTCGACCTGCTCGGGGCTGAGCCGGTCGAAGATCCGGCCGCGCACCTCGCTGACGTGGCCGGGCGCGGCCTCGGCCAGCGCGGCGAAGCCCGCGTCGGTCAACGTGGCCAGCACGACCCGCGCGTTGCCCGAGCTGCGGCAGCGGCTCACCCAGCCCTGCGCCTCCAGCTTGCCGATGGCGTGCGAGAGCGCGCTCGGCGAGGTGCCGGCCATCCCGGCGAGGTCGGTCATGGACGAGGTGCGGTCCGGGCACTCCGAGAGCGCGACCAGGATCAGGTAGTAGGCGTGCGGCATGCCCGACTCGCGCTGCAGCTGCTGGTCCAGCGCCACCCACAGCATCCGATGGGAGCGCAGGTAGGCCCGCCACGCCCGCTGTTCGGCCGAGCTGAGCCACCGGACGTCCTCGGTCATGGCGATCATCGTACCGGTCACACTTGAACTCTCAACTGTTTCGGCCTACCGTTGTGGTTGAACTTTGAACTACATGGGAGGTCCCGTCATGACCGAGGTACCCGCGGGCGCGTTCGACCGGTTCCTGCCCGGCGCGCTGCCGCTGGCGCGCGCCCAGCGGGAGTGGACGCCGGAGGACGGCCCGCTGCCGTCGATCTACCTCAGCCACGGCGCGCCGCCGCTGTTCGACGACGCGCTCTGGATCGACCAGCTCTTCGCGTGGGCGCGGAGCCTGCCCAAGCCGAAGAGCATCCTGATCGTCAGCGCGCACTGGGAGGCGGCGCCGCTGAGCCTGAGCTCGGCCGAGGCGAACACGCCGCTGGTCTACGACTTCAGCGGGTTCCACCGGCGGTACTTCGAGATGACCTACGCGACGCCGGACGCCAGCGAGCTCTCCCGCCGGGTGACCGCCGCGATGCCCGACAGCGAGCCCGTGCACCGGCACGCCCGGCGCGGCCTCGACCACGGCGCATGGGTGCCGTTGAAGGTCATGTACCCGCTGGGCGACATCCCGGTGCTCCAGCTGAGCATGCCCACCCATGACCCGGAGAGGCTGCTGGCGCTCGGCTCCCGGCTGCGGTCGCTGCGCGAGGAGGGCACCCTGGTGATCGGGTCCGGCTTCATGACCCACGGCCTGCCGTTCCTGACCCGCGAGATGGTCACCGGGAACGCGGTGCCGGACTGGTCGGCCGACTTCGACGCCTGGGCGGCCGACGCGCTGGCCAGGGGCGACGTGGACACCCTCGCCGACTTCCGGGCCAAGGCGCCCGGGCTGCCCTACGCCCACCCCACCGTCGAGCACTACGTGCCGCTGTTCGTCACCCTGGGCGCGGGCGAGCGGGCCGACGCGCCGGTCCGGACCACGATCGACGGTTACCTGATCGGTCTCTCGAAGAGATCGTTCGAGGCCGCCTGACCGTTTCTGATCGTTTAATGTCGGTCCCATGTTCGCTGCCGAACGGCGTCAGGCCGTGCTGGAGCTGGTCCGCGCCAACGGGATGGTGTCGCTGCGCGAGCTCGCCAGGATCGTCCAGGCCAGCGAGGTGACCGTGCGGCGGGACCTGCGCAGACTGGAGGCGGAGGGCCTGCTCGCCCGGCGGCACGGCGGAGCGGTGGCCAACGAGGCGCCCTCCTACGAGCCCAGCTACACGGAGAAGACGCAGGTGGCGAGCGCGGAGAAGGCCGCGATCGCCAACGCCGCGGCCGAGCTGGTCTCCCCGGGCGATGCGATCGTGCTCGGCGCGGGCACCACGACGCAGGCGCTGGCGCGGCGGCTGGCCCGGCTGACGGACCTGACCGTGCTGACCAACTCGCTGCTGGTCGCGCAGGCGTTCGCGCGCTCGCGCGGCATCGAGGTGCTGATGCCGGGCGGCACGCTGCGCGGCTCGATCTTCGCGCTCGTCGGGACGGTCGCCGAGGAGTCGATCTCCGGCCTGCGGATGCAGCGCGCCTTCCTCTCCGGCAACGGGCTGACCGCCGCGTGGGGCCTGTCCACGCCCAACGTGTCGGTGGCTGCGATGGACCGGGCGATGGCGGCGACCGCGGCGGAGGTCGTCGTGCTCGCCGACCACACCAAGCTCGGCGTGGACACGATGGTGCAGACGGTGCCGCCGGAGGGCATCGGGCACCTGGTCACCGACGCGGCGGCGGATGCGGAGGAGGTCGCCGCGCTGCGCGATCTGGGCATCCACGTGCACGTCGCGGAGACCTGATCGCTTCCGCTCGCTCACGTGGTCATTTCCGGACACTTTTCGCCCAAATATTGACTCCTGGCCCGGCGTGACCGGTTAATGGGACCTCGCTCCCCTGTCCCGCGCCGCCGCCGAGCCAGGAGGTCACCGAGATGCCTGCCCGCGCTCTGCTGGCCGCGGTGGTCGCCGCGGTCACCGTCGTCACCGCCGCCCCCGCCCCGGAGGTCTACCCCTCCCCCGGGGCCGGGACGCGGTTGCTGGACCACGACGCGCTGCTGGGCGAGCATCCCGAGAAGGGCTGGTTCAAGGCCAACATCCCGTTCGTGGACCTGCCGGACGAGCAGATCGAGTCCGTCTACTACTACCGCTGGCGCGCCTTCTACGAGGCGCAGAAGTACACCCGTGAAGGCTGGATCACCAGCGAGTTCCTCGGCCCCGTCGGCTACTCCGCCCCCGACGGCGGGATCGTGGCAGCGGCCGGGCACCACGTCTACGAGGGCAGGTGGTTGCGGGACACCCGCTACCTGGACGACTACTTGCGCTACTGGACGCGCGGCGCGGGGTCCGGGCCGAAGCCCGCGACGGAGCTCCTCAACAAGAACACCACCGACTGGGCGCACCAGTACTCCTCGTGGCTGGCCGACGCGACCCTGCGGCGGGCCGAGGTAACCGGCGACATGGGCTTCGCGACGAACCTGCTGCCCGAGCTGAAGCGGCACTGGGAGCGGTGGTCCCCGCAGTACGACCCCGGACTGGGCCTGTACTGGCAGACGCCGGTGTGGGACGCGATGGAGTACACCGCGAGCTCCTACCAGAGCCCCGACCCGTACCACGGCGGTGACGGGTTCCGGCCGACCATGAACAGCTACCAGATCGCCGACGCCGTCGCGATCGCCGACCTGGCTCGCCGGGTGGGCGACCGCGGGACGGAGCAGTCGTTCCGGGACCGGGCGGGATCGCTGGCCAAGGCCCAGGAGAAGTGGTTGTGGGACAAGGACAAGAAGTTCTACAAGCACGTGATGCGCGACGACAACCCGGACCGCGTGAAGATCGCCGACCGCGAGCAGATCGGCTTCGTGCCGTGGATGTTCCACATCGCTGCGCCCGGCAACGCGCAGGCGTGGGCGCAGCTGCGTGACCCGCAGGGCTTCGAAGCGCCGTACGGTCCGACCACTGTGGAGCGTCGCAGTCCCTGGTTCATGAAGGACGCGGAGCGGGGCTGCTGCCGGTGGAGCGGCCCGAGCTGGCCGTACTCCACCAGCCAGACGCTGACCGCGCTGGCCAACCTGCTCCTCGACTACCCCGCTCAGTCCTATGTGGACAAGTCGGACTACCTGGCGCTGCTGCGCGGGTACGCGCTCACCCAGACCAAGGACGGCAAGCCCTACGTCGCAGAGGCCCACCACCCCGACGAGCCGCGTTGGCTCTACGACAGCAAGAACCACAGCGAGGACTACAACCACTCGACCTACGCGGACCTGGTGTTGTCCGGCCTGCTCGGCGTGCGCCCGCAGCAGGACGACAGCGTCCGGATCAGCCCGTTGGCCCCGGAGAGCTGGTCGCACTTCGCGGTCGAGAACCTCTCCTACCACGGCCGGAACCTGAGTGTGGTGTGGGACAAGGACGGCAGGCACTACGGCAGGGGCAAGGGCCTGCGCGTCTACCTGGACGGCCGCGAGGTCGCCCGGCAGAACGACCTCAAGCCGCTGCGCGTCCCGGTGCCGCGCGGCGAGGTGAAACCGTTGCCACGCTTGGTCGATGACGCGGCCAATGTACGCGGCGAGGGCTTCCCGACGGCGAGCGCGTCGTACTCCAACGTCGGCAACGGTGATCATCCCGCGCAGGCCAACGACGGCCAGAACTTCTTCCTCGACGTGCCGAACACCCGCTGGACGAGCTACCGATCCCCCAACCCGACCGACTGGCTCGCGATCGACTTCGGCAAGCCGACCGCGACCTCGGACGTGCGGCTGTTCTTCTACGACGACGGGGGTGGAGTTCGCGTGCCCGCCTCATATCGCTTGCAGCACCGGGTTTCCGACGGTTCCTGGGTGGATGTTCCCGCACAGAGCCGGACTCCGACCGCGGGCAACGACCTCACGAGGATCACCTTCCCCACGGTGACGACGACCGCGTTGCGCGTCGTGGGAACGCCGCAGCCGGGGTCCTCGTTCGGACTGACGGCTTTCCAGTCCTGGCGGGGTTAGCGGAAGTCGTCCGCGTGGTCGCGCGCCCACTCGGCGAAGGTGCGGGCGGGGCGGCCGGTGACCTACTCGGCAGTGGGCATCGGCCACTCCTGGTCGGCCCATTCGGTGTCGGGACCGTCCTGCTCCTCCCCGGAGTAGGACTCGTAGCCCAGGAGGAAGTCCGCGTTCGCGGCGGCGAAGCCGCCCTGGGCGAGGTACAGCTCGCGGGCGTGCTCGCGGCTGACCACCTCGAAGCGGACCTCGCGACCGATCGCGCCCGCGATGGCCCGGACCTGGTCGCGGTAGCTGATCTGTTGGGGCCCGTTGACCGTGTACGCCTGACCGGCGTGACCGTCCTCGGTCAGGGCCGCGACCGCGACGTCGGCGATGTCGCGCTCGTGCGTCGGGAACCACGCGACGTCCGGGTTCGGGTCGCGGACCACGCTCTCCGCGCGGATCGACGGGCCCCACAGCCACAGCTTGTTCAGCGCGAACTCGCCCGGCCGCACGTGGGTCCACTCCAGGCCGGACGCCTCAACGGCCTGTTCGACGGGCAGGTGGTAGTCGGTGTCGTGACCGAAGGTCACCGCGCCCGAGGACAGCGTGACGATCCGCCGGACCCCCGCATCCACCGCGCGGGCGACTACGCCGCCGGCGGTGCCGGGGAGGGGGAAGAGGTACATCCGGTCGATGCCCTCCAGCGGCAGCGCGGCGGGGTCGGTGAGGTCGCCGCGAGCGACCTCCACCTCCTCGGGGAAGGTCGCCGATGCGGGGTCGCGGGTCAGCGCCCGCACCGGAACCCCTTGCCGGACAAGCTGTTCGACCACGATCCGGCCGACGTTCCCGGTCGCACCGGTCACCAGGACCCTCACGCTTTCCCGCCCCCCGCGATGCCGTTCTCCAACGTGCGGATGACCGTCGCCGCCGCGCCGTGCCGGGGCATCCGACCACGGCTGATCGCGTCGCAGGCGCCGTAGACCAGGGACCACAGCACGGTCTCGATCCACGCCGGGTCCGCGCTCGCGTCGAAGGTCCCGTCTGCCTGGCCCCGGGCGATGAGGGAGCGGACCGCGGCGCTGCCCTCGTCCTCCACGTCGACGCCTCCGAAGCTCTCCAGGATCTCGGCGTCGCCGTAGAGGTACAGGACGCGCTCGGCGACGCTGAGCATCGCGGTGACCAGCCTGCGCATGGCCTCGCCCGGCTCGCCCCGGCCCAGGTCCGCCTCCTCGGTCGCCACGCCCAGCACCCGCAGCGAGTCCAGCGTCACCGCCGTGACCAGCTCCTCGCGCTCGGCGAAGTAGCGCTGCACGGTGCTCCGGCCGACGTCGGCGGCCTCCGCGATGTCGGTGAGCGTGGCGGAGCGGTCCTTGGCCAGGGCCGCCGCGGCGGCGGCCAGGATCGCCCGGCGGGTTCGGCCCCGCACACCGGATTCGAGGTCCTCCATACCCGTAACGTATCAGGATCTACTCATTATGAGGCGCTGTTGACCCATTTTCCGTCAAGTACATCACTGCGAGCATCCGAAATGTGAGCTTGCCGCCCCTGGTTCCGCTTTCGCCAGGAGGGCGCGCGTCGGGTATGCCAGATATGAGATACGGTCTCGGGCATGCCTGACAGCTCCGAGCAGCTCTCCGCCTACCTGCGCCAGATCGGCCGCCTCGTCCGCGACTCCCGCAAGCACCGCGGCTGGACGCAGGCGCAGCTCGCCGACGCGCTGAGCACCAGCCAGAGCGCGGTGAACCGGATCGAGCAGGGCAACCAGAACCTGAGCCTGGAGATGCTGACCCGGATCGGCGCCGCACTGGACTCCGAGATCGTCACGCTCGGCCGGTCCGGGCCGATGCACCTGCGGGTCACGGGCGGCTGCGCGCTCTCCGGCAGCATCACGGTGAAGACGAGCAAGAACGCCGGTGTCGCGCTGCTGTGCGCCGCGCTGCTGAACTCCGGCCGGACCACGCTGCGCAAGGTCGCCCGGATCGAGGAGGTCAACCGGATCCTCGAAGTCCTTGCCAGCGTCGGGGTCCGCGCGCGGTGGCTCAACGAGGACAACGACCTGGAGATCGTCCCGCCCGCGCGGCTGGACCTGGCGGGCATGGACGTGGCCGCCGCGCGCCGGACCCGCAGCATCATCATGTTCCTCGGTCCGCTGATGCACCACGAGGAGGAGTTCGAGCTGCCGTACGCGGGCGGCTGCGCGCTGGGCACCAGGACGGTCGAGCCGCACATGACCGCCTTGCGCCCCTTCGGTCTTGAGGTCAAGGCCGCCGCGGGGAGCTACCACGTGCGGGTCGACCGGACCAGGCGGCCGGGCAGGGCGATCGTGCTGACCGAGCGCGGGGACACCGTCACCGAGAACGCGCTGATGGCCGCGGCACGGCACGACGGCGTGACCGTGATCCGCAACGCCAGCCCCAACTACATGGTGCAGGACCTGTGTTTCTTCCTCACCGAGCTCGGGGTGCGCATCGACGGGATCGGTACGACCACGCTGACCGTGCACGGGGTGCCGAAGATCCACCGCGACGTGGACTACGCGCCGTCGGAGGACCCGATCGAGGCGATGAGCCTGCTGACCGCCGCGATCGTGACCGGCTCGGAGATCACCGTGTGCCGGGTGCCGATCGAGTTCATGGAGATCGAGCTCGCGCTGCTGGAGGAGATGGGCCTGGACTACGACCGCGGCGAGGAGTACCCGGCGGCCAACGGGCGGACCCGGCTGGTGGACCTCGTCGTGCGGCCCAGCACGCTGCGCGCGCCGCACGACAAGATCCACCCGATGCCGTTCCCCGGGCTGAACATCGACAACCTGCCGTTCTTCGCCCTGATCGCCGCCACGGCGCACGGCACGACGCTGATCCACGACTGGGTCTACGAGAACCGCGCGCTGTACCTGACCGAGCTGACCAAGCTGGGTGGCCGGGTCACCCTGCTCGACGCGCACCGGGTCTACGTGGAGGGCCCGACCCGCTGGTCCGGCGCGGAGGTGATCTGCCCGCCCGCGCTGCGGCCCGCCGTGGTGGTGCTGCTGGCGATGCTGGCCGCGAAGGGGACCTCGGTGCTGCGCAACGTCTACGTCATCAACCGGGGGTACGAGCAGCTCGCCGACCGGCTCAACCAGCTCGGCGCGCGGATCGAGATCTTCCGCGACGTGTAGAGCACCCCATGGCCATTCGCGGGCTAATGGACCCGTCTCAGCCCGCGAACACGTCCATAAGCCCGCGAATGGCCGAAAACCAGTCCTTTGGGGGGGCCAGGGGATCAGAGCCCCGCCATCAGGTCGGTCTCGGTGATGCCCGGTCCCTGGCCCTCGCGGATGAACCACTCGGTGCCGAAGGCGTAGGCGAAGCCCTCCTCCGGCATCGCCAGGAAGAACGACTGCTCGCTGATCTGGCTGGCGTGGGCGCGCATCGCCTCGCGCTTGGCCGCCAGGTACCTCGTCACGTCGACGGCGGCGGTGATCTCCGACTCCGGCTTGCCGAACTGGCCCTCGGCCTCCACGTCGGGCAGTTCGACGCCCTCGGCCTGCGAGGCGAGGGCGGCCATGCCGCGGCGCATGTGGTCGGCGTTCATCGTGTTCTGGTAGACGCGCGGGGTGCCCGCGAGCTCGGCGGCGCGTTTGCCGACCCGGTGGACCTGGATGTGGTCCGGGTGGCCGTAGCCGCCGTTGTCGTCGTAGATCGTGAGGACGTCGGCGTTCTCCTCGGTGAGGATCGCCGCGAGCTGCTGCGCGGCCCGCTCGACGTCGGCGGTCCAGAAGGAGCCGGGCAGGTCGTTGGTGGGCTCGCCGATCATCCCGGAGTCGGTGTAGCCCAGGAACTCCACGCGGTCGGCGCCGAGGATCTTCGCGGAGGCGTGGGTCTCGACGACCCGGCGCTGCCACAGCTGCTCGCCCTCGTCGAGGAAACCGTCGGGCACCTCGCCGTGCTCCCCTCTGGTCGCCACCACCAGGACGACCCGGTGGCCCTCCTCGTGGGCCTTGCGCATGACACCACCGCAGCCGATGCACTCATCGTCGGGGTGGGCGTGAAACGACACCAAAGTGGCCATGCGCTGACGCTACGCGATCTTCATCGGCCGGCCGAACGCACGGGCAACCGCCGCGAGGACGAACGATGCGCACAAGTGCCTGACACCGCCGACCTCCGTTGGTGAACGCCTGTTCGTGTAATGGTTGTTCCGGAGGCGGGGGAACTACCTTCGAGCTGTTCCTGTAGAGCCGACGAAGGACCCTGTCTTGCTGCTGCAGAGCGCATTGGTTGTCGGTGGAACGGTGATCATCAGCATCATCGCCGCGTACGTCGTCACCAAGCTCGTGCCATTCCGTTCCCGGGAGAAGTACAACGAGGTCTCCGGCCATTTCTTCGCCGCGTGCGGGGCCTTCTACGCCATCCTGGTCGCTTTCGTCGTCGTCGCCGTGTGGGAGGACCTCGGCGCGGCGCGGGCCAACACCTACGTCGAGGCCAACGCCCTTCCCGGGCTCTACCACGCCTCCACCGCCTTCTCCGACAAGGACAAGGCGGCCTTCCAGGAGATCGCGGTCTCCTACGCGCGGGCCGTGATCGTCGACGAGTGGCCGCTGCTGGCCGAGGGCAAGGGCAGCCCCAAGGTCGAGGAGGTCGCCAAGCGGATGCGCAGGGCGATCGTCCAGGTCGACGTCGAGGAGCCCAGGCAGGAGGCGCTCTACAGCGCCATGATCGAGCGCGTCAACACCATCGGCAGCGCGCGCAGGGACCGGCTCAACGAGGCCGTCCCGTCCATTCCGCAGTTCTTCTGGGTCGGCCTGATCGTGGGCGGCACGCTGCTGATCGGGTTCGCGCTGTTCTTCGGCACCGAACGCTTCCTGCCGCACGCGTTGATGGTCGGGGTGCTGGCGATGCTCGTCTCCGCGTCGCTGTTGTTCACCCATCTCATGGACCACCCCTTCAGCGGAGCCGCCGCCGTCACCCCCGACGCGTTCCGCGTCGCGCTGCAGCAGATGGGGCAGCCCCTGCCCCTGCCGTGAGAGAAACCCTTTGAGGAGAAGGCACATGTCCTGGACGAGACTGCTCACCCTCGGCGCGGCCGTCGCGCTGCTGCCGGTGGTGACCGCGAGCGCGGCCCCGGCCGCGCCCGCGGGCGAGACGATCACGGTGACCGCCAAGCGCGGCGTGCTGAGCCTGCCCGCGGTGCCCACCGTCGGCCTGGCCTTCCTCGGCGGCGGCGACCTCTTCGACGAGGCGGGCGCCAAGATCGGCGAGGGCTACTCAACCTGCCTGGTCGCCAAGATCGCGCTGCCGGAGCTCACCTCGCACTGCACGAGCGCGTTCCGCCTGGCCAAGGGCGAGATCCACCTGTCGAGCCTGCGCACCTACACGGTGGGGACCACCAGCAGCTTCAAGGACTCCACCATGGCGGTCATCGGCGGGACCGGCGAGTACAAGGACGCGCGGGGCGAGGCGAAGACCGCCAAGCAGGGCGGCGCGCTGCTCGACCCGCTCGCGCCGGTGTCCTACAAGTTCACCATCACGCTCAGCTCCTGACGCCGACCACCAGGTCCCCGTCGCACACCGCGGCGGGGACCTGGTCGTTGGCGACGACGCGCAGCTCGGGGCGCTCGCGCATCCGCCACTGCCCGCCTGCCAACGGAACCCTCGCCACGGCGGGCACCGGACCGCTCGTCCAGTCAAGCCTTCCCGCGATCGTGTCCACTGTGGTCTTCGCGAGCGCCTCGGCGACGGCGGCCCGCTCCGGCGACCGAGCGGCGCGCAGCGCGTGCACCGCGACCTCCAGCAGCGCGTGCGCCAACCCCAGCAGCGGCAGCCACTGCCTGCCGGTGTCGCGCTGGTAGTCCTCCCCCAGCCTGGCCGCGGTCACACCGTCCACACTGGACACGTAGCGGTGCCGAGGGGTCCAGGCCACGACCGTGGCGACCCCGTTCAACGCCGGGTGGTCCATGCCGAAGGGGTAGGCCAGCCAGCGGGAGCAGGTGATCAGGTTGGGGCGCAAGCCCTCCCGCTCCGCCCGCTCGCAGAAGCGCACGAGGTCCCCCGTGGTCGCCGCGCTGCTGACGACGTCCACATCGGCCAGTCGCAGCGCCTCCACCTGGTGCGCGAAGTCGGACTCGGACTCGCGGTAGGCACCCGGATCGACCAGGGTGTGCGTCCGCACCGGGAGGAAGCCGAACCGCGGGTCCCGCAGCGCCCTGCCCTGGGGGCCGTCGTTCCACAGCAGACCGACGGACTCGCCGGCGTGCCGCCACAGGTCGGCGAAGGTGCGCGCGATGTCGTCGAGACCCCAGCAGAAGTGGTAGGTCCAGTCGAAGGTGCGGTCGCGGCCGTAGCGATAGACCTGCCACGGCAACGCCGTCGAGACGCACGGGGTGCGGAGGAGCTCACAGGTCTCGGCGACGGTGGGCAGGACGCTCGTGCCGCCGAGGCAGACGACCAGCTGCACCCGCTCGCGCTCGATCAGGGCCGTGGTCGCGGCGCGCGCTCCCTCCACAGTGGACTGGCTGTCCGCCGTGACGAGGTCCACCGAGGGAAGGAGCTCGCGAAAGCGGCCCACCACGTACTCCACCGGGTCACCGAGCAGCGTCAACCGACCGGTTCTGGCCAGGACGACACCGATCCTGCCGCGGTGGGACACACGAACTCCTCTTGGCCGGTGCACGGAAACGGGGCAGTTCCCCGCCGGGAGACGGCGGGGAACTGCCCGGTGAACGCTGCGCGTCAGTGCTCAGTGGTCGCGGGTGACCACCAGTGTGCCCAACGATCGCAGTTCCGCGGCGGGACGCGCCGCGGGTGTTGTCGCGGCGAGCTCGGCGAACGCGCGGTTGGTCAGCTGCTCCGCCTGGTCGCGGGTCCACTGCCTGCCACCCGCCAGCTCGACCAGCTCGGCCGCGCGGGCTCGTTCGGCCTCGGAGAGCGGCTCCTCCCTGAGGTAGAGCGCGGCCAGCTCCTCCGCCGCCGGGGTACCCGAGTTCAGTGCTGCCACCACCGGCAACGACTTCTTCCCGTTGGTCAGGTCGGAGTGCGCGGGCTTGCCGGTCCTGGCCGGATCTCCCCAGATGCCGAGGAGGTCGTCGGCCAGCTGGAAGGCCAGCCCCAGGTGGTCGCCGAACCCGCGCAGCAGCGCGACCTGCCGCGGGCTCCCGTCGCCGAACATCGCGCCCAACGCGCAGGAACTGCCCAGCAGCGCGCCGGTCTTGCGCTCGGCCATGCCGATGCACTCCGGCAGCTCCACGTCGTGACGGTTCTCGAACGCCAGGTCCTTGTTCTGCCCGTCAACGAGGTTGATCACCGCCGTGCTCAGCACGCCGAGCGCCTGCTGCGTCGCCGGGTGCCCGCTGCCCGCGAGCACGCCGAACGCCGCGCTCAGCATCGCGTCGCCTGCCAGGATCGCCGCGCTGGAGCCGAACACCCGGCCCGCGGTCGGCCGGTGCCTCCTGGTCAGGTCGCCGTCCATCACGTCGTCGTGCAGCAACGAGAAGTTGTGCACCAGCTCCACCGCGGCGGCGGCCGGGACCGCGTCCCGGACGCAGTCGAGCTCGTCGCCGTAGGCGTCCTGGGTGACCGCCGCCGCGCAGAGCAGCACCAGAGCCGGGCGCAGCGCCTTGCCGCCGTCCGCGCTCGTCGGTCTGCCGTGCTCGTCCCACCACCCGAAGTGGTACCCGGCGATCAGTCCCATCGACGAAGGCATCGCCTCGACCACCGCCCGCAGAGCGGGGTCCACCACGTTGCGGCTCCAGGCGAGCACGTCTCGTGCGGGCCTGCCCGTTGTCATCCTCTCGACCGTGGCCATGTCGTTCCCCGCCCTCGCCCTCAGCGGCCGATCTCGACGTTCTCCAGCACCCCGAGCGCGTCCGGCACCAGCACCGCCGCCGAGTAGTACGCGCTGACCAGGTAGGAGATGACGGCCTTCTCGTTGACGCCCATGAACCGCACGGACAGGCCGGGCTCGTACTCGTCCGGCAGGCCGGTCTGGCGCAGGCCGACCACGCCCTGGTCGTCCTCCCCGGTGCGCAGCACCAGGATCGAGGACGTGTGCGTGTCGGTGATCGGGATCTTGTCGCACGGCAGCAGCGGCACCCCGCGCCAGGCCATCACCTGCTTGCCCTCGACCACGACGCCCTCCGGGTAGAGGCCGCGCTTGGTGCACTCCCTGCCGAAGGCCGCGATCGTCTTGGGGTGGGCCAGGAAGAACCGGGACCTGCGCCTGCGGGCCAGCAGCTCGTCGAGGTCGTCCGGGGTCGGTGGGCCGCTGTGGGTGGAGATCCGCTGCTTCAGGTCGGCGTTGTGCAGCAGACCGAAGTCGCGGTTGTTGACCAGCTCGTGCTCCTGGAGCTCCTTGAGCGCCTCCACGGTGAGCCGCAGCTGCTGTTCGGTCTGGTTCATCGGCTCGTTGTAGAGATCGGCCACCCGCGAGTGCACCCGCAGCACCGTCTGCGCGACGCTGAGCTCGTACTCGCGCGGATTCAGCTCGTAGTCGACGAACGTGCCAGGCAGCTCGTACTCGCCGAGCTGACCGGCCACGAGGTCGATCGCGGCCTCACCCTGCTTGTTCTGCGCGTGTTTCGGGGCGTTGACGTAGCGGTCCACCTGCTGGCGCAACGACTCCGACTGCGACACCAGGTTCTCGAACTCGCGCGCGGGCAGGGTCAGCACGGTGCACGCGGTGGCGGCGGTGACGGTGTACGGCCACGGGGACTGGTCGCCGACGAGGACCTGGTCACCGAAATGGTCGCCGTCGGCGAGGGTGCCCAGCACGGTCTGGTCGCCGTACTTGCCCGCCGCGACCTTGTTCACCTTTCCGTGCGCCACGAGGAAGATCTCCTCAGCGGCCGCACCGGCGCGCACCAGGGTGTCGCCCGCTGCGAACTCCCGCTGCCGGAACCGGTCGGCGAGGGTGGCGAGCACCTGCTCGTCCTCGTAACCGCGCAGCGGCGGCAGCTCGCACAGCTCCGGCGGGACCACGCGCACCTGGGCACCGGTGTTGGTGAAGGACAGGCGCCCGTCGCCGACCGCGTAGGTGAGCCTGCGGTTGACCCGGTACGCGCCGCCACGGGCTTCCACCCAGGGCAGCATCCGCAGCAGCCATCGCGGCGAGATGCCCTGCATCTGCGGGACCGACTTGGTCGTCGTCGCCAGGTTCCGCGCTGCCGCGGTCCCGAGGCTGAGCTGCCGAGCCGCCGCTGTGCCGCCGATGTCCGTCTGTGTCACTGAGAAACACCACCGTTTTCTGTCCGCGCCGAAGAGATCGTGGAAGGTGTTGGGAGAGCAGGGAAAGTCAGGTTGTCCGAGTGGTGCGGGTGCCCCGTGGAGCCTGCGTCGCCCCCGCGCACGATCTCCTCCTCGGGGAAGAGGAGGCCGTCGCGGGTCTTCGGGCACCGCGTCGCCCCGGTGGCGCGGCTGAAGCCGGTCGGGAGCAGGGTCGCCGTCTCCCGCCACGCCACCGGTTCGCGAAGGTGCGGCCGTTCGCGAGGATGTCGTCCAGTTCCCACAGAGCGCGGCCGACGAACTCCCCGGCGCCCTCAGGAGGCAGCCGCGGGAAGTCCTCGGACAGTCCGGGCGCGGTTCGCGCCCTCAGGTCGGCAGGTCCGCGCTCGACCGGAGTCGTGTCCTCCCCAGGCGAGCGCCTAGTGGACTCGGCCGACCTCGACGTTCTCCAGGACGCCGAGCGCGTCCGGCACGAGAACGGCGGCCGAGTAGTAGGTGCTCACCAGGTAGGAGATGATCGCCTTCTCGTCGATGCCCATGAACCGCACGGACAGGCCGGGCTCGTACTCGTCGGGGATCTGGGTCTGGTGCAGGCCGATGACGCCCTGGTTCTCCTCGCCCGTGCGCAGCAGCATGATCGAGGAGGTGCGGCTCTCGGTCACCGGGATCTTGTTGCAGGGCAGGATCGGGACACCGCGCCAGGACGGCACCTTGTGGCCGTTGAGGTCCACGCTCTGCGGGTAGAGGCCGCGCTCGTTGCACTCCCGGCCGAAGGCCGCGATCGCCTTGGGGTGGGCGAGGAAGACCGTCGGGTCCTTCCACACCGACGACAGCAGCTCGTCCATGTCGTCCGGGGTGGGCGGACCGCCGCGGGTCTGCAACCGCTGCTTGAGGTCGGCGTTGTGCAACAGACCGAAGTCGCGGTTGTTGACCAGCTCGTGCTCCTGCCGCTCGCGCAGGGCCTCGATGGTCAGCCGCAACTGCTGCTCGGTCTGGTTCATCGGCTCGTTGTAGAGATCGGCCACCCGCGAGTGCACCCGCAGCACCGTCTGCGCGACGCTGAGCTCGTACTCGCGCGGCTTCAGCTCGTAGTCGACGAACGTGGTCGGCAGGTCGTACTCACCGGTCTGGCCAGCCGCGACGTCGATCGCGGCCTCGCCGTGGTCGTTGCGCGAGTGGCTGAGCCCGTCGCGGAACGCGGCCACGTGCGCCCGCAACGCCTCCGACTGCTCGACCAGCTCCTCGAAGGCGCGCTGCGGCAGCATCAGCACCGTGCAGGCCGTCGTGGCCTTGACGGTGAACTCCCAGATGTCGCCGTCCTGGGCCAGGGTCTCGTCACCGAAGTGGTCGCCGTCGGCCAGGGTGTCCAGCACGGTCTCGTCGCCGTAGGCGCCGGTGCCGATCTTGGTGACCTTGCCGTGCGCGATCAGGAACGCCTGGTCGGAGCGGTTGCCGAACTCCACGATCACGTCGCCGGGCTGGTACTCCTGCTGCACGAACCGGTCGGCGAGCGCGTTGAGCACCTCCTCGTCGTCGAAACCGCGCAGCAGCGGCAGCTCGCACAGCTCCGGTGGGATGACCCGGATGGCGGCCCCGGTGTTGGTGAAGGTGACCCGGCCGTCGCCGACCTCGTAGCTGAGCCTGCGGTTGACCCGGTAGGCGCCACCGGCGGCGCGGACCCAGGGCAGCACCTTGAGCAGCCAGCGCGAGGAGATGCCCTGCATCTGCGGGACGGACTTGGTCGTCGTCGCGAGGTTCCGCGCGGCGGCCGTCCCGAGGCTGAGCTGCGGGCTCGCCCCGGCGACGTCCCGGTCCGCCTGCACCGACTCGGTCACAACCGACACCACCAATCTGATAACGGAGACACAACAAATAAACCGGACAATCAAGAATGCCGAAGAATAAAAGGCCCAGAGCGCGCGGCAGCGCCTTTGCAATACCGCGTCACAAGAACTTCTTAAATGTGCAAGTTGCTGACTGAACCGAAGTTAGCATCGGGCTTTCAAAGCCGTACAGTCACCCGTGCCGGTGATGCGAGAGCGCACGTCACAATACGGTTCCCTCGCACACAACCACTCGTTCGAATGGCCGCGCGCGCCCAGCGACAGGCCGCGCGGGGCCGAAGTTCACGCAGAGCGACCACGGCGCTAGGGCATGCGGGTGCAGCCGCGGTGATCGCCGGAATCCGCCTTGCGGGTACCCGCTGGGCCGACCGGGGGACGCCCTGTCACCACCGGCCGGCGGGCATCCGGCCGGGCCCTGACCACTGTGGACAGTGGATCAGGTGGCCGACCTGGCCCGGGGCGTCGGCACCGGGACCGCCCCCTCGCGCAACAGGTCGAGCGCACGGTGGGTGAGGCGGCGCATGTTCGCCCGGCCCCCGCTGCTGACCCAGTTGTGGATGGACACCTCGATCACGGTCATCGTGTTGGCGGATGCCAGGGCCGCGGCGAGCTCGGCGGACCGGCCTCCCATTCTGCGGGAGATCTCGGTCGCCAGTTCACGGCGCCAGTGCGAGGTCTTGTCGGAAAGCTGCGCCCGCGCGGACGGAGTTCTCCAGGCGAGTTCGTAGACCGCGATAATGCGGTCACCGGATTCCGCGACGGTGCGCAGCACGTAGTCGACGAGCTTGTACAACGCCTCCGGCAGCGGCACGTCCTCCGGCTGCGCGCGCAGCACGTCCAACGCGGCGTCGAGCTTCTGCTCCACGAAGGTCAGCAGCAGCGACTCCTTCGTCGCGTAGTACCGGTAGAGCGTGCGCGGGCCGACCTCGGCGGCCGCGGCGATCTGCTCCATCGTGGTCGTGGCGAACCCCTGCGCGGTGAACAGCTCGAAGGCCTTGTCCGCGATGAGCTGCCGCGTGCGCTCCATCTTGGTCTCGCGAAGCCCCATCGGACGTCTCCTTGGCTCAACCCCCTGGTGCGCAAGGCTATCAGCGCAGGTGGGCGACGCTCGTTGCGGACGGCGCCGACACCGTGGCAGTCTTGGTCGCATGGCAGTCACTGCCATTTCGTCTCCCAGGAGGGAACCGGTGATGACCGACAACGGCGGCGTGGCCACCAGGGGCGCCTTCCCCGTCGACCGCGATCCGGCCTGCCCGCTCGACCCCGCTCCCGAGTACCGGGAGCTGCGGGAACAGGCCCCGATCGCGCCGCTGTCCTGCCCGATCGGCCTGGACGCGTGGGTGCTCACCCGGCACGAGGACATCCGCACCGCGCTGGTGGACCCCCGGCTCAGCTCGCGCGGGGCGCCGTCCAACCACGTCGTGCCGAACGCCGACCCCGACGAGCCGGTGGCGCCGGGCGTGCTGCTGCGGATGGACGGCCCGGCGCACAGCAGGCTGCGCCGGCTGCTGACCCCGGAGTTCACCGTCAAGCGGATCCAGGCGCTGCGGCCGAAGATCCAGCGGCTGGTGGACGAGCACATCGACGCGATGCTGGCCAGCACGGAGCCGGTCGACCTCTACCGCGACTTCGCGCTGCCCATCCCGTCCCTGGTGATCTGCGAGCTGCTCGGCGTGCCCTACGCCGACCGCGACTCCTTCCAGCACCAGACCACCCTGCTGGTCGGGGTGGGCGGTGACCCGGGGGCCACCGCCGTGGCGGCGATGCAGGTCCAGCAGTTCATGGCGCAGCTCGTGCTGGCCAAGATGGAGCACCCCGAGGACGACCTGCTGAGCAGGCTGATCCGGCGCGCCCAGGAGACCGGCGAGCCGCTCACCGTCGAGGAGCTGGTCTCCCTCGGCGTGACCCTGCTGATCGCCGGGCACGAGACCACCGCGAACATGATCGCGCTGAGCACGCTCGCCCTGCTGCGCAGCCCCGACCAGCTCGCGGCGCTGCGGGCCGACCCCGAGCTGGCGCCCGGCGCGGTGGAGGAGCTGCTGCGCTACCTCTCCATCGTCCACTTCGGACTCTTCCGCTACGCCACCGAGGACGTCGAGATCGGCGAGGAGACGATCCGCGCGGGCCAGTGGCTGGTGGCGGCGCTGTCGGCGGGCAACCGCGAGGAGTCGGTCTTCCCGGACCCGGACACCCTCGACCTGACCCGCAACGCCAAGGCGCACCTGGCCTTCGGTTACGGGGTGCACCAGTGCCTCGGTCAGCAGCTCGCGCGGGTGGAGCTCCAAGAGGTCTTCTCCAGGCTCTACACCCGCATCCCGACGCTGCGGCTGGCGGTGCCCTTCGAAGACATCCGCTTCAAGCACGACGCCCTCGTCTACGGCGTCCGCGCCCTCCCCGTCACCTGGGACTAACCCCCAACCCCAAACCCGCCATTCGCGGGCTTATGGACCCTTTTCAGCCTTCGAAGAGGTCCATAAGCCCGCGAATGGCCGTACTAGCGGGGGGTGGGGAGGAGGTGGAGGAAGGCTTCGAGGACCGGGGAGAGGTGATCGGGGCGCCAGGCCGCGGCCATGCGGGCGGGGGTCGTGGTCCCGGTCAGCGGGAGGAAGCGGACATCGGCCGGGTGCAGGCGCTGGGTGGAGGCGGGCACGACCGCGACGCCGATGCCGCCCGCGACCAGGCCGACGATCGTCTGCATCAGCCACACCTCGCGCTGCACCACGTTCGGGGTGAAGCCGTTGGCGGCACAGGACTCCGTGATGATCGCGTGCAGGCCGGGCATGCGGTGGCGGGTCGGCAGCACGAACTGCTCCTCCACCAGCTCCGCCACGTCCACCGCGGACCTCCCGGCGAGGCGGTGGGCCGCCGGGACCGCGAGCACCAGGGGGTCCTCGGCGACGCAGTGCGTGCGCAGCGCCGGGTCGGCGAAGCTCAGCGGCAGGTAGCACAGGCCGATGTCGATGCGCTGCTCGTGCAGGGCGCGCACCACCTCGTCGGGGCGCATCTCGTTGAGGTACAAGGTGATCTCGGGGTGCGTTGCCTTGAACTCGCGCAGCAGCGGCGGCAGCACCTCCAGCGCGGCCGAGGGCACGAACCCCAGGGACAGCCGCCCCACCGTGCCGGTCCCGACCGAGCGGACGAGCTGGCCCGCCTGGTCGACCGCGCCGAGGATGCGCCGGGCCTCCTCGTGCAGCAGCCTGCCCGCCTCGGTGAGCCGGACGCCGCGGGAGGACCGGTCCAGCAGCCGGACGCCGAGCTCGGTCTCCAGCTTGCGCAGCTGCACGCTCAGCGGTGGTTGCGCCATCCGCAGCCGCTCCGCCGCCCTGGTCAGGTTCAGCTCCTCGGCGACGACGACGAAGTAGCGCAGGTGCCGCAGTTCCATACTCGCAGCGTATGACAGCGGCGCTGAACCAGTGGTGGACAGCGGGGTCGCCAGGAAGCAGTCTGGGATCATGCGCGCGTTCCGTTACGAGTCCCTGCCAGGTCGTGTCGTCTTCGGAGTGGGAGCCAGCAGAACCGCGCTAGCCGAGGAGGTCACCGCGCGCCGCGTGCTGGTACTGGCCACCAAACGCGGGCTCCCCCTCGCCCGCGAGCTCACCGCGCCGCTGGGCAACCGCGTCGTCGGCGAGTTCACCGACGTCCGCGAGCACGTTCCGGTGGAGATCGCCGAGCAGGCCAGGACGCACGCCAAGGAGCTGGACGCGGACTGCCTGCTCAGCATCGGCGGCGGCTCCACCGTGGGCACCGCGAAGGCGGTCGCGCTGGAGCTGCGGCTGCCGATCGTCGCCGTGCCGACCACCTACGCGGGCTCCGAGATGACTCCGGTGTGGGGCATGACCGAGAACTCCAGCAAGCGCACCGGTCGCAGCACCGACGTGCTCCCCGAACTGGTGGTCTACGACCCGGCGCTGACCACGGACCTGCCGCCCGACATCACCGCCACGAGTGCGATGAACGCGATGGCGCACAGTGTCGAAGGCGTCTACGCGGCGGGTGCGAACCCGGTCAGCTCGCTGATGGCGGTGGACAGTGTTCGTGCTCTGGCAACGGGTTTGCCGACAGCGGTCGCGGACGGCTCGGACCTCACCGCGCGCACGGAACTGCTCTACGGCGCCTATCTGGCGGGTGCGGTGTTCGCCGTCGCGGGATCAGGGCCGCACCACAAGATCTGCCACGTGCTGGGTGGCGCCTACGGCCTGCCGCACGCCGCGACGCACAGCGTGATGCTGCCGCACGTCGCCGAGCTCATGGAGGGCCCTGCCCTGATCCCGGTCGCCGACGCGCTGGGGGCGACGACGGCGGCACAGGGACTCCGCGAGCTGGCGACGCACGTCGGCGCGCCGACCTCGCTGGTGGGAATCGGCTTCGACAAACGGAAACTGGGCGAGGCGGCGGCTCTGGTGGCGGAGCGGGTTTCAGTGTCCGAAGTGGACATTCGTTCGCTGCTCGCCGCCGCGCTCTAGTTCCCACGATCGAGCAGCGGCTCCGCCGTGCCGCTCAGGGGACGGAGAGCTCGACCACGAGGGCCGGGTGGTCCGTGGTGCCCTCCATGCTCAGCGTGCTGCTCTTGACGAAGGTGAACTTCGTGGAGGCGAACACGTGTTGGAGGGCGCCGTCGCCCTTGCGGTAGAAGCCGGTGCGGTTGCAGCTCTGCGCGTCCGGATCGCCCTTGTACCGGAGGTTCATGTCCCCGGAGAAGAGCGTCGGCGTCGTCTTCGCGTAGCCCTCCGCGCGGGTCATCAGCTCCTTGCACTGCGCGAGGGCGACCGCCCCGTCCCAGGCCGACAGGTGCGTGGTGCAGGCACCGATCTTCCCCGCCGGGAGGCAGCCCCAGGTGCGCTTCTCCTTGCGGCTGTCCTGGTTCTTGTAGACGCCGCTCACCCCCGCCGACGACCCGGCGAGCGCCGTGGCGACCAGGATCGCGTTGCCGTAGTCCTGGCCGTTCTTGCACTTGGCGGGCTTGCCGTCGTTGCGGGCCGGAACGAAGAGGGACTTCGCGGAGCCCATCGCCGCGCGCAGCGGGGCCACGTCGCCGGAGCAGATCTCGTTCAGCGCGAGCACCTGGGGCTTGACGGAGGCGACAACCGCTTTCGCCTTGGTCATCACCCGGTCGCCGGTGAAGCAGCCGGCGGCGCCACTGTGGCAGAGGTTGAGCTGAAGCACCTTGACCGGTGTCGCGGCCGAGGCAGTCGGAGCCAGGGACACCCCCGCCGCCACCATCACCGCGAGGACACTGAGAACCTGCTGAGCTCGCATGGAACCTCCAGAGGTGAAGTACTGTCAGGAATGCTCCCCTAGCTGGTTATTTGTTGGCAAATTCGGACACTTGATCTGGTAGAAACCCCCAGTGAGCTGGACACTGCGCGCCCTCGACCTCACCGACGACGGCACGGCCGAGACCGTGCACCGGATCGGGCTGCGTGCCTATCGGGTCGAGGCGGAGCTCATCGGCTTCGACGGGATTCCCGCACTGCACGAGACGGTGGCGCAGATGCGCGCCGAACCGCTGCGCTGGCTCGGCGCAGTCAGCGAAGACGGGGAGCCGGTGGCGTTCCTCGCGTGGCGGCGCACCACGGAGGGCGAGATCGACATCGACCGGCTGTGCGTCGATCCCGGCTGGTTCCGCAAGGGGATCGCCGGCGCGCTGGTGGACGAGGTGCTGCGGGAGAGCGGGCCGGCGATCGTCTCCACCGGAGCGGCCAACACGCCGGCGGTCACGCTGTACGAGCGGAAGGGCTTCGTGCGCACCGGCACGCTCAGCCCCGCCCCGGGACTGGAGCTCGCCACGTTCCGGCTCGACCGGGCTTGACCTTGCCGTTGGCGGCAGGGTTGGACGATCCCGGACATGAGCAGAACAGTCCTGGTCACCGGGGCCGGAACCGGAATCGGCCGCGCCACCGCGCTGACCTTCGCCGAGCAGGGCGCGCGGGTCGTCATCGTCGGCAGGCGGGCCGAACCGCTCGCCGAGGTCTCCGGGCACGGCCCGGACATCCACCCCATCGCCGCCGACATCACAGAGCCGGACGCGCCGCGCCGGATCGTCGAGGAGACCGTCGAGCGGTTCGGCGGGCTGGACGTGCTGGTCAACAACGCCGGGATCGTCCGGAGTGGACGGATGGGCGAGATCACGCCGGAAGCGGTCTCCGCCCAGCTGGCGACGAACTTCGTCGCGCCGGTGCTGCTGACCCAGGCCGCCGTGCCGCACCTGCGGCGGGACAACGGCGTCGTGGTGAACGTGTCCACGGCCGTGGGGCAGCGCGGGTGGCCGAGCAACTCCGTCTACGCGGGCACGAAGGCCGCTGTGGACACGTTCACCAGGAGCTGGGCGGTGGAGCTGGCACCGCTGGGCATCCGGGTCGTTGCCGTGGCGCCAGGGGCCATCGACACGCCCATCGGCGAGCACCAGGGGCTCTCGGCCGAGCAGCTCGCCGCCACGCGGGCGTGGCAGATGGAGCACACCCCGCTCAAGCGGGTCGGCGACGCCGAGGAAGTAGCGTGGGCGATCGCCGGGCTCGCCTCGCCGAACGCGGGGTTCGTCACCGGTGTCGTGCTGCCCGTTGACGGTGGCGCGGTGGTGTCCTGACAGCACTGACGGCGGAGGTGCGCGTGCGGATCGGCGAGCTGGCCGAGGCGAGCGGTGCCACGCCGCGCGCGCTCCGGCACTACGAGCAGGCGGGGTTGATCACTTCGCGGCGGATGGCGAACGGCTACCGGGACTACCCCGAGTCCACAGTGGTCAGAGTCGCCAACATCCGGAACCTGCTCGACGTCGGGCTCACCCTGGAGGACGCGCGGTTCTTCCTGCCCTGCCTGGACGGCGACCTGCTCGGTGCGCCGCCGTCCGCGGCGGGGATCGAGGTGGCGCGGCGGCGGCTGGCCGTGCTGGAGCAGCGGATCGCCGCGCAGACCGCGCTGCGGGACCGGCTGGCCGCCGCCCTGGACCGGCTCAGCCCAGCGTCGGGAACCAGTCGCCGTGGAAACCAGCTGGCACCCGGACCGGAAGGTGCACAACGGCGACGGGCTCCGCGCTGAGCGTGCCCGCGTCGAGCACCACCAGGTCGGTGCGGTCGCGTTCGCCGTCGTGGACCAGGGTCAGCAGCCAGCCGTCGTCCTCGGCGGAGTCCAGCCCACGCGGCACGAAGACCGCCTCGCCCGCGTAACGGCCCGAGCCGAAGTCGTGCACCTGGCTGCTGCCGGAGTCGCGGTCGTACTTGACGATCCCGTGCCCGCCGAGGTTGCCGATGTCGTCGGCGTGCAAGGCGACTCCGTAGCTGTAGCGGTGCCTGCCACCGATCAGCCGCTCGTCGATCCTGGGGAACTCCCCTGCGACGTCGTCGATCTGTCCACTGTGGACACGGCCGGTGCCGAGGTCGAAGGTCCAGCGCCACAACACCGGCGCGGTCTCCAGCGGCCGCCACTTCATGGTGTCGAAGACCCGTTCGTGCCGGAACGCCTCCAGCACGACGCGATCGCCGTCCTCGTAGGCGTTGGCCGTGTGGTAGACGTAGCACGGGTCGATCTCGAACCAGCGGATGTCGGCGTTCGTGCCGCGACGCGGCATCAGCCCGATCCGCGCCCGCCGCCCGTCCTCCCAGCCGTAGGGGAAGCTCCCCCGCATCGCGATGTCCATGCTGAAGGTCACCGGCAGGTCGTAGATCACCACGTGGTTCGCCGTGAGCGCGGTGTCGTGGATCATCGGCCGGTCGTCCAGCTCGATCCGCTCCACGGAGGACACCGCGCCGTCGGCGCCGACCACGACCAGCTGCCCACCGGTCTCAGCGGAGGAGTAGGTCACGGCGAACAGCTCGCCGGTGACGGGATCGCGCTTGCTGTGCGCGGCGTAGCCCCGCGGCAGCTTGCCCTCGAAGTCGTTGTAGGACACCGTCGCCAGCTGCTCGTCGAGCACGACCGGAAGCGCCCCGGCCTCGGAGACGGCCATCAGTTTGCCGTCGTGCCGGATGACATGGGTGTTGGCGGTGTCATGAAGCGCGGTGGTCGCGCCGAGAACCTGCTCCTCGCCGAGCGCCTGAGCGGTGCGGGGCGTGCGCACCCACCGGTTGCGGTACCACTGCGCGACTCCGTCCCGCAGCCGGATGCCGTGCACCATGCCCGCGCCAGCGAACGGGTGGTAGCGCACCGCGTCCTGCGTCCCGATCGCGTTGGGCCCGATCCGGAGGTACCTGCCGTCCAGCTCCGGCGGCAGCGCACCGGTGACGGCGAGGTCGTAGGAGGTGGTCTCGACGTCGACGGGAGCGTGGTTCCCGGCCAGGTACGGGTTCTCGACGGGAGCGAGGGTCATGACAACGTCCTCCGTAACAGTGTTTTGAATGAAACATAACACCGTTTCACAACCGCTGGCAATGGGGCCGGCCGTGGCTGCGGCCGGCGACCTCGCCGCCGACCTCGACGTCCGACCAGGCCACACTCCCGGCCGGGCGGTGCCACTTCGACGACACGACCCGGCCACGACCCCCTTCCAGACGGGCGGTGCCACGAGGCCACAGCCGCGCGGACGACAGGGGGATCACCGATCCGGTCCGAACTCGACCGGACACGCCCTCCCCCGCCCCGATGGCAGGGGTGCCCGCAGCCAGCCTCAACGACCACCCCGCGCCGGAAACCGAATGGGACGCCCTCTGAGCACCCACCCGACTTTGGCAATGTTTTCCCGTTCGCCGACAGCGAAAGAATCAGCGCACCATTTCACCCCATAGAGCCATGATCACCATTTTTCGGCGGATAGAATGGGAATATGACCCCCGACGAGACCCTCGACGCAATCGAGGACGCCTACCGCGCGGTGAATCACGCGCACGCGGTCCTGGCGCGCTGTCTCGCCGATCTCGTGGTCAGCACGGATTTCGCGGAGTACCCGTATCTCGGGGATGAGGTCGGGGCGTTGCTCTCGATTTCTTCGCGCAAGGCCAGCACGCTGATCTGTCACGCCGAAACCCTCGCCTCCCGCCCGGCCGTGCTCGCCGCCTTGGAGGAGGGCCGGATCGACCAGGGCAAGGCCCTGTTGATCGTCGATCAACTGGAGCCGCTCACGGCTGTGCAGGCGGAGATCGTGGAAGCGGTGCTGATCGAGTACGCCCGCACCCATCACTACAGCCGGATCCGGCAGCACGCCCAACGCCTGATCGCCAAGCTCGACCCCGACGCAGCCGCCCGGCGGCATGAGGAGAAGAAGCGCACCCGGCGAGTGGAGAAGCTCAACCTCGACGACGCGATGTGCGCGTTGCGGTTCCAGTTCACCGCCCTCCAAGGAGCCCTGGTCTGGGACCGGATCGACCGCATCGCCCGAGGCCTGGACGATGAGCGCACCATGGACCAGCGCCGCGCTGACGTCGCCTTCGACCTGCTGATGGGCAAGGAAACGGGTGCACCCCAGGGTGAGGTCAAGGTCCTGGTCACCCTCCCCGCGACCACCTTGATGGGGATGGATCAGGAACCGGGGATGCTCGCGGGTTACGGGCCGATCCCGGCCGACGTGGCGAGGGACATCGCAGCGGGTGGCACCTGGAAGCGGATCCTCGCCGACCCCGTCACCGGGGTGGCGGTGGACGTGGGCCGCACCAACTACCGTCCCTCAGCCGCCCTCGCCGACCTGGTCCGGGCCAGGGATGTCACCTGTGTGGCGATCGGCTGTCGGCAACCGGCGCACCGGTGCGATCTGGATCATTGCGAACCCTTCGACGGCACCAACACCGTCGCGGATGACCTGGGTGCGAAATGCCGACGGCATCACGTGATGAAACACCACACCCGCTGGAAACGAACCCAGCTCCCCGGCGGTATCCATATCTGGACGACGCCGATGGGACGCACGTATGTCCGGGAACCGGAACCGATAGCGGATCCCGCTCCTCCGTTTTAAACCCGGCCCCGGCTAGCCCGCCACCACATTAGGTGAGCGGGCTAGCCGAGGTGGTGCCCAAGGAAATGCGCGCCGGAGTCCGGGAGAATTGTCCGAAGGCAACCCGACGCAATCGGGGCAGCACCACAACCCCCAACGCCACCACCACCCCACCCCGACGACGGCCATTCGCGGGCTTATGGACGCTTCCGCGCCTCCAGGAACGTCCATAAGCCCGCGAATGGCCGAGTCACCGCCTGCGGCGGGGTCAGGCGCCGGAGCGCGGGGCGTAGGGCTTGGTGGTCCGGATGCTGGTCTGCGCGGCGAAGCTGTAGGCCAGCATCTCGTTCTCGTACTCGACCTTCGCCCTGGCCAGCGGGATACGGCCGCGGGTGGCGTCGATCAGCCGGTGGCGCAGGACCGCGGCGTCGCGCAGGGCGACGTTGGCGCCTTCTCCTCGGCCCGGCGGCACCGTGTGGACCGCGTCGCCGAGCAGGGTCACGTTGCCGACGCTCCACCGCTCGACCGGGCGGGCCGCGCGCAGCGGCAGGCTGACGACCTCCGCCGGGTCGGCCTCGGCCACGATCCGGCGCAGCGCCGGGTGCCAGTCGCCGACGACGTCCCGGGCCACCCAGTGCGGCGCCGCGCCGCCGGGGTCGTGGTGCAGCGAGATCGACCAGGACAGGTAGTCCGGCACCGCGGTCAGGCCCGGCACCCTGCGGACCCGGCAGGTCGCCACCGACATCGAGACCCCGCCGGGGCCGAGCACCCTGGAGACCGTGTCGATGAGGATCTCCGGCAGCCAGGACGCCAGCTCCGGGTGCAGCACGGTCCTGCCGCGCACCAGATGGCCGACCAGGTCGAACTCGGCGTCGGGCACCGCGAGGCCGCGGACCGTCGAGTCGGTGCCGTCCGCGCCGACGAGCAGGTCACCGGTCACCGTCAGGCCATCGGCGAGCTGGACCCGGACCCGGCCGTCGCCGACCTGGTCGTAGCCGGTGACGCGGCGGCCGAACTGCACCCGCTCGCCCAGCCCGGCGAGCAGGATCTCCCGCAGGGTCAGCCGGTTGAGCACGTAGCCGGAGTCCGCCCTCGGCAGCGGCTTGGCGAAGCGCGGCTCCAGGTCGGTGTCCAGGAAGGTCATCAGCGTTGCCGGGGCGATCGAGGCGCGCTCGCAGAGATCGACCAGCGCGCTCGGCAGGCAGTCCCGCAGCGCCCGCTCGCCGTCGGCGTTGACCACCATCCGGTAGCCCTGGTCGCCGTCGCGCGCGTGGGCGTCGCGCTCGAAGACGGTGACGGCGATCCCGGCCTTGGCCAGCCCTTGGGCGAGGGTCAGGCCACCGATACCGCCCCCGGCGACGAGCACGTGCAACGGCCGGGGCTGGCTCTCCGTCGACTGCATCGCGCACACCTCTCTTGCGGGGTCGGCAAACCATAGCGAGATCGGCTTAACACTCGTGGGTGAGCACGCCGCCCGGCCGTGCGCGGCGTGCGGACCGGTTCCGACCCGCTTGCGGCGGACCGCGTTAACCCGATCGAGCAAGAGTGACGACTGAGGGTGTTCGCGGCTGCTCCGGCAGAGGCCCGAGCGGCGCTCTGACCGGGGCCGAACCGGGCAAGTCCCGCCCGGACCTCGGGTGATCGGGCATCACCTCGGGTCGAACCGGGCACGTGGTGCGCGACGGTCACCGGCGGTAGCCCGATCCTGACTGGTCGCGCTCTCACAAACCGGGCAGAATTCGGGCATCGCCGAACCGTGTGTGGCACTGGCCACACCCAGTACGCGGTGTTACACCTATGACCAGCCCGAACGGGCACAGCGACAGTCCGAACAGACACGCACCGGGTCGAACGGGCGGGAGGGTCGGAGATGCAGGCCGAGGAGCGCAAGCGGCGGATTCTGGCCAAGGCCCGCGCCGATGGCAAGGTCGACGTCATGGAGGTCGCCGCCGAGCTGGCGGTGGCCCCGGAGACGGTGCGGCGGGACCTGCGCGCGCTCGGCGAGCACGGGCTGGTCCGGCGCACCCACGGCGGAGCCTTCCCGGTGGAGAGCGCGGGCTTCGAGACGGGCCTGGAGTTCCGCTCCGCCTCGATGGTCCCGGAGAAGCGCAGGATCGCCCGCGCCGCCGCCGATCGGCTCGACGACGCCGAGACGGTCTTCATCGACGAGGGCTTCACCCCTCAGCTGATCGCCGAGGCGCTGCCGACCACGCGGCCGCTGACCGTGGTCACCGCGTCGCTGCCGACCGCGGCGGCGCTGTCGTCCTCGCCGTCGACCACGGTGCTGCTGCTCGGCGGCCGCGTCCGGGGGCGCACCCTGGCCACGGTCGACCACTGGGCGATCAGGATGCTCTCCGAGATGGTCATCGACCTGGCCTACCTCGGCGCCAACGGCATCTCCAGGGAGCACGGGCTGACCACGCCGGACCCGGTGGTCAGCGCGGTGAAGGCACAGGCGGCCCAGGTGTCCCGGCGAAGGATCTTCGTCGGCGTGCACACCAAGTTCGGGGTGGCCAGCTTCAGCCGCTTCGCCGCGGTCTCGGACTTCGAGGCGATCGTCACCGACTCCAGCCTGACCCCGGCCGAGGCGCACCGCTACGCCTCGCTCGGCCCGAAAGTGGTCAGAACCTAGACACGACAAGCAGGTCCTTCAGGAGGCCGCCGCGAGGGGTGGCCTTCATTCCGTGCTGCCTCCGGGTGAGGAAGGAAAGACAATGACGTCATCCGCTCATCGCCGCGCGAGCGGCGCCGTGGCGCTCGCCGTGGTGCTGCTGGGCGCGACGGCCTGTGCGGGCGCCGGGGGCATCGGCGATCCCGACGACCCGAACTCGATCAACGTGCTGATGGTGAACAACCCGCAGATGCTCGACATCCAGAAGCTGACCGCGGAGCACTTCACCAAGCGCACCGGCGTCAAGGTGAACTACACCGTGCTGCCGGAGAACGACGTCCGTGACAAGATCAGCCAGGACTTCACCAGCCAGGCGGGCCAGTACGACGTGGCCACCCTGAGCAACTACGAGGTCCCGATCTACGCCAAGAACAACTGGCTGGAGCCGCTGGACCCCTACATCGCCGCCGACCCCGGCTTCGACCAGCAGGACATCCTGGAGCCGATCCGGCAGTCGCTGACCGCCGCCGACGGCAAGGTCTACGCGCAACCGTTCTACGGCGAGTCCTCGTTCCTGATGTACCGCAAGGACGTCTTCGCCGCCAAGGGCATCACGATGCCGGAGCGCCCGACCTGGCAGCAGGTCGCCGAGGCCGCGGCCAAGGCCGACGGCGCCGAGCCCGGGATGAAGGGCATCTGCCTGCGCGGCCAGCCCGGCTGGGGGCAGCTGATGGCGCCGCTGACCACGGTGGTCAACACCTTCGGCGGCACGTGGTTCACCAAGGACTGGCAGGCGCGGCTGGACTCGCCGGAGTTCACCGAGGCGACCCGCTTCTACGTGGACCTGGTGCGCGAGCACGGTGAGGCGGGCGCGCCGCAGGCCGGGTTCTCCGAGTGCCTGAACAACATGACGCAGGGCAAGGTCGCGATGTGGTACGACGCCACCTCGGCGGCGGGTCTGCTGGAGGCGGCCGACTCCCCCGTCAAGGGCAAGCTGGGCTTCGCGCAGGCGCCGGTGGTGCGGACCACGAGCTCGGGCTGGCTCTACACCTGGGCGTTCTCGGTGCAGAAGGCCAGCAAGAAGCACGAGGCGGCGTGGAAGTTCCTGTCCTGGGCCTCCGGCAAGGACTACGAGAAGGTCGTCGGCGAGGCCAAGGGCTGGTCCAGCATCCCCGACGGCAAGCGCGCATCGACCTACCAGCGGCCGGAGTACCTGAAGGAGACCGGTTCCTTCGCCGAGCAGACCCGGATCGCGATCTCCTCGGCGAACCCGCGCGACCCCGGCGTGCAGCCGAGGCCCGCCAACGGGATCCAGTTCGTCGGCATCCCCGAGTTCACCAACCTCGGCACCCAGGTCTCGCAGGAGATCAGCGCGGCGATCGCCGGCCGCGGCTCGGTGGAGGAGGCGCTGAGCGCTGCGCAGAACCTCGCCGACAAGGTCGCGGCGAAGTACCGGAAGAACTAGGGCGGGAGAGGAGAGTCCGATGGTCACCCTGGAGCAGACCCCGGCAGCCGCGGTGAAGGCCCCGCCGAAGCCACCGAAGGGACTCAGCGCCGCCGCGCGCTGGGCACGACGCGCGCCGCTGCTGCCCGCGCTGATCTTCACCATCGCGGTGACGCAGCTGCCGTTCGTCGCGACCCTGGTCATCTCGTTCCTGCAGTGGAACTCCCTCGCGCCGGAGAACCGCGGGTTCGCCGGGCTGGACAACTACATCGCGGTGATCACCGACCCGAACCTGCGGTCGTCGGTGCTGACCACGGTGCTGCTGACCGCGAGCGTCGTGCTGATCAGCCTGGTGCTCGGCCTGGGCATCGCGCTGCTGCTCGACCAGAGGTTCCGCGGCCGCGGCCTGGTCAGGACGATGATGATCGCGCCGTTCCTGGTGGTGCCGGTCGCCGCGGCCCTGCTGTGGAAGCACGCGCTCTACAACCCCGAGTACGGCCTGTTCAACGGCGTGCTGAACTGGATCTTCGGTGACTCCGCTCCGCAGCCGGACTGGATCAGCACCATGCCGCTGACCGCGGTGATCGCCTCGCTGGTCTGGCAGTGGACGCCGTTCATGATGCTGATCCTGTTGGCGGGGCTGCAGAGCAGGCCGCACGACGCGGTGGAGGCCGCGTTCATCGACGGGGCGAGCGGCTTCCAGGTCTTCCGGTACCTGACGCTGCCGCACCTGCGGCAGTACCTGGAGCTGGGCGGGCTGCTCGGCTCGATCTACATCGTGCAGAACTTCGACGCGGTCTTCACCATCACCTCGGGTGGCCTGGACACCGCGAACCTCCCGTACACCATCTACCAGACCTTCTACCAGGCACACGACTACGGCCAGGCGTCCGCGGCGGGCGTCGTCGTGGTGGTCGGCTCCATCCTGATCGCCACCTTCGCCCTGCGCGCGGTGTCCTCCCTGCTCCGAGACGAGGCCAAGTGATGAGCACCCGCACCCTGCAACGGCCGTCCGCCATCCAGGGCCCGTCCGTGGTCAAGCGGGCCTGGAAGCCCTGGGGCGCACTGGCCTGGCTGTCCGGCATCCTGTTCGTGCTCCCGGTGCTGTGGATGGTGCTGACCTCCTTCCACACCGAGGCCGACGCCGCGACCAACCCGCCGTCGCTGTTCGCGGGCCTGTCGTTGCAGGGCTACGCGGAGTTCTTCGGCGCGAGCACCGGCGTGAGCCCGTGGCCGCCACTGATCAACTCCGTCAGCGCCAGCGTCGGCTCGACGGTCCTGGTGCTGCTGCTGGCGATCCCCGCCGCGTACGCGCTGTCGATCCGGCCGGTGCAGAAGTGGTCGGACGTGCTGTTCTTCTTCCTCACCACCAAGATGCTGCCGATGGTCGCCGGTCTGCTGCCGATCTACCTGATCGCCCAGTTCTCCGGGCTGCTGGACAACATCTCGTTCCTGGTGGTGCTCTACACCTCGATGAACCTGCCGATCGCGGTGTGGCTGATGCGCTCCTTCCTCGCCGAGATCCCGAGGGAGATGCTGGAGGCCGCCGCGCTCGACGGCGCGGGCCTGGTCACCACGCTGCGCAGGGTGGTGGCGCCGGTGGCCATGCCCGGCATCGCGGCGACGGCGCTGATCTGCTTCATCTTCAGCTGGAACGAGCTGTTGTTCGCCCGGGTGCTGACCGGTGTCGTCGCCGGGACGGCTCCGGTCTTCCTCACCGGCTTCGTCACGAGCCAGGGCCTGTTCCTGGCCAAGATGTGCGCCGCGGCGACCGTGGTGTCGCTGCCGGTGCTCGTCGCCGGATTCGCCGCCCAGGACAAGCTCGTCCAGGGCCTCTCGCTAGGAGCAGTCAAGTGAAAGCCGCCGTCATCAGCGCTCCCGGTCAGGTCGAGGTCACCGAGGTGCCCGACCCCACGCCGGGAGAGCGCGACGTCGTCGTGAAGGTCTCGGCCTGCGGGCTGTGCGGCACGGACCTGCACATCCTGCAGGGCGAGTTCGCCCCGACGCTGCCGGTGGTCCCCGGCCACGAGTTCGCGGGCGAGGTCGTGGAGATCGGCAGGCGGGTCACCGAGGTCGCGGTGGGTGACCGCGTCGCGGTGGACCCGTCGCTGTACTGCCACGAGTGCCGCTACTGCCGCAACGGCCGCAACAACCTGTGCGAGCGGTGGGCGGCGATCGGCGTCACCACGGCGGGCGGGGCGGCGGAGTACGCGGTCGCGCCGGTGGCCAACTGCGTGAAGCTGCCCGCGCACGTGCGCACCGAGGACGCCGCGCTGATCGAGCCGCTGTCCTGCGCTGTGCGCGGCTACGACATCCTGCGCGCGCAGCTGGCCAGCCGGGTGGTCATCTACGGCTCGGGCACCATGGGCCTGATGATGCTGGAGCTCGGCAAGCTCACCGGCGCCGCGAGCATCGAGATGATCGACGTGAACCCCGAGCGTCTGGCCACGGCGCGGAAGCTGGGCTGCACGGCCGTCGCCACCAACGCCGACGAGCTGGACCGGCCGGAGGGCTGGGACGTGGTGATCGACGCGACCGGCAACGAGAAGGCCATCCAGGACGGGCTCGGGCGCGTGGCCAAGGGCGGCACGTTCCTGCAGTTCGGGGTCTCCGACTACGCCGCGCGCGCGACCATCGAGCCCTACAAGATCTACAACCAGGAGATCACGATCACCGGTTCGATGGCGGTGCTGCACTCCTACGAGCGCGCCGCGGACCTGTTCGCCGCGGGCGTGCTCGACCCGGAGGTGTTCATCAGCCACCGGCTGCCGCTGACCGACTACGTCCCCGCGCTGGAGGCGTTCCGGCGTGGCGAGGGCCGCAAGATCCAGGTCCTGCCGGGCGCATAAGCACCCGGTCTCCGAGGAAGGGGCCCACGGCCCGGTTCACCCCCAGGAACCGCCCGTGGGCCCTTTCCCTTGTCGCAGAACGGGAAACGCCTCAACCGGCCGACGGTGCCCTCCGTCGGCCGGTTGAGGCGAAGCTGTTCCTCCTCATCGCGGGCCCGCCGCGCCGCGGGCCGTGCGGTCAGGCCCGGAGCCGCTGACGCGTCTCCGGCTGCGCGGCGCCCGCCGTACCGGCGTGCAGCTTCGCGAGGCGTTCGTCCAGCAGGCGCTCCAGGTCGGCGATGCTGCGGCGCTCACGCAGCATGTCCCAGTGCGTGTGGCTGCGCTCGGCCGGGCGGCGACCCGACCTCGGCTGGACGGGGTCGAGCAGCAGGCCGTCCACTCCGTGCCAGCGGCACCGCCACTCGTCCGGGATGACCACGCCCTCGGCGGCGAAGAGCACTTCGAACTCGTGCGACCGCGGCGCGTTCCGGTGGCCCGGGCAGCCGTATCGGGCGATCCGGCGCTTCGCCAGATCGTGGTCACGATCGGCCTCGTAGCTCACCGAACCGCCGACCTGACGACCGCGCAACCGAGACTTCATTTCGCACTTCCTCCCACTTCGTTGGTGGCACAAGGAGAGAGGGGGGCCGCGAGCAGCGCCGCGGTCGGCGCAGGGGCGGGTGGGTGCTCGCGGCCCCCGGGGATGCCGGTCGCGCTCATCCGGGACGAGTTCACCGGGGCGCGGTACCGGCCTGGCCTCACTGTCGAGTCGGGACGACTCCCTTCCGATGTCCATGGCACGGCGGAGCGCGGTCGGGGGGCTCCGCTGGGGGGACGGACGCGCTCCACCGTGCCTTCCTCGAAGCCGGTGTTCTCCGACTTCGAAGCCCAAGGCGTTTTCTGAAAGATCTTCGGTAGTCCCGAATGTCTCGCAGCCGAACGCTTGATCACAATAAACCCCCTGGTCGGGGTCTTTCACCAGAGCTAATAAGGGTTGAACGGTTGAATGGGGGTTGAACGCTGCGCCGATCGGGTGTACTCGAACTGGTCAAAATTGCGTTCTCACGCCACGATGTGCCTCATGTCGACAAGGGGAATTTCGAACGGCAAGCTAGCCAGCCTGATCAGAGATTCCGGGAGTTCCAACGCAGGTTTCGCCAAGAGGGTCAACGAGTTTGGCAGGATGCGCGGCCTGGAGTTGAACTACGACAAGACCGCGGTGAGCCACTGGCTCAGCGGCACCCAGCCCCGGGAGCCGATCCGTTACCTCATCATCGAGGCGTTAAGCCAGAAGCTGGGCCGCCCGGTCACTCTGATAGAGGCCGGCTTCGCGACACCGGGTGAACCGGAATGTGCAGCGCGTAGCCTTGCCTATTCCGCCGACATCAATAACACGGTCAACACACTGACCGAACTTGGCCTAGGGTTAGAGGACATGAACCGTCGAACAATGCTTCAACTCGCTCCCTTTGTGGCATCCGCGATGATCTCCCCCCAACGGGGCTGGATGATCTCCGCGCTGGAGAACAGCGCGCAGCGGCTCGCCGATTCCGGCGTGAAGGACACCGTGGTCGGACTGCGGTCGATGATCGGAATCTTCGACGAGCTGGACAACCGTTATGGCGGCGGTTACGCCAAGGCGGCCACAATTCATTACATGACGGTGGAGGTGCTGCCGCTGCTGGACAAGTCGCACCCCGCTCCGGTGCGCACGCAGCTGTTCGTCTCGGCGGCGAAGCTGGCCGCGATGACCGGCTGGATGTGCTACGACGACGGCCACTACGGGCTGGCCCAGCGCTACATGATCCAGGCGCTTCGGCTGTGCGAGGAAGGCAGGGACGTCGTGCTCGGCGGGCAGATCCTCGCTGGTCTGTCGCATCTGGCGACGACGATGGGCAACCCGGAGGAGGGCGTGCAGCTGGCCCGCGTCGGCCTGGCGACCACCACCGGCTCCGGCAGCTCGCTCGGTCTGATGCGGCTGCACGCCATGCGCGCGCGGGCACACGCCGCGCTGGGCGAGCAGCGCGAGACCGTGGCCGCGATCAGCAACGCCGAAAGCGCGCTGGACCGCAGCAAGGGCCCGGACGGGGAATCCGAGTGGGTGCGGTACCTCAATCAGGCGTACCTGTCAGCGGAAATGGCGTGCTGCTTTCGGGACCTCGGTGACTCAGCGAATGCGGGACGATTCGCGTCCTCTTCTACGCAACGTAACGGGCAACTCGGCCGCCGACAGGCGATCAGTCAGTCCGTCCTCGCCTGCGCCCAGCTTCAGCAAGGAAATCTCGACCTGGCGCTGACAACGGCGACGGACGCGGTCCGGCGGCTCGGCACGATCAAGAGCGACCGCAGCCTCCAGGCCCTCCGGGACTTCTCCAGGCGACTTGAGCCCTATCGCAAGGAAGTGGCCGTCCGCACGTTCCGGCACGAGTCCCGCGCGCTTCTCGGATTCAGCTGCCGCTAACAAAAGGACCGACCCAGCAGTGCCGGCGACGATCCCCATGTCGAGCCCGTTGTTTTTGTCTGGAAGAGATGCGTGAAAGAGCACTACAGCACCCGCGCCCCTGCCGACGGTGCCGAGGTTCCCACCGGAAGTCCACGGTGAGCGACGCGAAGCCCCTGCCCTCCTTGCTGCTACTGCCAGGTAACAACCAGGCCATGGGCTCAGCGCAATTACCTGATAGCGCATGAAACCAGGGTGGCTGCCCACGAGGCAGCAGTATGGCTGACGGCCGATTGCGCGAAAAAGCGCTGTTCGGCTGCCCTCCTCCTGATTCTTAGCCCATGTTCACCGCAACATCCTCCGGTCGAGCGATTGTGAGCAACCGCTGACTTATGGAATAAGCGGGCGCACTCGGCCACGGCCACCGGCCGGGTGCGCCCGCCGCCCGGGAACCGCCGCCCGGCGCCCCGCCGCGCGGCGCCAGAGCCACCCGGCCGATGCCACGGGGATCGCCGTGGCGCCGCACCGCCCCGGCGCGGACCACGATGTGTCCTTTGTGGACTCCACGAGTCGCGCCGTCGCCGGAAAGCATGTATGTACAAGGAAATTGGCTTCAGATTGTATGAAGCGCGTATCACCGCTGGTTAGCGTTCGCGGCTTCCCCGGTTGTGAACGGAAAGGATCGCCGCCGTGTCCCCGTCGCGAATCTCGAAACTGCTGGCCGTGGCCGCCTTGGGCGCCCTGGCCGGGCCGCTCGCGCTGTCGGGCCCAGCCCTCGCCGCGCCCGGCACCCCCTGGGTGGCCGTCGACAACCAGTCCAAGGAGCACGGCAAGTTCCAGTCCGGGCTCGACTTCGACTCCGCGGCCAGCGGCTGGGCGGTCGGCGACGTGACCGACCACACCAGCGGCAAGACCACGGCCTACATCAAGCGCTGGGACGGCGCGAAGTGGACCGACTTCGCCGCCGGTGACCTCGCGGGCAAGGGCGTGGCACTGAACCAGGTCGCCTCGGTCAGCGCCACGGAGGCGTGGGCCACGGGAATGACGATGCCGCAGCAGCAGAGACAGCGGCAGTTCGCTCGCTCCCCGCGCCCTGGCTCCGGGCTGTCCTACCGAGACCGCCAGGGTGTGCACCACGCCGACGCCACGACCGACCAGGCCGCGGCGGGCGCGCCTTACGTTCTCACGCGCTGGGACGGCAAGCAGTGGGCGTCGGTCGCCGCGCCTCAGCCCGCTGCGGGCAAGGACGCGACGGTCGTCGACGTGGAGCGCATCGGTGACCAGGCGTGGGCCGTCGGCGTCGAGCAGAAGGTCGACCCGCAGACCGGCGCGCCCTCGGAGCAGCAGGCGTTCCTCGACCGCTACGTCGCGGGCAAGGTGCAGCGCGCGGAGCTGCCCAAGGAGCTGACCGCCAAGCCCAGCTCGCTGCTGAGCCTCACCGGGGCCGGACCGAACGACGTGTGGCTCTCCGGCGTGTTCCCCACTCCGGAGAAGGACACGCCGTTCGCCGCCCACTGGGACGGCAAGGCGTTCACCGTCACCGAGCTCCCGGTGCCCGCTGAGTTCCCCAACGGCTGGAACGCCGACCAGATCGCGACCATGGGCGGCACGGTCTACGTCGCGGGCCGCTCGCTCTACACCGACGGCACCCTCACCACCGGCTACCGCTACGACGGCAAGGCGTGGTCGGCGTGGACCGACCGAGGGCTGTTCGAGATCAACGACCTGTCGGTGCGCACGGACAACGGCGCGATGATCGCGGGCGGCTGGCCCTCCGGGACGAGCAACATCAGCCAGTACGCCAGCTTCGACGGCAAGGCGTGGACGAGCCACGAGCAGCCCAAGGAGCTGGCGGGCAAGGATGGGCAGGTCCTCGGCGTCGCCTACCTGCCGGGCACCGACCGCGCGATGGGCGTCGGCTACACCAACGACGACAGCGAGTGGGGCGGCAACTACTACATCACCGCGAACAAGTCCTGATCCACGCCGCGGTGGCATCGGATGCGCCCCCGACGCCCCCCGCCGATGCCACCGCGGCATCCCCTTGACCAAGCAGGACGACACCGCCACTTGGGCCGCGTCCTCATACCTCGCCCGAGCGATGACATGACCGCACTCGTGCCGCCCCGGTGATCGCGTTTTGTAGGCATGACGCGAATTGGGAGCGCTCTCTTTCGCGCTATGCCTACAAAACGCGAAACTCGCCCACCGACGTGGAGATCGCGGGACAGGCTCTCGTGAGGGCGGGTTTCCAGTCGTGACGGGGTTCCGTGTGGCGTTGCTGGGCTTGGACCGGTCAGCGGGCCTTGCTCAGGCGGACGAGCTTCGGGCCGCCGGGGCCGACCTCGACCAGGCCGTCCTTCTGCGCGCCCAGCGCCGAGCCGATCTCCGCCAGCAGCGCGGTCATCACCTGCTCGGCGGCCTCCTCGGTCTCCGCCCTGCCGACGACGTACTCCTGCGCAGGGTCGCCCACCAGCCGGGCCAGCAGCACGAACCGGTGGGCGGCGAGCACGGTGGAGCCCGTCGGCCCCTCCTTCGCCACCCGCATCGCCATGACCAGGTCCGCGCGCACCACGCCCCGGTCCTCCGCGGACAGCCAGACCTGCGGTGTCGTCGGCAACGGCATCTCCCGCCAGCTCATTCCCCGACGGTATCCCCCCGATCGGCTACGCGCCGGGGACGCGGGCGTCGACCTCGATCTCGACCTTCATCCGGGGGTCGGCCAGCCCGCAGACGAGCATGGTCGCGGCCGGGCGGACCTCGCCGAAGCGGCGGCGCAGCACCGGCCAGCACGGCTCGAAGTCCTCGCGGTCGGGCAGCAGGTAGCGGACCCGGACCACGTCGGCGAAGGAGCATCCCGCCTCGGCGAGGGCCGCCTCGACGTTGGCGAGGCACTGCTCGGCCTGCTCCACGACGTCGTCGGAGATCGTCATGGCCGCGTAGTCGAACCCCGTGGTGCCGGAGACGTGCACCCAGCCGTCGACGACCACCGCCCGGGCGTAGCCGATCTCCTCCTCGAAGCGCGAACCGCTGAGGATCACCTGTCGTTTCGTCACCCGGGGAACGGTAGGCAGCCCGCAGTCATACGTCCAATACTCTCGTGGGCATCGCGTGATATCTGTTGACGTATGGGCCGCCCCGAACTCGCTCTCCCGCAGCTGCACGCGTTCGTCGTGCTCGCCGAGCTGCGCCATTTCGGCCGCGCCGCGGAGCGACTGGGCATCGCGCAACCGCCGCTGAGCCAGCAGATCCGCCGCCTCGAACAGAAGGTCGGCTTCCCCCTGTTCACCCGAGGCCCCGGCCCGGTCGCGCTCACCCCGGCGGGCCAGGAGCTGCTGCCCGCGGCGCAGCGCGCGCTCGACGCCGCTGAGTCAGGTCTGGTCGCCGCACGCCGCGCGGGTGGCGGTACGGCAGGGCGCATCCGGATCGGCTTCGCCGCGTCGCTCGCGCTGACCGTCCTTCCCGGTCTGCTGCGCGCCCATCGCGAGCGCTTTCCCGATGTGGAGACCGAGATCCACGAGATGACCACCTCGCCCCAGGTGGCCGCGCTGCACGAGCACGTGATCGACGTCGGCTTCGTCAGGGAGACGCCCGACGAACCGGGACTGGCGTGCGAGCCGATCATGCGGGAGGGGTTCGTCGCGGTCCTGCCCGCCGCGCATCCCCTTGCAGCACACCGCGTTGTCCCGGTCCGGTCGCTGGCGGAGGAGGAGTTCGTGCTGCTACCGCGAGCGGCAGGACCGGCGGTGCACGACCGGATCGTGAACCTGTGCCGCGACAACGGTTTCGAGCCGCGCGTCGGGCAGCGCGCGGTGGAGTGGCAGACGGTCTGCGCCCTCGTGGAGGCCGGGGTGGGCGTGTCGATCGCCCCGGCGAGCATCCGCCGCATGCGCCTCAGCGGCGTCGCCCATCGCCGGATCATCCCGGACACCGCGCGCACGGTCGTCGCGATGTGCTGGCGGGGCGAGGACCAGAACCCACTGGTCGCTCATTTCCTGGACGTCACACGCGAGACGCTCGCCGTCACCAGGAAGTAGTCGGCGAGCCCGGCCCGGTTCGCCTTCAGCCAGTTCCGGCCCCAGCTGCCTTTGCACTGGGTCTGCGACACCCACGTGTCGAAGCCCTGCCGCACCCGGTCACCGATGCTCTCCACACGGACGTCGGCGAAGCCCACCTCGTGGAGACCGGCGCGGAACGCCTCGATCGGCACGGCGTAGTCGATGCCGTCGCCGGGAGCGGACTCGTCGGTGGCGAAGAACGGTGCCGCACAAAGCTTTCCGCCCGGCCTCAGGACTCGGCGCGCCTCAGTGGCGAAGGCGGTGCGGTCCTCGAAGTGCTGGGCGGCCTCCACCGAGTAGCACTTGTCGACGGCGCCGTCGCCGAAGGGCATCACCAGCGCGGAACCGTGCTCCAGGACCAGCCGGGCGGGCTGTTCGGCGAGCTGCTCCCGCGAGAGGTCGAGCCCCAGGCCCGAACTCGCGCAGTGCCAGCGCGGCACCGACGGCCAGCACCCTTAGGCTCGAAGGAACCGAGAGCGTCCTCGCCGTCCATGGCCGCGCGCCGCGCCGAACCGCTCTCGTCAGACACCCACGGAGGTCAACAACGAGGTCCAGGGCCGGGCTGGGTGACACAGTACGGGCATGAACAGCGGCGAAACGACATCGACCAGGGTGCTGTCCATCCACAGTGGACGGCCAAGGCACTTCGAGGACCCGGACGGACGGACCTGGTACAGCGGGATCGACAAGGCCCCGGTCACCGGACCGGTGATGCTGCGCGGCACCGGGCTGGACGGGGACGAACAGGCCGACCTGCGCGTCCACGGCGGGCCGGACAAGGCGGCGTGCGTCTACCCCTTCGCGCGCTACCCGCACTGGGCGGGCCAACTCGCCGTCGCCGAGCTGGCTCCCGGCGCGTTCGGCGAGAACCTCCTCGTCGAGGGCGTCACCGAGGACACCGCGTGCATCGGTGACGTGTACTCGCTCGGTGACGCGGTGGTGCAGCTGTCCCAGCCCCGCAGCCCCTGCTGGAAGCTGGCCAGGCGCCACCGGGTGAAGGACCTGGCCGTGCAGGTGCAGAACACCGGCTACACCGGCTGGTACCTGCGCGTGCTCCAGGACGGGGAGATCGCCGCCGGACAACTGCTCACGCTGCTCGAACGGCCCTTCGCGGACTGGACGGTGACCAGGGCCAACCAGGTCCGCTACGGCGGGACGCCCGCCGAGACCAGCGCACTGGCCGACGTTCCCGCCCTCGCGCGGAGCTGGCGGGAGAAGCTCGCCGAGCTCGCGGTCAAGCGCGCGGCGCGCCTGCCGGAGTCCGAGTCGGCTCGCCTGCACGGCGAGAGCGCGGCGAGTACCGGACCTGGTTACGGGAACAACCAGGGACCCGGTATCGTTGAACGAGGTAGTTGAAAGTTCTACTATCTGCTCGAGCACAGGGAGCTGACATGCAGTTCGGGATCTTCACCGTCGGCGACGTCACCACCGACCCCACCACCGGTCGGACCCCCACCGAGGCCGAGCGGATCAAGGCCATGGTCACCATCGCGCTGAAGGCCGAGGAGGTCGGGCTCGACGTCTTCGCCTCCGGCGAGCACCACAACCCGCCGTTCGTGCCGTCCTCGCCGACGACCATGCTCGGCTACATCGCCGCGCGCACCGAGCGGCTGATCCTGTCCACGTCCACGACGCTGATCACGACCAACGACCCGGTCAAGATCGCCGAGGACTTCGCGATGCTGCAGCACCTCGCCGACGGCCGGGTGGACCTGATGATGGGCCGGGGCAACACCGGCCCGGTCTACCCGTGGTTCGGCAAGGACATCCGCGACGGGATCGACCTGGCGATCGAGAACTACAACCTGCTGCACCGGCTGTGGCGCGAGGACGTGGTCGACTGGGACGGCAAGTTCCGCACGCCGCTGCGGTCCTTCACCTCCACCCCCCGCCCGCTGGACGGCACCCCGCCGTTCGTCTGGCACGGCTCGATCCGCAGCCCGGAGATCGCCGAGCAGGCCGCGTACTACGGCGACGGTTTCTTCGCCAACCATATTTTCTGGCCTAAGGAGCACTTCATGCGCCTCATCGGCCTGTACCGCCAGCGGTTCGAGCACTACGGCCACGGCAGCGCAGACCAGGCGATCATCGGGCTCGGCGGCCAGGTGTTCATGCGCAAGAACTCGCAGGACGCGGTGCGCGAGTTCCGGCCGTACTTCGACAACGCCCCGGTCTACGGCCACGGGCCGTCGCTGGAGGAGTTCACCGAGCAGACCCCGCTGACCGTCGGCAGCCCGCAGGAGGTCATCGACAAGACGCTGACCTTCCGCGAGCACTTCGGCGACTACCAGCGTCAGCTGTTCCTGATGGACCACGCCGGCCTGCCGCTGAAGACGGTGCTGGAGCAGCTGGACCTGCTCGGCGAGGAGGTCGTTCCGGTGCTGCGCAAGGAGTTCGCCGCGCTGCGTCCGGCGCACGTTCCCGAGGCCCCGACCCACGCGAGCCTGCTCGCCGCCAGGAAGGAGACCGTCCGATGACCTCGATCGCGGTGGTGTCGGCGGGCCTGAGCGACCCGTCGTCGACGAGGCTGCTCGCCGACCGGCTGGCGTCCGCCACGCGGGAGTCCTTGCGGGACAACGCCTCCGTCGAAGTGGTCACCCTGCGGGAGCACGCGCACGACGTGACGAACAACCTGCTGACCGGTTTTCCCGGCACCAGGCTCGGCGAGGTGATCCGGACCGTCGTCGACGCGGACGCGCTGATCGCGGTCACCCCGATCTTCAACGCCTCCTACAGCGGGTTGTTCAAGTCGTTCTTCGACGTGCTGGAGCCGGACTCGCTCGCGGGAAAGCCGGTTCTGATCGGTGCGACCGGCGGGACGGCGCGGCACTCGCTCGCGCTGGAGCACGCGCTGCGGCCGATGTTCGCCCACCTCCGGTCGGTCGTGGTGCCGACGGCGGTGTACGCGGCCTCTGAGGACTGGGGCAACGACGCGGCGCTGAACGAGCGGATCGCGTTGGCGGGCAAGGAACTCGCCGACCTGCTGGAGCACCGGCCGCCGAGCAGGAAGGCCGATCCGTACACCGACGTCGTCCCGTTCGAGCAGCTGCTTGTCGGTGGTCGTGGCTAGCCTCGCGGCATGAGCCAGCACATCGCACCCGGTGTGGCCGCCGACCTGCACCGGTACCTCCAGGCGTCCCGGGAGAGCCTGCTCGCCTCCCTGGACGGCCTGGCGGAGTACGACATCAGGCGGCCGATGACGCCCAGCGCCACCAACCTGCTCGGCCTCGTCAAGCACCTCGCCGGGATCGAGCTCGGTTACCTCGGCGACTGCGTCGGCCGACCGTCCCCGGTCACCCTGCCGTGGGTCGAGGACGAGTCGATCTGGGACAGCGCCGACATGTGGGCGACGGCTGAGCAGTCCCGGGAGTACCTGGTCGGGCTGTACCGGACCGCGTGGCGGCACTCCGACCAGTCGATCGCGGAGCTGGGCCTGGACGCGCCCGCCACCGTCGCGTGGTGGCCGCGGGAACGGCGGGAGACCACGCTCGGCCACCTCCTCGTCCGCGTCGTCGCCGAGACCGCCCAGCACGCGGGGCACGCCGACATCGTCCGCGAGATGCTCGACGGGCGGGCGGGCCGCGACCACGACGACGTCGGCGACGGCGAGTGGTGGGCCCGGCACGCCGAACGCGTCCGACTGGCGGCGGAAAAGCACCGGGAGTGAGCGCGGAAACAATCCGGAAAATGAGATTGACCCCGCCGCGCCCATCGGTCACGATGAATGCACACAGCCACCGGGAAGGAAAAGCCATGACCACCACGTGGATGCGGGAACCGCAGCGCCATCACGGCGCCGCGCTCGCCGACGTGTGGTCGTCGCGCGAGTCCTGGCAGGAAGAGCGGCGTGGGCTCCCCACGGTGACGTAGCGCTTCGTCACGTTCGGGGAGCCGCCCTTCGGGAGACCGAACCGGGCGGCTTCTCTTTTGCGTGCACCCGAAAAACAATTCGGTGAGCCGACGAGCTTTCGGAAGCGGAACCACCTCCAAAGCGGTTTCCCGGGGGTTCGAATCCTCCCGTCGGTGCTGTCAACAATTCCACAGCGGAGCAGGCAAGGCCGATGCGGCTGACGGTGAGGCCGCCGCACTTTCACTGCGGAGGACCGGGTTCGACTCCCGGATCGGCTACTGCGCCCCTGGACGTGTCAGGGGTGCGCCACAGCGCGTTGGTCCAGCGGAACGGATCCCGGATTCTCACTCCGGGGACACGGGTTCGACTCCCGTACGCGCTACTCGTCCCGTAGCTCAACGGCAGAGCGTCCGCCCCACGGGCGGAAGGCCGCGTGGTTCGACTCCCGCCGGGACGGCTGTGTCGGTCACCCCACGCGCGAGGCTCGGCAGCCACCCAGGTCTCATATCCCTGGGAGACCTGGTTCGACACCAGGGCGCGCGACGTTCCTGCTCCGCTGTGGAGCCACTCCTTGGGGGATTCTCGGTGCTGGACAAGCTGATCATCCGTTCGACGCTGCGCGTGCCCTTCACCGCCGGACCGGCTGGTGACGGTGCGGCCGTGGCCAGGCAGATGGACGCGGTGCTGCTGCGCGCCGGGTTCACCGCCTCCCGTGCCCTGCTGGAGCACGTCTCGGGTCTGGAGCCCGGTGCGGCGATGGACCGCGCGGTGACGGTGGTCGGCGCTGTCCGCGAGCTGGTCGGCGACCACGTCGAGCACAACGCCTACTTCCGCGACTTCCCGGACGGGGTGCCCGACACCGTCGAGTTCTGGGTGGACTGCCTGCGGGCGGTCGTGGCTCCCGGCGGCGTCGACCTGCTGCCCGTCTACGGCACCTACCAGCACGGTTACCCGGAGCTGGTCGCCGCGCACGACGAGCTGATCGCCTCGGCCAAGGACCGGGTCACCGTCGTGCACCTCGGCGGCTCGCTCGACGACGAGGTCCGGGCGTTGTACCTGGAGCTGGCCGGGAGCACGACCCCGTTGGGCGAGGCCGGCCTCGCGGCGCTCGCCGAGCTCGCCCCGCTGTGCCTGGACGCCGGGCAGCCCGAGGCGATCCCGGTCCGCGAGCACCGTGCCGTGATCAACGCCGTGCGGCTGACGTGGGGCCGGGCTCCGCTCGCGGTGGACACGCCGACCGACGTGCTCCGGCTGGCGTGTCAGGCGTCCGGGGGCGATGTCACGCTGCGGACCACGACGCGGTTCCGGCAGTTCCGCCGCCCGGAGCGCCGGATCCTGCTTGCCGCGTTGGACGAGGTCGTCGCGAGCGGTCCCGGCAAGCTCGGTGACATCGCGGCGTACGCGCGGCGCTGGCAGCGTCTCGGCGAGCGGCTGCATCCGCACGAGTACGCCGATTTCCCTCACGCCCAGGACGTTTTCGCGGTAGCGCGCGGAGAGAAGACGGTCCGCTCGCTGGCGGGCCGCATCGAGGTCGCCTTCGGCTCCGGTGACATCGCGCGAGCGGTCGAGCTGCTGTCCGGATCTCCGGGAATGCTGCTGCGCCAGCTGGACCGGGTGTTGCGGTCCTGCTCCCCCGACGAGGCCGTGCACGTGCTTGAGCGCCTGCACGGAGTCATCGATCGCGTGTCGGGACGGGTGCTGTGCTCGGTGCGGGAGCACCTGGGCAACCGCACCCGGACCGACGCGGTGCGCGTGTTCGCCTCTCGTGCTCGGCGAGCCTGGGTGACCGCGGACGAGCGGCCTCCGTTGGACGCGGACGTGGTGGAGCGGGTGCTCGCCGCGCTCGACGCCGAGCTCGCGCGCCGGATTCCCGTGCGTGAGCGCGTGGTCGTCGATCCGGCGGTGCTCACCGTCGCGCTTCCGTTGTCCGGCAAGGCAAGCGAGGACGGGTTCGGCGTGATGCCACGCGGTTCGACGGCCCCGGTGGACGGTGAGCTGCTGCGGCTGTTCACCCACTGGCGCCAGCGTGCCGAGCGCACCGACTACGACTTGTCGGTTTTGTTGCTGGACAAGGATTTCCGCCGCGCGGGCTTCGTGTCGTGGACGAACCACCACAGCGATGGCGCCTACTACTCCGGCGATGTCACGAGCGCCGAGAACGGGGCGAGCGAGTTCATCGACGTGCCGCTGGCCCAGGTCTCGGCGGCCTACATCGTGCCGCAGGTCAACGTCTACGCGGGCGAGGGCTTCGACGCGGTGGCCGAGTCGATGTTCGGGTACATGACTCGTGAGCTGGCGCAGAAGGGAATGCCGTTCGAGGCCAGCACGGTCCGGACGCGTTCGGCGATGCGCGGGTCCGGACGGGTCGCGGTGCCGTTGGTCTTCGCCCGAGGGGACGACGGAACGTGGTCGGCGCGGTGGGCGCACCTCTACCTGCCCGGCACGTCGTGGGCGAACCAGGTCGAGAACAACGGGAGGAGCACCTCGCTGCTGGTGCGCGGAGTCATGCGACGCGACTACCTGACGGTGGCTCACCTGTTGGGACTGTCGGGCGCGTACACGCTTCACGAGGCGGGGACGCGCTACGACGGGCCGGTGACGTTCGTCGGGATCGACCGGCCTGACGGGCTCCCCGAGGGTTCGGAGGTCATCACGCTCGACCGGTTAAACGCGTTGATCCCCGAGTGAGCAGGCACGTACTGTGACGTCCCGTGAGGCTATGAGGAAGCTTCCTTCTCACCCTCTCTTGGATCTAGCTTCCTCCTTCTCCTCACCAGGCGTTGGCCCCGCACCGGTGGACCAGGCGGAGACCGCCGGGCTGGCCTCGGCGTGGTTCGGCCAGCGGCTGGACGACCGCCCAAGGGGTTCGTCGAGCCGACGCTACGAGCGCCCGATCGCGCGGCTGCGGGAGTTCGTGACCGCGCTGCGCTCGATCTTCGACACCGGCGCGGGGCGAGACGCTGACCGCGACCACCGAGCTGGCTGAGGCCCGGCCGAGCGTGCCGGTCCTGGTCTCCGCGATGGCTCCGCAGGCGTTGCGCACCACCGCTGAGCTGGCCGACGGCGCGCTGCCGTTCCTCACCGGGCAAAGGGCGCTCGGAGCTGCTCAGGCGGCGGACCTGGCCCTGATCGGCGACGAGGAGACGGTGGCCGCGCGCGTCCAGGAGCACTTCGACGCGGGGGCCACCGAGGTGGTGCTCAGCCAGACCGGCCTCGCCGGTGACGCCACGCGGCGGCTCGGCGGTGAGCTGGCTCGTAAGATCACCGACCGTGGCGCGGTTCGATGACGTCAAGGCGAGCTTCTGGAGCGACTCCACCGAGTCGCCACCGGTGACCGACGAGCAGGTGGGGGAGGCGGAGCGGTTGCTCGGCGTGCGCCTGCCAGCCTCCCTGGTCGAGCTGCTGCGCGTGCGCAACGGCGGCTACGTCGCGGATGCGTGGAACGCCTTCCCCACCACCAAGCGGACCTCGTGGAGCGCCGACCACGTCCCGTTCGAGCAACTGGCGGGCGCCTGCGAGCCCGAGCACTGGCCGAGCCTGGCGAACACCCCGTACCTGATCGAGGAATGGGAGCTGCCCCAGGGGCTGGTGCTGCTCAGCGGCGACGGGCACTACTGGGTCGCGCTGGACTACCGGGCGTGCGGCCCGGCCGGGGAGCCGTCGGTCACCTGGTTCGAGTGCGAGGCGGACCTGGACGAACTGCCGCTGGCCAAGGACTTCCGGACGTTCGTCGAGGGGCTCACCGCCAGCGACGACTTCTTCGACGAGACGGAGTGAACATGGAGATCTGGATCAACCCCGCGTGTTCCAAGTGCCGGTCGGCGCTGACGCTGCTGGACGCCGAGGGCGCGGACTACACGGTCCGGTACTACCTCCAGGACCCGCCGACGGCGACGGAGCTGGAGGCCGTCCTGGGCCGCCTCGGGCTGGAGCCGTGGGACATCACCCGCCTCGGTGAGCCCGTCGCCGCCGAGCTGGGCATCACGTCCTGGGCGCGCGACGCCACCAACCGTCCACAGTGGATCGAAGCCCTGGTGGCGAACCCCAAGCTCATCCAGCGACCGATCATCACCGCCGAGGACGGCACCGCCTCCGTCGCCCGCACCCCCGAGGCGGTCCGCGCCGCGTTGGACGCCAAGCCGTGAGGTGACCGCGTCGGTGAGGCCCGCGGCAACGAGACGCCGTGGAGGGTTGCGACCAGGGGCCAGGGCGCCGTAACGAACCCCGGCCAGCTCCTAGGCCGCGCCCTGCAAGTGGTAGCACCACCACACCACCCCCTGGCGCCCTCACCCACGTGCCCCCCGTTTCGCGTTTTGTCACCTTGATGCGAAATGAGAGCGCTCTTTCGCGCAATAAGGTGACAAAACGCGAAAACCCCGATCAGGCCAGCCAGCCCACACGCGCACGGGGACACGGGGGCGGTGCCGCCTCGAAGCATCGGGACGACTTGCAGGACAGGCGCCCCCTGGTTCGCGTTTTGTCACCTAAGCGTGAAATGGGAGCGCTCTCTTTCGCGCTTAGGTGGCAAAACGCGAAAAGCCTGACCACGCCAGCCAGCCGGCCAGCGAGTGCGTCGCAGCACGGGGCGGGGCACGGCGGGCGCATCGCCTCCTGCGGTGATCGTGCCTGTTACCGCGACGGCACGCATTCGAGTTCGGCCGCGCCGATGCCGAGGTGGCGGTGCAGCTCATCGATCCCGAGCGGCGTCACCTTCACCGCTCGCTTCGACCCGATCCGCACCGCCCACCCGCGCTCCAGGACCGCGCGGCACAGCTCCGCCGCCGCCACGCCCGCGAGGTGGTCACGCCGCTCCGTCCAATCCAGACAGGACCGGACCAGCGGGCGCTTCGGCGCGGCGGGAAATCGGATGCCCAGGCCGGAGAACCACTCCAGCCCCGCTTCGGTCAGGGCGACGCCGGTGTCGGTGTTCAGCAGGCCGTTGGCGGACATCGCGTCGGTGATCGCCACGCCGAGCCTGCCTGCGAGGTGGTCGTAGCAGGTGCGGCCACGGGCGAGCGCCGCGCTCGCGCTGTGCTGGCGGAGACCAGTGACCGGGGCCGGAGTGACGTGCGCCGACATGGACTCGATGAGCCCGGCCACCGCGTCGTTCGCGAGGCGCACGTAGCGATGGCGGCCTTGACGTCGTTCGGCGAGCAGACCGCCCGCGATGAGCTTGGAGATGTGCTCGCTCGCGGTGGACGGCGCGACCCCGCAGAGCTTGGCCAGCTCACCCGCGGTCCAGGCGCGTTTGTCCAGCAGCGCCAGGCACATCGTCGCTCGCGTCTCGTCCGCCAGCAGTCCCGCCAGCGCCGCCAACTCCGGTCCCACGGTGTTCATGGTCCCAGCAGCTTCACGGTCTCGTCGTAGCCGGGGATGCCGGACGCGACTGGCTGCTCGTCACGCACCGCGAGTGCCGTGGCCACTGTGGCGTGCAGGGCGGCGCGGAAGAGCAGCGAACCCGTGCTGATGCGGCTGACCCCGAGCGCGGCGAGATCGGAGACGGTGTGCTTGCCCGGCAGGTAGAGCAGGTTCAGCGGCGCGTCGATCCGATCCACCACAGCGCTGATCTCGTCGGGGTCCGCCATACCGGGAACGAAGATCCCATCCGCTCCGGCGTCCACATAGGACTCCGCACGGACCAGGGTCTCGTCGAGCGAGGAGCCACCGAGCCAGTAGGTGTCCGTGCGCGCGTTGACGAAGAGCCCGGGGACGCGCCGCTTGATCGCCTCGATGAGTCCACAGTGGACCTCGGGCGCGCCCATCTCGTCCTCGAAGTTCACGCCGACCGCGCCCGCGTCGTGCAGCTGCGCCGCCAGGTCGGCGACCTCGGCCGGATCGGAGCTGAAACCGGACTCGATGTCGACCGTGACCATGCCGGGCAACGACGTGATCAGCCTGGTCAGCGCGATCGTCTCGGCGCGTGTCCTGCCCGCGCCGTCCGGCAGGCCGTTGGCCCCCGCGACACCGAGGCTGGTCGTGCCCACCGCCGGGAAACCCGCGCAGAACAGGGCGGCGGCCGAGGCGTGGTCCCAGGCGTTGGGCAGCAGCAGCGGGTCGCCGGGGCGGTGCAGGTCGGCGAAGGCGGTCATCACGAGCTCCCTTCCAGAACTCCGGCCGCGATGGCCAGCGCGTGGTTGTCGCCGGGGCAGGGCCGCAGCCCCACTCCGAAGGACAGGTGGCGGTGGTTGCCGACGCGGTGCACGTCGAAGGTGTCGGGGTCGGGGAACACGGCGGGGTCGCGGTTGGCCGCAGCCAGGTCCAGCTCGGTCAGCGTGCCGTCCGGAGCCTGGCGCCGCAGCACACGAACCGGTGGCGAGTGCCGCAGTGTCTCCGCGAGCACTGCCTCGGGCACGCCGGAATCCTTGTACGGCAACGCATTCCTGATGAGTCCCGCCGTGGAGGCGCAGGCTTGGACGAGTAGGCAGGCGCGCGCGGCGGTGGCCTCGTCCCACGTTCCGCCGAGTGCCGCGACGAGCGAGGCGACCGCCGCGTCGTCGGCGGGCGTGGGCTCGACCGGCGGGAGGTAGGCGCGGGCCGCCGCGACGACGACCGCCGGGTCGACCGCGACGCCCAGCGCCTCGGCCAGCACCTCGACGGCAGCGGTGTCGGGGCGGTCCGCGAGCGCGCGAGCGCGGCGGCGGAGCGTGTCCGGGACGAGCGCGCGGAGCGGGGCCTCGACGAGGCCGCGACGCCGCGCGTGGGTGGCGCCGGAGCTGAAGCGGGGCACGGCGGAGCGCAGCCAGCCGACTCCGGTGGTCGCGGCGGGCGTGGGCGGCACGATCAGGTCCCGGTCCGCCAAAGCGGCGCTGACCTGGTCGTATGTGGCGAGCACGAGCATGAGCCGACAGTAGGCCGCACACGGTTCGGTGGCCGCCGAACTCTGATCACGGCGGACGCGGGTCGTACGGTGGTGCCATGGCGATGGCGGAACCCGTGCGGTACTGGCGGCATCCGAGCGTTCCCGAGCTGGACCTCATGGCCGCTCGCTTCGTCCGGCACACCTTCACCAAGCACAGCCATGACACGTACGCGATCGGCGTCGTGCAGAGCGGCACCGAGCTGCTGCTGGTGGAGTCCGACACGCGCACGATCGGCGCGGGCGGGATCACCTGCATCAACCCGGGCGAGGTGCACAGCGGCCACGCCGCCGACACCACGGGCTGGACCTACCGCGTGCTCTACCCGACGGTCGAGCTGGTCTCGGAGGTCGTCAGCGAGCTGGGCGGACCGGCGGGCACGCCGACGTTCACCGGGGAAACCAGCTACGACCGGACCGTCGGCGCCGCGATCCTCGCCGCGCACCGGGCCGCCGAGCACGACGACCACCTGGTTTCGGAAACCCTGCTGTACCAAGCGATCCAGGTGCTCTGGAAGGCACGGGGCACCCAGGTCCGCGAGGCTCGGACCGCCGAGGCGGGCAACCAGCGGCTCGACCGCGCGCGGCGGGTGCTGCTGGAGCGGATGGCCGAGCCACCGAGCCTGGACGAGCTGGCCGCCGAGGTGGGGCTCGGACGTTTCGCGCTGCTGCGCGGGTTCCGGGCGCGGTTCGGCCTGCCGCCGCACGCCTACCTCAACCAGGAGCGGGTGCGGCGGACGCGCGCGCTGCTGGACGCCGGTACGCGGCCCGCCGACGCGGCCGCCCTGGTCGGATTCGTCGACCAGGCGCACCTGTCGCGGCACTTCCGGCGCATCCTCGGTGTCGCGCCCGGCGGGTACCTGCGCGGACGCTGCCCGAGCCCTTCCGGATCAGAGCCGGGTGGCGAGGATCGGCTGGCCGGGGCCGGACAGGTCGCCGACGGCGTCGCGGCGACCGGCGATGGCCATGAGCAGGGCCTCGCCAGGACCGCGCACCTCGGGGCCACGACCACGGGACCAGCCCAAGTCGGGAGCGACGAGGGTCAGGCCGCGAGCTCGCTTGAACGCGCCGATGGGTGGGGCCAGCAACGCCAGCCGGAGTGCGGTCCGAAGCCGGTCGCCGGGGATCTCGCGGGGTAGACCCAGTGCGCGGCGGATGTCCTGCTGGTGGATCATCCCGTCCAGCAGGGCGATCATGCCGCCGAACGCCGCGGTGAGACCGCGCGGCCGTGGGTGCGCGCGGAAGAGGGCGACGAGCTCGCTCGGCGTGCGGGAGCGGTCGGCCGCTCCGATGGCGTTCGCCCCGGCCAGGCTGAACCGGGCGCGTGCGAGCCGGGCGGCCGTCCGGCGCCAGCCGAGCTCGTCATAGCTGATCACGTGCGTGACCACCTCGCGGACGGTCCATCCCGCGCACAGGCTCGGCTCGTCCCACTGCTCCGCCGAGAGCGTTTCGAGGAAGTCCGTGAACTCGATCCGTTCCCGCGTCGCCTGTGTCATCACGTCCACGGCATCGTCGCCCTTCGGTAGGCCCCCCATCGGCGCAATAACGTACAAGACGGGGCTGAGCAGCGGTTCCTATCGTCCGGGGCATGATCTTCGAATCCCTGGACCCGCCCCGCGCGGAACTCACCGAGATGATGGCCGCCACGACCGAGTTCGCCGCCAACTTCCTCGAAGGGCTACCGGACGCGCCCGCGTCGAACCTGCCGTCGACGACGAAGCCGCTCGACCCGCCGGCCGAGGGGCCGGGCGAGTTCGCCGATCTGCTGGCGCGCTTCAAGGAGGCGGCGGCCACCGCGGTGGAGACGGCGGGTCCCGGCTACCTGGCGTACTTCCCGGCGGGCGGGCTCGTCGCGTCCTCGATCGGCGAGTTCCTGTCCAGTGTGGTCAACCGGTACACCGGCGTCGGGTCGCTAGCTCCGGACATGGTCGCGATGGAGGACAGCGTCGTCCAGTGGCTGTGCCGGGAGTTCGGCCTGCCCTCCACCGCGGGCGGCCTGATCACCACGGGTGGCTCGCTGGCGACGCTGTCGGCCGTGGTCGCCGCGCGGCACGACCGGCTCGGCGAGCTCCACGGCACCGGGACGGTCTACGTCACCGAGCACACCCACCTGTGCGTGGCGAAGGCCGCCCGGATCGCCGGGCTGCGCGCGGACCAGCTGCGCGTGGTGCCGGTGACCGACGACCACCGCATGGACGCCGAGGCTGCCGAAGAGCTGATCGCGGCCGACCGCGCCGCCGGTCGCGAGCCGTTCCTGTTGGTCGGGACGGCGGGCAGCACGAGCACGGGAACCGTTGACCCACTGGAGGAACTCGCCGGGATCGCCGAGCGCAACGGCATGTGGTTCCACGTCGACGGCGCCTACGGCGGCGGTTTCCAACTCACTGAACGGGGCAAGGCGAAGCTGCGCGGCGTCGAGCGCGCGGACTCCATCACGATCGACCCGCACAAGACGATGTTCCTCGCCTACGGCACCGGGGTGCTGCTGGTGCGGGACCAGGCCACCCTGCGCGCCGCGCACACCGTCGACGCGAGCTACCTCCAGGACCTCCAGCGCGATCCGTGGCCGCCGGACTACTGCGACCTCGGCCCCGAGCTGTCGCGGGAGTTCCGGGGGTTGCGCATGTGGCTGCCGTTGCACCTGCACGGGGTCGGCGCGTTCCGCCGCGCACTCGACCAGAAGCTCGACCTGGCCGCGGTCGTGCACGACGGCTTGACCGAACTGTCCGAAGTGGACGTTCCGGTGCGCCCCGACCTGACCGTGAACGTTTTCCGGCTGCGTTCCGGAGGCGATGAGGAAAACCGGCGCCTGCTGGAACGGATCAACGCCACGGAAAGGGTTTTCCTGTCCAGCACTCGACTGCGGGGCGACTATCTGCTGCGGTTGTGCGTGCTCAGCCACCGAACCGAACCACAACGGGTGCGCGAAGCGCTGTCGATTGTTCGGTCGTTGGTTCGGTAGTTCCTTACATCATTTGGCGGCTTTGCCGAGGACAGCGCACTGCCTAATCTCAGCGACGAACCTGCCAGCCCCGGTGTGATGCCGCCGCACCGGGTATGGAGCCCCTCATCCCCTGCGTACTTCGTGAGGAGCCCAATGAAGCGGCACATTCGTCTTGGCTTGTGCGTGCTCGCCGTCTCCGCCGCCACGGCCGCACTCGGCGTGGCACCGGCAACCGCCGAGGAACTGTCCCCCGGGATGGTCTCGGCAATGCAACGCGATCTGGGTCTCAACTCCTTCCAGGCCCAGCAACGCATCCGCCAGGAAGCGGCGATCAGAGCCGTCGACGCGAATGCGGAACGCGCGGCCGGAACCGCATTCGGCGGTTCCTGGTTCGACGCCGGAACAGGCAAGCTCGTGGTCGGTGTGACCGACGAGAAAGCGGCGGCGGCGGTCCGCGCCGCGGGTGCCGAGGTCACCAAGGTCAGCCGGACCGCGGCCGAGCTCAACGCGGTCAAGGACCGGGTCGACGCCACCGCGAGGACGCACAAGGCGCCCGACGGGATCAACAGCTGGCACCCGGACCCGAAGTCGGGCAGCGTCGTGATCAACGTCCGCGTCGGCGCGGAGAGCCCCGAGGTCGACGCGTTCGTCGCCGAGGCACGCAAGGCGGGGCCGGTCACGGTGAACAGGACGACCGCGCGGCAGCCGAGGACCTACGCGGCAGGCACCGTCGGCGGTGACCCGTACTACGTGCCGGTGCAGGGCGGCTACGTCCGCTGCTCGATCGGCTTCTCCGTGCACGGCGGTTTCGTGACGGCGGGCCACTGCGCGGGCGCGGGCGCCAACACGCAGGGCTGGGACTGGTCGGCACAGGGCCAGTTCGCCGGATCTTCCTTCCCCGGCAACGACTACGCCTTCGTGCGCACCGGCAACGGCTGGTGGACGGTTCCGGTCGTGCTCGGCTGGGGTTCGGTGTCGGACGTGCTCGTGCGCGGGCAGTGGGAGGCACCGGTCGGCAGCTCGATCTGCCGGTCCGGCTCGACGACGCACTGGCGCTGCGGGCAGGTGCTGGCCAAGAACGAGACGGTCAACTACGGCAACGGCCAGCTCGTGCACGAGCTGATCAAGACGAGCGCGTGCGCCCAGGGCGGCGACTCCGGCGGCTCGTTCGTCACCGGCGACCAGGCCCAGGGCGTGACCTCCGGCGGCTGGGGCGACTGCACCAGCGGTGGTGAGACCTGGTTCCAGCCGCTGACGGAGATCCTCAACGTCTACGGGCTCCGGCTGCACACCGCGTAACGGCCTGATGAGGACCGTCGTCTCGACCCCGTACAGTTCTTCGGAGCACATGTACGGGGATCGAGACGACGGTAGTGGCAGATGACGGTGGATACGGGCACTGACGCGGTGGGCACGAACGCGGTGGACACCGATGCGGCAGGCATCGACCCGGAGCGGCTTGAGGAGTGCCTGCGGGTCCTGGCCGAGGCGGACAACCTGCCACCGGAACACCCGGACGTGATCAAGCTCCAGCGCGCCACGTCCCGGCTCTACAAGGGCGTCAAGAAGCGCAAGCGCACTATCCGCCGCGACGCCGTGACCGCCGCCGACAACGCGGTGACCGCCGCGACCGCGACCGGCTCGCCCACCCGCATCGACGACGAGACCGAGGGCATCCCGCTGGTCTCCAACGTCACCGGAGCGACCGCGGGCACCCTGCTGCGCGCCCGCGCCTGCTACACGTGCAAGAACCGCTACCACGAGGTGGACGCGTTCTACCACCAGCTCTGCCCGCCGTGCGCGAAGCTCAACCGCGATCGGCGCGACGCGCGGACCGACCTCACCGGCCGACGCGCGCTGCTCACCGGCGGGCGGGCGAAGATCGGCATGTACATCGCGCTGCGGCTGCTCCGCGACGGCGCGCACACCACGATCACCACCCGCTTCCCCAACGACGCCGTCCGCCGCTTCGCCGCGATGCCGGACAGCGCGGACTGGCTGCACCGGCTGCGCGTCGTCGGCATCGACCTGCGCGACCCCGCCCAGGTGGTGGCGCTGGCCGACTCGGTAGCCGAGCAGGGGCCACTGGACATCCTGATCAACAACGCCGCGCAGACGGTGCGCCGCTCCCCCGGCTCCTACGCCCCGCTGGTGGCCGCGGAGTCCGAGCCGCTGCCGCTCGGCCCGCTGCCGGAGATGATCTCCTTCGGCCACGTCAGCGACGCGCACCCGCTGGCGCTGACCGAGCTCACGAAGAACGCCGGGCGGCTGGACGTGACCGGTCTCGCGCTGCGCGCGGGATCGGCCTCCCTTGAGCGGATCGCCGACAACACCGCGATCGACGCCGGCGGCCTGGTCCCCGACCTGCACGACGTCAACAGCTGGACGCAGAAGGTGGAGCAGGTCGAGCCGCTGGAGATGCTCGAAGTCCAGCTGTGCAACGCGACCGCGCCGTTCATCCTGGTCAGCAAGCTGCGCCCGGCGATGGCCTCGGCGAAGGCCCGGCGCAAGTACGTCGTGAACGTCTCGGCGATGGAGGGCCAGTTCAGCCGCGCGTACAAGGGGCCGGGCCACCCGCACACCAACATGGCCAAGGCCGCGCTGAACATGCTGACCCGGACCAGCGCCAAGGAGATGCTGGAGTCCGACGGCATCCTGATGACGGCCGTGGACACCGGCTGGATCACCGACGAGCGCCCGCACCCCACGAAGATCCGGCTGGCGACGGAGGGCTTCCACGCGCCGCTGGACCTGGTGGACGGCGCGGCGCGGGTCTACGACCCGATCGTGCGCGGTGAGGCGGGCGAGGACATCTACGGCTGCTTCATGAAGGACTACGCGCCCTCGGCCTGGTAGGCCAGCTCGGCGACGACGGCGCGGTGGTCGGTCCCGGGCAGGGTGTGCTCGGAGACGCTCACCGCGCGCAGCTCCCGCCCGTGGAGCACGTGGTCGATCTGGATCAGGGGCCGATCGGCCGGCCAGGTCGGCGCCCAGCCGCGACCGAGCTCGGCGTGCGCGTCGGCCAGCCCGGCGGCGAGCAGCTCGCGCAGGGGTGTGTGGTCCAGCGTGGCGTTGAAGTCGCCGAGCATCACCACGTTCGGCCCGGCCTCGGCGCGCAGCGCGCGGAGGTCGGCGGTCCACCGAGCGGGGTTCTCCACCGGGTACAGCGTGTGCACGCCGATCAGCCGCACGGCGTGGTTGCCGACCATGACGGTCGCGGTGGTCTGCGGCCAGGTGGTGGGCTGGTCGACCAGACCGCCCGCGGTGAGCGGGAGCCGCGAGTAGATCGACGTGTCGATCTCCGGGTGCAGCTCGCGGTAGGGCATCAGCTCCCGCAGCCCGGCCTCGTCGAGCCGTTGCACGCCGGTGGCGCGAAGCTCTTGCACTGCGAGGACATCGACCCGCTGCGCGCGCACGAGCTCCACCAGGGCCTTGGGGTCGACGCGCCCTTGGAGGGAGTTGCTGGTGGCGACCCGCAGCCTCGGCGCGTCGGCGGCGATCTCCGCGCCGTTGGCCACGAAGCGCGGCGCGAGCCAGAAAGCCTGCACTGCCACGAGGACCGCCGCGACCACGGTCATCCAGCGAACGCGCAGGGCGAGCACCGCTGGCAACACGATCACGGTGCCCACCGACGCGAAGGGCAGCCCGGAGATGGGCAGGGCCAAGGACGTTCCCGCGTCGAGCCCGGTGAGGCGGACGAGAACGAGCACGAGGACGCCTGCCAACGCCACGGCGCACAGCCAGACGGCGAACACGCGCGCCTTGGACTGCTTGACGGTGAGTTCCACGGTGAGGGGACGGTTGTCCAGTGGCCGAGGTTGACGAGAACGTGAGCTTCGCCATAACGCAGGCGGCCGGAGAACCCCCTAGCGTCGTTCTGTCCGATTCCCCCTGCTGCAGATCGGTCGACTGACGCACATGGCTGACATCGTCTACCCCCCGGTCATCGCGCTGGCGAAGACCATGTTCCGGGTGCTCGACATGCGAATCCGGGTGGAGGGGGCCGAGCACATCCCCAACGAGGGCGCGGCGGTGCTGGCCAGCAACCACGTGAGCTACCTCGACTTCATCTTCTGCGGCTTCGGCGCCCAGCCCGCCAACCGCCTGGTCCGCTTCATGGCGAAGAAAGAGGTCTTCGACAACGTGGTCGCCGGTCCGCTGATGCGCGGCATGCACCACATCCCGGTCGACCGCGCGGCGGGCGAGGCCGCCTACGACCAGGCCATGGCCGCGCTGCGCGACGGCGAGGTGATCGGCGTGTTCCCCGAAGCGACGATCAGCCGGTCGTTCACGGTGAAGGACATCAAGTCCGGCGCGGTGCGCATGGCCGCGGAGGCCGGAGCGCCGCTGATCCCGATGGCGGTGTGGGGCACGCAGCGGATGTGGACCAAGGGCCGCCCGCGTTCGCTGGGCACCAGGCACCTGCCCGTCACGATCCTGATCGGCCAGCCGCTGCACCCGACGCCGGAGCAGGACGCCACCGAGGTCACCGCCGAGCTGCGCGCGCGGATGACGGAGCTGCTGGACAAGGCGCAGCGCGAATACCCCGAGACGCCGGCGCCCGACCAGACGTGGTGGCAGCCCGCGCACCTCGGCGGCACCGCCCCCACACCGGAGGAAGCGGCCGAGCTCGACGCCAGGTCCCGCGACTGACCCCATCCCGGCGCACCCCCGCAGCCCGACGCGGCCCGCCGCAGCCCGACGCGGCCTGCGGTGGCCCGCCGCAGCCCGACGTGGCCCGCCGCGCACCGCCGCGGCCCGACGTTTCGCGACGCGGCCCGCCGCAGCCCGACGCGGCCCGACGTTTCGCGACGCGGCCCGCCGCAGCCCGCCGCAGCCCGACGTGGCCCGACGTGGCCCGCGGTGGCCCGACGTTTCGCGTTTTGTCACCTTGATGCGCAAGAGAGCGCTCTCATTTCGCGTTTAGGTGGCAAAACGCGAACGAGGAGGGATGGACTCCTCGTGGACCGGGTGGCGGGCGATGGTGGCGCTACGTCTGGCCCGGGCGCCGGAGTGCCGGTAGCTCCGTGGCTCCGGCGGGGCGGAGGCCGTCGAGCAGCAGCGTGAGGTAGCGGCGCCAGTCCCACTCCGGCGCTCGCACGACGTGCAACACGCCGACCAGCATGTACGCCACCGGCGGCAGGTCCTCCGGGGTGAGGTCCTTCCGGAGCAGCCCCGCGGCCTGCGCCCTGGCGACGATCTTGGTGAAGTCGGCGAAGTAACGGTCCTGGATGCCGTCCGCGAGGTTGCTCATGCTCTTCGCCGCGAGGAACGTGCACTGCTCCTCGCAGGCCAGGCTCATCGCCGCCTCCAGGGACGACACGACACCCCGCCACGGGTCGGGGTCGACCAGCGCGGCCTCCAGCACGGGCGCGACCCGCTCGTCGTAGCGCCACAGCAGCACAGCCGCCACGAGGTCGTCCTTGCTCGGGAAGCGGCGGTAGAGCGTGGCGACGCCGACCCCGGCCCTGCGGGCGATCTCCTCCAGCGACACCTCCGGCCCGTCGTCGGCGAAGGCCTGCCGCGCCGCGATCACCAGGCGCTCGGCGTTGCGCAGGGCATCCGCGCGAAGGGGGCGCTGACCTGGGGCGTTCATGCGGGAACGGTATCAGATGAGAGCTGACTATCAGTTGTGCTAGCTTCGGGGAGGAGCTAACCGAGAGTTCCATATCGGATTAGCGGTTGACCCACCACACGAACGGGACCGCGATGACCGACAGCAGCACAGCGCCCGCCCCCACCAGCATGCCGCCGATGACCAGCGCGCCGGTGCACGTCCGGCGCGACGCCTTCGACCCCGTCCCCGAACTCACCGAACTGCGCGAGCGGAGCCCGGTCAGCAAGATCCGCACCACCTGGGGTTCCGAGGCCTGGCTGGTCACCCGCTACGACCTCATCCGGGAGGCGCTGGGCGACGCCACCCGGTTCGCCAACAACTCCCGCCACGCCGTCGACCTGCCACCGTTCGCGCGGCAGAACGCCGACGGGATGCTGCTCAGCTACGACCCGCCGGAGCACACCAGCCTGCGCAGGCTGCTCACCCCGGAGTTCACCGTCCGGCGGATCCGCAGGCTGCAGCCGAGGATCGAGGCGATCGTCGAGGAGCACCTCGACGCGATGGAGCAGGCCGGGCCGCCGGTGGACCTGGTGCGGGCGTTCGCGCTGCCGATCCCGTCACTGGTGATCTGCGAGCTGCTGGGGGTGCCCTACGAGGACCGGGACGACTTCCAGCGGCTGAGCAACCTGCGGCTGGACCTGTCGCTGGCCCTGGAGGAGCGGGTCGCGGCGACCCAGGAGTCGCTGGCCTACATGGCGAAGCTGGTCGAGCGGCAGCGCGCGGACCCGGGCGAGGACATGATCGGCATGCTGATCCGCGAGCACGCCGACAAGATCACCAACGCCGAGCTGGTCGGGGTCGCGGACCTGCTGCTGCTCGCCGGGCACGAGACCACGTCGAACATGCTCGGCCTCGGCACGCTCAAGCTGCTCCAGCACCCGGACCAGCGCGCGCTCGCCGAGTCCGACGAGCACATCGAGGCGGCCGTCGAGGAGCTGCTGCGGTACATGTCGATCACCCACACCATCGCGCCGCGGTGGGCGACCGGGGACACCGAGCTCGGCGGTGAGCGGATCGCCAAGGGCGACCTGGTGATCTTCTCCATCCCGGCGGGCAACCGCGACCCGGCGATCGGCGAGAACCTGGAAGCGCTGGACATCGGCCGCAAGACCGCGCCGCACCTGGCGTTCGGCCACGGGGTGCACCACTGCCTTGGCGCGCCGCTCGCGCGGATGGAGATGCGGGTGGCCTTCCCCGCGCTGCTGCGGCGCTTCCCGAACCTGCGCCCGGCGATCCCCGTGGACGAGGTGGAGTTCCGCGCGTTCTCGGTGGTCTACGGCCTCTCGTCGCTTCCGGTCACCTGGTGACACCGCGCTGACGGCGGCCGACCCTGGGTTGCCGCTGCGGCAAAGGTTGTGGTGAACGGGGCCGGAACTCGCCTACGAGGCGGCTCCGGCCCCGTCGTGCTGTTCACCCACGCGGCGCTGGACGATCGCAGGATGTGGGCGCACCCGTTCCACGCGCTCGCCACCGACCACCGGGTGATCCACCACGACCAGCGCGGCTACGGCGACTCCGCCGAGGGCGAGGCGGACGGCGATGGCGGCGCACCCGGGTCGACTGTTCGATGGGCGGCGCGTTCTCGCTGGACACCGCGCCGCACCGCGTCACCGACGTTGGCCACGAGATCAGCGCGGGCATCCCTGGAGCTGCCGGGCAGCGGCCAACCCCGCCGGTGGAGGCCCCCACCTCTTCACCCCGCTTCTGCGCTCTTTCCAGCACGATTCGCTCGCTCGTGGCGGATGAGGGCAGCCGCGAGGAGCGCGACCGCGCCGGACGGGGCCGAGCGGGCCAGGTCGGCGGGGGTGGTGGGCAGGCCCAAGCGGGCGGCGGCGGTCAGGGCGCGGTCGTCGAAGAACGGGCGGAACTCCGGCCACACGTCCTGGACCTCGCGGCAGAAGATCCGTGCGCCGACCGGACCGATCCTCGGGAAGCGCCTCAGCAGGCGTTGCAGCTCGGAAACGTCACCGTCCGCCGCCCGGCGCATGCGCCGGAGGTCCCCGCCGTAGGCGGTGATGGTCAGCTCCGCGCCTTCGCCGAGGTGGCGGGCGGTGCTCTCGTCATAGCGGACGTAGTGCGCCCGGCCGAGGGCGTCAACTCGTTGCTGCCACGTCGATTCACGCATCGCGCGAGCCGTGCGCCAGCCCGCCTTGGACAGCTCACGAGCCGCCGCGACGGCGATGTCGGAGCTGATGCGCACCGAGAGCAGCGTGGTCAGCACGAGCAGGCGGTAGAGCGGGGAAGGCTTGTCCGCCAACGGGATTCCCGCTTCTGACGCGTAGGTCCTGCCGTGTTCGTCCAGCAGCTTCGCGATGATGTCCCGCTGCGTCACGGACTCGGCGGCGTCGGCCACGGGGGTTGTGGTGGCACTGGACCCGGTCGAGGTGGCAGCGGATCCGGCGGGACCGGGCCCGGGCCCGGTGGCAGGGGGCCTGGGCGGTTCGGGGTCGGCAACGGGGGATGGCGCAGTGCGGACATCTACCTCGGCTACCCGGAGATCACGCCGTCAACCGTCTCATGCGCTCAGCGGCGCCTCCCTTCGCAGGCACGCCTCGGCGTAGGCCACCGGCGTCAGCCCCACCGCGCGAACGAAGTCTCGGATGAAGTGCGACTGGTCGAAGTAACCGAGGTCCACAGCGACGTCCGCCCAGGTGCCGCCGGCGCCCTCCGCCAACCGGGCCGCGGCCTCGTGCAGCCGGTAACGGCGCAGCACCCATTTCGGGCTCACACCCACATATCGCTGGAACAGCCGTTGCAGCGTGCGCATGGACAGCCCGAAGCGCTCCGTCACGTCCTGGACGCGGGTGATCGACCGATCGTGCAGCAGCGCCCGGACGATGCGCCCTACCCTGGCCACCTCGCTGTCCGGCTCCGGCCAGTGCGCGCGCAGCCACCGCTCGGCGACAGCGACCAGGTCCGGCAGCTCGGCCGCCGCGGCGAGCTCGTCGGCGAAGGCGGTGGCGTCGGTCTCGCCCCACAGCGTGGCCAGCGGGCGGACCTGGTCGGTCAGCTCGGCGACCGGACCGCCGTGGAACGGCTGGAAGCCGCCGGGGCGGAACTTGATCCCGAACACCCGGCCGCGGCCCTGGTAGGCGTAGGTGAAGCGCTCGCTGCCGACTCCGCTGATCATGAGCTGGCCGCGGTCGAAGACCAGGTTCACGCAGGGATGCGGCAGCAGCGTGACCGAGGCGGGGCGCCCGGTGGGCAGGTCCCAGCTGGTCATCCAGTACCGCTCGACCAGGGTGCCCAGCCCCGCGCCCACCGGTACCCGATCCACCGTGAAGTCGAGGTCGCGCACCCCGAGGACACCGAGCTCGCTGGTCGTCGCGAGTCCGGTCGGGGCGTGCCGTGCGCTGTTCACGGCATCAGGATGACCGATGGGTCCGACATCGTGTCGCGTTTGTCCAAGCCGCGCGTTCGGCATGGTCACAGGATGAGCGGCATGTCTGACAACCGCGGCCCGGCTCCGGCCGGCAGCCCCAACCTGACGATGTTCTTCGCCGTTCCGGACAGCGCCAAGGCGCTGGAGTACTACCGGGAGGTCTTCGGTGCGGAGGTGCTTGAGCGCTTCGACGCGCCCGACGGCACGGTGGCGCACGCCGAGATCGCGCTCGCGGGCGGACGTTTCCAGCTCTCCGAGCCGATGCCGGACTACGGCATCGTCGGCCAGCCCGCCGAGGGGAACTCGTTCACGATGACGTTGTGGACCAACGACGTCGACGCCGTCTTCGAGCGGGCCGTCGCCTCCGGCTCGACGGTGCTGACCCCGCTGGCGGACTCCTTCTCCGGTGCCCGCATGGGGGTTGTGCGCTGTCCCTTCGGCATCCGCTGGTGCATCGCCAGGCACGACCGCGACGTCCCCCAGGAGGAGATCGACGCGGCCGTGGCCGCGATGTACGAGCAGGGCTAGCGCCTGCCCTCAAATGACAACACCCACCACACCACCCCTCACCACCACACCACCCCTCGGCCCCCTCACCCCCTCACCCGCCGCCCCCTCACCCCCGCGCCCCTCACCACGCCCCTGGCGCCCTCACCCCCGCCACCCCCGTGCCCTCTTTTCGCGTTTTGTAGGCATAATGCGAAATGAGAGCGCTCCTTTCCGCATCAAGGTGACAAAACGCGAAAACCCTGACCACGCCAGCCAGCCCATGCGCGTGGCCCATGCGTGCACGGGGGTACGGGGGCGGCGTGCACGGGGGTACGGGGGCGGCGTGCACGGGGGTACGGGGGCGGCGGGCTTCAGGACGAGTTGCGGGACTGGCGCTAGATGCTGGAGTTGAGGGTGCCGAAGTCCAGTGCGTCCTCGGTGGCCGTGTAGGTGCCGCTGGTCAGCATCTCCCGCGCGCCGCGCTGGACGACGGCGTAGGCGGCCTGGCTGAGGCCGGAGCCGAGGCTGGCGCGGGCGACGCCCAGCTCGGCCAGCTCGGCGACGGTCGGTGAGCCGGGGCCGACGAGCACGTTCAGCGGCGCGTCGATCTCCTTGGCCAGCAAGGCGATCGTGTCCGCGTCGGCCACTCCCGGCACGAAGATGCCGCTCGCCCCCGCCGCCAGGTAGGCGCGGGCCCGTTCCAGGGTCGCCGCCACGCGCTCCGCCGGGTCGCCGACCGCCCGCAGGTACACGTCGACGCGGGCGTTGATGTACAGGTCGGGGTCGGCCTCGCGGGCCGCGGCGAGGCGTTCGGCCTGGTCGGCGATGGGGCGCAGCGGGGAGGGACCGCCGTGGTGTGCGTCCTCCAGGTTGACGCCCACCGCGCCCGCCCCGGCGATGCCCCTGACGGTCTCGGCGACGTCGGCCGCGCTCGCCCCGAAGCCGCTCTCGATGTCCGCGGTGACCGGCACCGAGACGGCGGCGACGATCCGGGTGACCAGGTCGATGGCGCGGTCCCGGTCGAGCTTGTCCCCGTCGGCGGCACCGAGGCTCCACGCCACGCCCGCGCTGGTGGTGGCCACTGCCTCGGCGCCCTCCAGCTCGACGAGCCGGGCGCTCATCACGTCCCACGCGTTCGGCAGCGCGAGCACGGAATCCTTGTGGTGCAGGGAGGTGAACAGCGCGGCTCGGTCCTGACGGCTCAGTGTCATGGCCACAGTCCACCAGCACCGCGAAGCGTGAGTCCAGCCGAAAAACGACATGACCGTCGGCCCCGAAGAGTGATGTCGTTTTTTCGCCAGCGATGGCCGCGCGGCACGACGATGCTGGGGGCATGCACAACGATGTTGAGCGGTGCGTCCGCGCGGTCCAGTCGAAGGACGCGCGCTTCGACGGGTGGTTCTTCACCGCTGTGTTGACGACCAGGATCTACTGCCGCGCGAGCTGTCCGGTGGTGCCGCCGAAGCCGGAGAACATGCGCTTCTACCCGACGGCGGCGGCCGCCCAGCAGGCCGGTTTCCGCGCCTGCAAGCGTTGCCGCCCGGACGCCAGCCCCGGCTCTCCGCAGTGGAACGAACGCGCCGACGTGGTGGCTCGCGCGATGCGGCTGATCGCCGACGGCGTGGTCGACCGCGACGGGGTTCCCGGTCTGTCGGCGCGGCTGGGCTACAGCACCCGGCAGCTCGAACGCCTGCTGAGCGCGGAGCTGGGCGCGGGGCCGCTCGCGCTCGCCAGGGCTCAACGCGCCCAGTCGGCACGCATCCTGATCGAGACGAGCAGCCTGTCGATGTCCGACGTGGCGCTCGCGGCGGGCTTCTCCAGCATCCGCGCGTTCAACGACACCGTGCGCACCGTTTTCGCCTTGTCGCCGACCGAACTGCGGAAGCGGGCGAAGCGGTGCGCGCCGTCTTCGGGCACGCTTTCACTGCGGCTGCCTTTCCGCGCTCCACTGTGTCCTGACAACCTCTTCGGCCACCTCGCCGCGACGGCGGTGCCGGGCGTCGAGGAGTGGCGCGACGGCGCGTACCGGCGCACGATGCGACTGCCGCACGGGCACGGAATCGTTGCGCTGCGGCCATTTCCGGACCACATCGCGTGCCAGCTGACGCTGACCGACCTCCGTGACCTGTCGAACGCGATCAGCCGGTGCCGGTGGATGCTCGACCTCGACGCGGACCCGACGGCGGTGGACACCGAGCTGGCCAAGGACCCGGGGCTGGAGCCGCTGGTCGCGAAAGCTCCCGGCAGGCGGGTGCCGCGGACCGTGGACGGCGCGGAGTTCGCCGTGCGGGCGGTGCTCGGGCAGCAGGTCTCCACCGCCGCGGCGCGCACCCACGCGGGCCGCCTCGTCCTCGCGCACGGCGAGCCGATCCAGGACCCCGCGGGTGGCCTGACCCACCTGTTCCCCACGCCCGAGGCGTTGGCGTCGCTGGACCCGGAGTCGTTGGCGCTGCCGCGTTCCCGCCGCGCGACGCTGACGAACCTGGTCTCCGAGCTCGCCGCGAACGAGATCGACCTCGGCGTGGGCAGCGACTGGGAACGCACCCGCGCCCAGCTCGCCGCTCTCCCCGGCTTCGGTCCGTGGACGGTGGAGACGATCGCGATGCGCGCGCTGGGAGACCCGGACGCCTTCATCCCCCACGACCTCGGGGTACGCGTCGCCGCCGAGGGGCTCGGTCTGCCGTCCACGCCCGCCGCGCTGACCGCGCACGCGAGCGCGTGGCGGCCGTGGCGGGCCTACGCCGTGCAGTACCTGTGGGCGACCGGCGACCACCCCATCAACCTTCTTCCCCAGTAAGGAAAGGATCTGCTCATGACTGACCGCAGGCACACCGTGGTGGACAGCCGGATCGGGCCGCTGACGCTCGTCGCGACCGATGACGGGCTGGCGGGGGTGTACATGGCCGACCAGCGGCACCGCCCGGCGGAGTCGACCTTCGGCCCCCGTGTGGACAGCGGGTTCGACGAGGTGATCGCGCAGCTGGAAGCGTACTTCGCCGGGACGCTCACGGAGTTCGACCTGCCGCTGGCGATGACCGGAACGCCGTTCCAGCGCCGGGTGTGGGCCGAGCTGCTGGAGATCGGCTACGGCGAGACCGTGTCGTACGGGCAGCTGGCGGAGCGCATCGGGAAGCCGACAGCCTCGCGCGCGGTTGGCCTGGCCAACGGCAAGAACCCGGTGAGCATCATCGTCCCGTGCCACCGGGTGGTGGGATCGAACGGCGACCTCACCGGCTACGGCGGCGGGATCGAGCGCAAGCGCCACCTGCTCGACTTCGAGCGCGAGACCGCGGGGCACTGACGGGGGCCAGAGGGAGCGTCCCGGGAGACGCTCCCCCACCCCTCGCTGGCTCTGCGGCCGTCCCCGACAGAGCGTGAAGCTAGCAACGGCGGTGCCGCCGCCCCCACCGCCTTCAGGCAGGACTGAAACCACCAGGTCAACTCGATCTGGTCAGACAGGTTCCATCAGCGCCGCATCACTGCGGATCGCTTCGGTCCGGGCACCTATGGAGCACGTTTCCGCACAACGGGGACCCGCTGACCACCGTCGCGGTTAGCGTGACGGAGTGTCCAACCACTTGTCTCTCACCGTGACCACGCCCAAGGACTCGGCCTGGGGCGAGACGGAGCTGCGCGTGCTCGTCGACGGCGAGGACGTGGCGGGCGCGTGCTTCGACGCCGGTCCGAACCACGACCCGGACCACGTGCTCGGGCCGGGCTGCCGCCTCCTTCCCGGCTCCGAGCCGCGCCGCGTCCGGATCGCCGAGGCGGAGTGCGTCGCGGAGTGCTGCGGCGCGCTGTCGGTGCTGATCAGGCGCGAGGGCGAGCAGATCGTCTGGTACGACTGGGAGAACACCTCCGACCGCGGCGAGGTCCCCGCGGAGTTCCGGTTCGACGCGGCGCAGTACGAGGCGGAGCTGACCCGCGCGGAACGGGACCGCTCGTGGGAGTGGCCCGCGCGGGTGGTCGCCCGGCTGGTGCGGGCCGAGCTGCAGGACGACCCGAACCTGTTGGGGCGCTGGGACAGCAGCATGTGCTTCGTCTTCGCCAAGGAGCACCACATCGACGTCACCTTCTTCACGCCGCCGCCCGCGCGCGGCGACCACTACCACCTGAGCCGGATCGTGGCGGTGACCGACGAGCCGGCCGAGGCGCAGGCCGAGCGGTTCCTGACCGCGCTGCGCGCGGTGGACCCGCGCGAGGACGCGATGATCCTCGGCGGGTCGGCCGGGGCGGGCGCGCTGCGCGGCGTCAAGTACCGGGATCGGTAGCAATTCCCGTCGCACAGGACCGCGACACGCAGGCGTTATATGCGCGTTATCGGCGTCAACCCCACTTTCGGGGGTATTCGCGGTTGTAGCCGAAAGGGCCTACACACCGGGCTACACCCTTGTGAACTGCGATGACAGCCGTCAACCCCACGCCCTGACAGACGTCATGGTCGATTCGTGACGGACGAGGTATGCCCCGGGACCGGTATCCCGGCACATTTGTCTCGTGCACAAGACTTCGACCACTTCTTAAGCGATGGGGAACTCAATGATCGAGGTTCGCGGTCTCACCAAACGCTACCGGGACGTCGTCGCCGTGGATGATCTCTCGTTCACGGTGTCCCCCGGCCGCGTGACCGGCTTCCTCGGCCCCAACGGCGCCGGGAAGTCGACCACCATGCGGATGATCCTGGGGCTGGACACCCCGACCGCGGGGTCGGCCCACGTCGGCGGCAGGAACTACCGGAGCCTGGCCGCCCCGCTGCGGGAGGTCGGCGCGCTGCTGGACCCCGCCGCCCTGCAGAAGAGCCGGACCGCGCGGGCGCACCTGCGCTGGATCGCCCAGGCGGGCGGCATCGAGCAGAAGCGGGTCGGTGAGGTCCTGGAGCTGGTGGGTCTCGGCAAGGCCGGGGACAAGCGGGTCGGGGAGTTCTCCCTCGGCATGCGCCAGCGCCTGGGCATCGCGGCGGCACTGCTGGGCGACCCGGCCGTGCTGATGCTGGACGAGCCGCTCAACGGCCTGGACCCCGAGGGCATCGTGTGGGTCCGCACGCTGCTCAAGGGGCTCGCGTCGGAGGGCAGGACGATCTTCCTCTCCAGCCACCTGATGAACGAGATGGAGGCCACCGCCGACCACGTGCTGGTGATCGGCAAGGGCAAGCTCATCGCCGACGTCAGCGTGCACGACCTCGTCCGGCAGGGCGTCGCCGCCCAGGTGAGCGTCGTCTCCCCGAAGGCCGCCGACCTCCTGTCGCTGCTGGGACGCGTCGGGGCGCACGTCGTCTCCAGCGACGGCAACGAGCTGATCCTCAGCGGCGTCGAGGCCGCGCAGATCGGCGAGCTCGCCGCGCAGCACGGCATCCCGCTGCACGAGCTCACCCCGCGCCGCCCCGGTCTGGAGGAGGCGTTCATCCACCTCACCCGCGACCAGGTCGGCTACCGCGCGCAGGCCACCTCCGCAGCCAAGGAGCACCAGGGATCATGAGCAACTCCGCGACGCCCACCGTGAAGTCCCCGGTGAAGCACAAGGCCTCGGGCCTGCCCACCACCATCGCCTCCGAGTGGACCAAGATCTGGAGCCTGCGCACCACCAGGATCCTGCTGCTGGTCGCGGTCGGGCTGGCCGCGCTGGCCGCCGCGCTGTTCGTGCTGACCAGTGCCGTGACCACCGGCACCGGCATCGCCGACCGCGACGTCTTCGACGTGGTCTCCACCAGCCTGCTGGGCTCGGACGCCGCCGCGCTGACCCTGATGGTGATGGCGGCGACGACGATCGGCTCGGAGTACTCCACCGGCATGATCAGGGTGACGCTGACCGCCTCGCCCAAGCGCAGCCAGTTCCTCGCCGCCAAGACCGTGGTGATCGCCGTGGTGACCTACGTGGTCGGCCTGGTCGCTGCGTTCGTCGCCTACGGCGTCGGCCAGCTGATCCTGCTCTCGCAGGGGCTGGACATCGCCAGCCTGGCGGACCCGCGCATCCTGCGGCTGATCGCGGGCTCGGCGCTGATGGCCCCGCTGTACGGCCTGATCGCGGTGGCTTTCGGCATCGTCTTCCGCAGCACCGCTGGCGGCATCGTCTCCGCCCTGGTGGCGCTGGTGATCCCGAGCATCGTGGGCTGGCTCGGTGAGGCGGGCAACGGGATCATGGCCTACCTGCCCGGTGAGGCCCTGCACAACGTGGCCGGCCTGACCCCGGCGACCGCGCCGTACGCGATCGGCACCGGTGTGTCGGCGATCGTGCTGGTCGCCTGGGTGCTGCTGGTGCTGGTGATCGCCCAGAGCCTGCTGGCCAAGCGCGACGCGTAGCGAACGGCACCGAAGGGCCGGTTCCCCCCACGGGGACCGGCCCTTCGCCGTTCCCGCAGGTAGCGTGGTGGCGTGATCCTTCTCGGCTTGCTGCTGTTCGGGCTCGGCGCGTTCGCCTACTGGAGCATGACGAACCCGGTGCTCGGTGTGGAGCCGACCACGATCGGCACGGTCCTGTTCGTGCTCGCCGCGATCGCGATCGTCACCGGGGTCGTGGGCCTGCTGCGCGGCCGCCTCGGGCTCATCGGGCAGCTGCGCGTGCTGCCGAGGATGGTCAAGGCGATCCGCGCGGGCGCCTATCCCGCGCCGCCGTGGTCGAAGCGGCTGTTCTGGATCTTCGGTGTGCTCTACATCCTGTCGCCGATCGACCTGATCCCCGAGCTGCTGCCGGTGATCGGCCTGACCGACGACATCGGCATGGGCGCGTTCCTGCTCACCCAGCTGAGCGGGGAGGCGACGCGTTTCGTGGAGCACGAACGCCGGAAGTAGGTTCGGCCCGTGGCGTTCGGGAGGGACAAGGCTCATCAGCCGACGGTCGCGGCGGTCGACTGGCGCGACGTCGGCCGGTTCACGATCGACATCGTGGAGCGCGAGGTCGGCCCGGAGTACACGCGCACACTGGTGGGGCCCAACGCGGTCCGCGTGCGCGGGCGGGACGGCAAGGACCGCGTCCACGCTCCCTGCGCCTTCTTCCCGGCGAGGTCCGGGAGGAGAGCGAGAACACCCACCGGGTCCTGGACGGCGCGGGTCAGGTCATCGGCACGATCCGGCGCGTGCCCGCCGCGGGGAGGCTGCTGCGGCACACCTGGAGCATCGAGCAGTCGGGGCGTCCCGAGATCCTGGGGCGCAACAAGTGGGCGGCCCTCTCGCCCAAGGACTCCGGAGTGCGCGCGGTGGGCAAGCTCCTCGGTGGCCTGGTGGACTCCGTGTTCTCCCTTGGCGCCGAGGGCGGTGACCAGCCGACGGAGCGGACGTTGCTGTGGCTGGCGGGCGAGGCGAAGGTGATGCGGTCCACCGGCTACGACTTCGAGAGCACGGCGACCTGGCTGGACCGCAGGCTGGCGTTCGCGGTCGCGGTCGCGGTGCTCGGTGACCGCTGAGCCGGCACCGTGACAGGATCACCGCATGCGAGTGTGCGTCTTCTGTGGGTCACGACCGGGCCGGGGCAGCGACTACGTCGAGACCGCGAGGGCCTTCGGCCGCCTGCTCGGTGAACGCGGTGTCGATCTGGTCTACGGCGGGGCCTCGGTCGGCACGATGGGCGAGATCGCGGACGCGACCCTGGCCGCGGGCGGCGAGGTGCACGGGGTGATCCCGCACCACCTCCAGGCGCGGGAGATCGGCCACCAGGGGCTCACCGAGCTGCACGTGGTCGACACGATGCACGACCGCAAGGCGAAGATGGCCGAGCTCGCCGACGCGTTCGTCGCGCTCCCAGGCGGCATCGGCACGCTGGAGGAGCTGTTCGAGGTCTGGACCTGGTCGATGCTCGGCATCCACGCCAAGCCCGTCGCGCTGCTGGACGTCAACGGCTTCTTCCAGCCGCTGCTCGGCCTCGCCGACCACATGGTGTCCGAAGGATTCCTCCGCCAGGAGGTCCGGGACGTGCTTATTGTGGACAGCGACCCCGCCCGGCTGCTCGACCGCTTCGGAGCCCTGTGTGAGTCTCGTCCCTGAGTACCTGGCCCGCATCGGCGCGGATCCCCCTGCACGCGCGGACCTGGAGGCCTTGCACCACCTGCATTCCCGGCACCTCGCCGCGGTTCCGTTCGAGAACCTGGACATCCACCTCGGTCGACCGATCGAGCTGTCCACGGAGGCGTTGCTCGACAAGGTGGTGCGGCAGCGGCGCGGCGGCTTCTGCTACGAGCTCAACGGGGCGTTCGCGTACCTGTTGACAGAGCTGGGTTTCCGCGTGGAGATGCTGTCGGCGGGCGTCTACCACGACGGTGTGGCCGGGCCGCCGTTCGACCACATGGCGCTGCTGGTGCACCTGGACGAACCCTGGCTGGCGGATGTGGGCTTCGGCAGGCACAGCACCTTCCCGCTGCGGCTGGGCTCCCGTGTGGAGCAACAGGATCCGGACGGGACCTTCTTGTTGCGCCCCACCGAAGACGGGGACATCGACGTGCTGCGCGACGGCTCTCCGGAGTATCTGCTGGACCCGCGCCCGCGCCGGATGGCGGACTTCGTGCCGACGTGCTGGTACCAGCAGACGTCGCCGGACTCCCCGTTCCGGCGCGGACCGGCCTGTTCGAAGCCGGTGCCGGGCGGCAGGCTCACGCTCAGCGGTGACCGTCTCATCAGGACGGTGGGCGGGGAGCGAACCGAGGAGAAGCTGCACTCCGACGAGGCGATCCTCACGGCTTACCGCGAGCACTTCGGCTTCGACCTTCCGCGCGTCCCCACCGGCCCGTGACCACCCCGTCCCACGCGTCCCCCACCGAGGCCAGGCATTCCGGGACGGTGTGGCTCGCTCGGGTTTCGCCACCCGCACGCAGCCGCCCGACCCCGAAGCCCACCCCCTTTCACTTTTGCGGGTTCAATGCGAAAAGGGAGCGCTCTCTCGCACAACGAGGCCGCTCAACGCGAAACCCCGATCACTCCGAAGCCACCGGCCGCCAGGTAGCAGCCCACCGATTTCCCGTTGCGCTCCGACAAGCCGCGGTCCGTTGGGTTCGCGCGTCCGGCGAACGCGTCACCGCTGGAACCCAAGCCACCCCGGCCACGGGGAGAACACCGCGCCATCGAAACGTTATCGAGCGGCTTTGAAAACGCAATAGCCTTGCAGTAAAAGGAAACCCTGGCTTTGGTCGCATTCACGTGGTACTGAATGGACCCTCGGAGAAGAGCGCGTTCCGGGAGCACCTCGCATGGTCTGCCAGGAGCACCCGAGCGGCCGCCGATCGGCCGTGTGACCACGGGCGCGCCACAAAGGAGCCGAAGCGATGAGCGAGACCCGTCCGGTCGGAGTGGTCGGCGCGGGCACGATGGGCGCGGGGGTCGCGCAGTGCCTCGCGGCGGCGGGACACCGGGTCATCGTGGTCGACCCGGTCCGGAAAGCCTTGGTGGACGGGCTTTCCCGGCTCCGCGACGGGCTGCGCCTCGCCACGCTGCTGCGCCGCCTGCCCGCGACCCCGCCGGACGACGTGCTCGCGCGGGTGCGCTGGACCGAGGAGATCACCGACCTCGCCGACGCCCGCTTCGTGATCGAGTGCGGGCCGGAACGGTTGGCGCTCAAGGACAAGCTCTTCGGCGAGCTGGACGTGATCTGTCCGGCGGACGCGGTGCTCGCCTCCTGCACCTCGGCGGTGCCGATCGAGCGGCTGGCCGTCAACACCCGCAGACCGGACCGGGTGCTGGGCACCCACTTCATGAACCCGGTGCCGCTCAAGGACAGCGTCGAGGTGATCCGCGCGGCGGTGACCAGCGACGACACCGTGGACCGAGCGCTGGCGCTGCTGGCGAGCATGGGCAAGCAGGGCATCGTCGTGCGGGACGCGCCCGGCTTCGTGTCCAACCGGGTGCTGATGCTGACGGTGAACGAGGCGTCGATCGTGGTGCAGGAGAACACCGCCGATCCGTCCACAGTGGACAAGATCTTCCAGGACTGCTTCGGCCACGCCATGGGGCCGCTGGCCACGGCCGACCTGATCGGCCTGGACACGGTGCTGGACTCGCTGGTGGTGCTCCAGGAGTGCACCAACGACTCCCGCTTCGCCCCGAGCCGCCTGCTCGCCGACCTGGTGTGCGCCGGCGACCTCGGCCGCAAGACCGGCAAGGGCTTCCACACCTACCACAACCCGCCCACCTGACTCCCCCGCTCGCCAGGCTGCCCACTCACCCGGCTCCGCCACCCGCCCGGCTCCGCCACCCGCCCGGCTGCCCCACCCGCCCGGCTGCCCCACCCGCCCGGCTGCCCCACCCGCCAGGCTGCCCACGCCCGGCTCCCCCGCACGCCTGGCTCCCCCACTCACCCTCCTCCCCCGTACGCGGGACTTCCCCGCACGTCACGCCGCCGCGCGACACCACCTCACCAACCGCTCACCCCTCCCCCTGAGCCACCAAACGCGTCCCCCGTTTCGCGTTTTGTCACCTTGATGCGAAATGAGAGCGCTCTCTTGCGCATTAAGGTGACAAAACGCGAAAAGCCCAGCCGCGCGGCGCGGAGCGCGGCCGGAGGCGGAGCGCGGCCGGAGGCGGGGCGCCGCGGAGCGGGAGCGGGGGCGCAGCGGAGCGTGGGCGGGAGCGGAGTGTGGCCGGAGGCGGGGCGCAGCGGAGCGGGGACGGGAGCTGGCCGGGGGCCGAGCGTGGCGAAGGGCGGGGCGGCGCCTTGAGGGCGCCGGGGTGGGGTTTAGTCGTGGTCGAGCCAGCGGCACAGGGCGGCACCGGCGAACAGCGAGGCGATGATGATCGCGCCGATCGCGGGACCCGCCAGCAGCGACACCGTGCCGAAGGCGATCAGGGGCACGGTCATGACCATCGCGCGCCGGGTCGTGGGCGACCACCGCCGGGGCAGGCCGCCGAGCACCCTCGTTACGAGGCAGCGGTCGGGCTTGACCTGGGGCTCGGCGGCCGGGCGGGGCTGCGGGATCGCGCTGACCACCCGCGGGCCGCGACCTGTCGGGCCGAGGTGGACGCGGCGGCGGCGCGGCGCGACGACGGTCGGCCTCGGCCGCGCCACCTCCCGCGACACCCGCTCCACGCTCATCCGGCTCCCGTCCCTCGCCCTCGACGACAGGCCAATTCTTGCAAGTGGATCTTGCGGGCGCGGCGAACATTGACCTCGACGCGGCGAACTGTCGTTGCCGAGCGACCAACGGCAGGCGGTCATCACCCGGACAGCGCAATCGTGATCATGTCTGGAGAACCTGGTCGCCGACGGTCAGGTGAGGTGCCTGCCACCCTCGACGAGCAGCCGCGTTCCCGTGGTGAACCCCGACGCGGGCGAGGCGAAGTAGGCGACCGCCTCGGCGATGTCCTCGGGCACTCCGAGCTGCCCGGACGGCACCCTGGCCCGGTACCGGTCGAAGTCGGCTGCCTCGACGTCGGCGTGCCGCTCGACCGGGATCCAGCCCGGCGCCACCGTGTTGACGGTGATCCCGTGCGGCGCCAGCTCCACCGCCCACGCCCTGGCCAGCGCCTCCTGGCCCGCCTTGGCCACCGCGTACGAGGCGACCTCCGGTGCGGCCATGCCGGAGATCTCCGAGCCGATGTGCACGATGCGGCCGTGCTTCGCGCGCAGCATGCCGGGCAGGCACGCCCGCGTGAGCCATTGCGGGCTGTGCACGAAGAACTCCTGGTGCATCCGGATCTCCGCGAGCGAGAGCTCGCGGACGGGCGTCTTCGGCTGCGGGCCGGTCGCGTTGATCACCAGGGCGGCGACATCGCCCCACCGCGCCCGGATGGCGGCGACCAGCTCGTGCACGGCGCGCTCGTCGGTCACGTCGGCCGCGAAGGGCTCGGCGGTGCCTCCGGCGGCGGTGATCTCCTCCGCCACGCGCCGGGCGGCCTCGCCGTCGCTGCGGTAGTTCACCGCGACGGCGAACCCGTCCTTGGCGAGGCGGGCGGCGATGGCGGCGCCGAGACCGCGCGAGGCCCCGGTGACCAGGGCGACAGGGAGGTCAGTCATGCGCCAAGTGTTTCTCGAACCAGTGCTCGGCGTACATGCTGTCGTTGTAGGCCGGGACCTCCGCGTAGCCCAGCTTCGCGTACAGGCCGCGCGCCTCGACCAGGTCCGACCGCGTGTCCAGCCGGATCGCGGTGACCCCGAGCAGCCGCGCGTGCCGCTCGACCTCGGCGATCAGCATCGCGCCCACACCGTTGCCTCGGACTTCCGGCTCGACGAACATCCGGGTCAGCTCGCCGACCTCCGGGGTGAGCAGCCGCATGCCGACACATCCGGACGGCACGCCGTCGGCGTAGGCGACCACGAACAGCGGCAGGTCGTCGCTCGGTTCGACCTTCATGTGCCCGTGCACCTCGTCGTGGGTGGCCGGGCGGCCGTGGTAGCGACCGATGATGTCGAAGAAGTACCGCTCGATCAGCAGCGCCGCGTCCGGGTGCGCGACGGGGAGGGCGGTGACGGTCCAGCTCTTCACGCCCCGATCGTCGCCGCGCTGTCCACCGGTTTTGCCAGGGTGCGCTGCAACAGCACGGTGTCCAGCACCCGGCCGTGCTTGCGCCCCACCCGCGCCAGCCGACCGGTCTGGACAAAGCCGCACCGCTCGTGCAGCCGGATCGACGCGGGGTCGCCGCTGTCCACGACCACCGCGAGCACCTCGCCGATGCCGCACCGCGCGCAGTCGGCGAGCAGCCGGGTGAGCAGCGCGGTGCCCGCTCCCCTGCCGACCGCCTCCGGGGCGAGGTAGATCGACTCCTCCGCGGTGCCCCGGTAGGCGGGCCGGTCGCGCCAGGGCTTGGCGAGCGCGTAGCCGATGACCTCGCCGTCGTCCTCGGCGACCAGGAACGGCAGCCCGGTCGCGGCGATCTTCCAGTAGGCGCGGTGCCAGTCCTCCACGGTGGGCGGCCGCTCGTCGAAGGTGGCGACGCCGCCGGTGACGTAGTGGCCGTAGATCCGCGCGACGGCGGCGAGATCACTCGGCCATGCCTGCCGGATCTCCACGACACCCTCCCGGTTTTCGCTATAGAGAAACTGTATCTACTATAGCGCACGTGCTGGACCTGGGAGTTCTCGGCGAACACGTGCAGGCCCTCCGCGCCGAACGCGGCCTCACCTTGCAGGAGCTCGCCGACCGCAGCTCGGTGAGCGTGAGCATGCTGTCCTCGGTGGAACGCGCGGCGAAGGCGCCGACCATCACGGTGCTCTCCCGCATCGCCGACGGCCTCGGCGTCCCCCTGACCAGGCTCGTCGCCGAGCCCGCGCAGGACAGGGTGATCATCCGGCGCGCCGCCGAGCAGGAGGTCTCCGACCACCCCGGTGGCTGGCGGCGCACCATCCTGTCGCCGGTGGTGCCCGGCGTGAACGTCGAGCTGCTGCGCACCGAGCTGCCGCCGAGGTGCGACGCGGGCAGCTTCCCCGCGTACGCCCCCGGCTCCCACGAGTACGTCGTCGTCCAGCAGGGCACGCTCGCGCTGACCGTCGAGGACCAGCGGCTGACGCTCACGGCGGGCGACTCGGCGTACTTCGCGGCCGACGTCGTGCACGGTTTCGCCAACCCCGGCGAGCAGCCGTGCGTGTACTACCTGACGGCGCTGATCATGCGGCCCCGCGCCGCTAAGCCCGCTTCGCCGCCCACTCGGCCATGAACGCGAAGATCGTCGTCACGTCCACCTCCGGGTGCGCGGGATCGAGCTCGCGGTAGAGGGCGTGCATCGTGATGACGATCCGCTCGGGGTTCGCGAGCCCCGCGTACGGCCCGAGGTCGATGTCGAACGCCGCCTCCGACCAGGTCTTGCCCTGCGCGAGTGCCGTCTTCGCCTGGTCGTGCACGTACTCGAAGTAGCCGCGCACCGCCCGGATCCCGTCCTGGTCGGTGATCGGCCCGTGTCCGGGGACCACGACGTCGGCGTCCATCGCCAGCATCCGGTCGCAGGCGGCGAGCCAGTTGCTCGACGGACCCGCCCACATGATCGGGGTGCCGTCGATGAACAACAGGTCCCCGGCGAAGACCACCCCGGCATCGGGCACGTGCACCACGGTGTCGGCATCGGTGTGGGCCGGACCGAGGTCGAGCAGGTGGACCGTCCGGCCGCCGACGTCGAGGGTGTGACTGCCGTCGAAGAGCACGTCCGGCTCACGCAGGGTGATCTCGTCGAAGGCGAACGGACCGAAGGACTTGCGGAAGTACGGGGTGAGCACCGGCCCGAGGTCGGTTTTGAGCAGCGCTGCCATCGCCTGCGGCGAGATCTCGTGCATGCCGGGGACCGTCTCCCGCGCGGCGTGGATCCGCACGTCCGCCCCGAGCAGCTCGTTGCCGAAGCAGTGGTCGCCGTTGGCGTGCGTGTTGACCGCCGTGGTGATCGGCCGCCCGCCGAGCGCGGACTCGGCAGCGGTCAGCAGCTCCCGGGTCAACCGAAGGTCGTAGAGCGTGTCCACGAGCAGTGCTTCGCCTTGTCCCGCAACGAGTCCGGCGTTGCTCCACCCCCAGCTGCCGTCCGGGCTCAGCCAGGCCCAGACATCGTCGGCGATCCGGTGCAATCCACGCTCATACGCAACCCTCACGTCCCGTGACCTTACCCATCCTCGGGGTGGCGCGGAGTCCGACGTAGACGCAGGAGGTGCCGGTGCTCAGTGTGAAGAACACCACCGGCATCCAGTCGTCGCTGAACGCCCCTGTGCCCGGGGCGGCGAAGACGTTCTCCGACACCGGCTTCAGGTCGACTTCGAGCGGCGGCGAGAAGTGCGCCATCCCGTCGATGAACTCGTACACCAGGTGCGGCGCGCCCGCCTTCTGGGAGACGGTGATGCGCACGCCCTCGCGCTGGTACACACCGACATGCTCCGAGAAGTCCACTGTGGATGGTCCAGGCGCAGGAGCGAACGGCGCGGGCATCCGCACTCCGGCCAGCTCGCCGAGAAGCTCGCGGAACAGGTCGGTGCAGAGCTGCCGCGCGCCACCTCCGTTGGTCAGCAGGGCCACCGCCACCCCGGCTCCGGGAACCACGCGCAGGTAGGAGTACTGGCCGGTCGCGGCCCCGTCATGGCCGTAGCCCGGAACGCCGTCCCAGTCGTAGAGCGTCCAGCCAAGACCCCAGCCGTCCGAGCTGACGGTCCACTTGTCCGGCACGTCAACCGCATGACGCTGCATCTCCGTGACGGCCGACTCGGAGAGCAGTCCCGCGCCGCCGTCGAGGTGCATCCGCGCGAGGCGGACGACGTCGCCCGCGCCCGCGCAGAGCACTCCCCCGTACGGGCCTCCGGAGCGCGGGATCAGGGTCCACGCGGGCATCGGCTCCCCCGCGTCGGTGTGCCCCATCGCCGCGCGGAACCGCAGCACGTCCTCGGGCAGCGTGACCGAGTTGGTGAGGCCCAGCGGGGTGAGCAGCCGGTCCTTCAGCGCGTCATCCCAGGTCTGGCCGGTCAGCACCTCGACGATCCTGCCGAGCACGTTGTACCCGGTGCTGCTGTAGGAGATCGCCGTACCTGGCGGGAAGTCCTGGCCGACCTCCGCACAGGCGTCGACGTAGCGGGCGAGGCAGTCGTCGCCGCGGCCGGTGTCGAGGGTGAAGTCGCCGCTGATGCCGCTGGTGTGGGTGAGCAGCTGGCGCACGGTGATCGTCTTGGTGGCCTCGGCGTCGGCGACGCGGAACTCCGGCAGCACGGAGACGACGGGCCCGTCCAGGTCCAGCTCGCCGGAGTCGACCAGCTGCATGACGAGCGTGGCCGTGTGCACCTTGGCGACCGAGCCGAGCTGGAACACCGAGTCGGTCGTCGCCTCGACGCCGGTCCCCCGGTGCAGGACACCGCTGGCCAGCTCGTGGATCTCGCCACCGGAGAGCACGGCCAAGGAAGCACCTGGCACGTGATGAGCGGCGCGCAGCTCGTCGAGGCGGGCCTGCCAGTGCACGAGGTCGAAAGTCATCGGGTTCTCCTTGCTGGACAACGGTTCTAGTCGTCGATCGCCTGGCGGCGGTCCAGAGGTCCTTGATCAGGCGCGGCGTGCCCGGGGTCGGCCTCCGCCTTCTCGTTGCGAACGCCGTTCTCAGACTGCGAACACTGTACGCAGACGTTCGGCGCGTACGCAATGAGCGCACGGTGTGCACTACTCTGACGTGGGCGAACGAGGAGGTCAGATGGCAGACGAGCAGCCGATCCCGTCGGCGTGGACGCGCCCGCGCCGCAAGAAGGAGCAGGCGCTGAGCCAGGAGCAGATCGTGGCGGAGGCGGTCCGGCTGCTGGACGCCGAGGGCGTCGAGGCGCTGACCATGCGGCGGCTCGGCACGCAGATGGGCACGGCGGCGACCTCGCTCTACCGGCACGTGACCAACCGGGACGAGCTGATCGAGCTCGTGGTCGACGAGGTCTACGGCGAGATCGAGGTGCCGGCCCCCGCGTCTGCCCAGGACTGGCGGGCGGGCGTCACGGCCTGCGCGCACAGCGTGCGGTCAATGATCCTGCGGCACCCGTGGATCGCGTCGGTGCTCGGCCAGGTCGGCCTGTCGTACCTGGGGCCGAACGTGATGCGGCTCAACGACCGCATGCTCGGTCTGTTCGCGTCGGGGGGCTTCGGCATGGTCGAAGCCGACCAGGCGATCAGCGCCGTCATGGCCTACGTGATCGGTATCGGGATCAGCGAGGCCGCGCTGCTGACCGTGATCGCCCGCAGCGGGCAGGACGAGCAGGACTGGGAGAAGCGCCTGCGCCCGACCGTCGAACAGGCGACGCGGCCTTATCCCCATCTCCGCGAACACTTCACGGCACATGGGGACAAGGACCTGCGCCAGGTCCGCGAGGACCACTTCGCCTACGGGCTCGGCCTGTTCCTGGACGGACTGGAAACCCGCCGCTCGTAACCGGGCTACGTGGTGGCGATGGGGACCACGACCGTGCCGGTGGCGCGGGTGACGACCAGCGGCGGGTCGAGGACGTCCGCGGAGGAGGGACCGCGGTCCGGAGCCGCGCGGCAGACCACGCGGGCTTCGAAATCGACCGTGCGGGAGCGGTTTCCGATGCGGGTCAGCGTCGCGACGACCTCCACGACGTCGCCCGCGCGCACCGGCGCGAGGAACTCCACGTTGGCGTAGCCCGCGAACAGTCCCTCGTCGCCATCGGTCTGGATGCACAGCTCCGTGGCCACGTCACCGAACAGGCCGAGGCTGTAGGCGCCGTCCACCAGGTTCCCGCCGTAGTGGGCGTGCGCGTACGGCACGTACCGGCGGTGGGCGACGGTGAAGCCCTCCACGAGTGCTCCGCTGGCCATCTAGGCTGCCTTTCCCTTGTGTGACAAAGCGTGTACCAGGAAGCTCGCGACCTCACCCGGTGTGGTGCCTCGGCCGAAGACGCGGTCGACGCCGAGCTCCCCTGCCTGCAACGGGTCGAAGCGGGGGCCGCCCGCGACGAGCAGCGGGCGGCGCTCACCCATCGCCTCGCGGAAGGCCGCCGCCATCTCCTTGGTGTTCAACAGGTGCGCGTCCCGCTGGGTCACCACCTGGGAGACCAGGACCGCGTCCGCCTTCTCCGCGCGCGCACGCTTCACCAGGTCCGGCACCGCGACCTGGGCGCCGAGGTTCACCACGCGCAGCTCGCGGTAGTACTCCAGGCCCTTCTGCCCCGCGAAGCCCTTGATGTTGAGGATCGCGTCGATGCCGACAGTGTGCGCGTCGGTGCCGATGCACGCGCCGACCACGACCATCTTGCGGCGCAGCGACTTCTTCACCGACGTGTTGATCTCGGTGGGCGTCAGCAGCGGGTACTCGCGCTCCACCACCTTGACCTCGTCGAGGTCGATCAGGTGCTTCACCGAGCCGTAGACCACCACGAAGGTGAAGTCCGGGCCGATCGCGTGCGAGTGCACCACCATCGCGGGCTCGATGCCCATCTTCGCGGCGAGCTGCGCTGCGGCGCCCTCCGCCTTGGGGCCGTGCGGCACCGGCACGGTCAGCGACATCTGCACCATGCCGTCGCCCGTGGTGTCGCCGTACGGGCGGACGTAGCGCTTCTCGGCGCTCCCCTGCTCAAGAGTGGTCACTTGGTGGCCCCCGTCTCCAGCATCTCGATGGCGGGGTTGTAGTACTCCTCCGCCTTCACGACAACGCCGTCCGCGCCCTTGCCGCCCTCCGGCGGGCGCTTCATGAGCCCGAAGGTGCCCTCGGCGATCGCGTTCAGCAGACCCTCGCGGCCGATGCGCTCCAGCAGCGCGACGGCCTCGTCCAGCACCAGGTGCGCGCGCTTGACGATGAAGCCGTCCGGCGCGGGCCGGAAGTCCTCGGCGAGGTTGCCCGCGGCGTTGAGCACGTAGCGCACGTTGGCCACCGCGAGGTCGCGGTCGGACAGGAACGGCGTCACCACGGCCTCGGTCATCATGCCGACGAGCAGGATGCTCTGCCCGGTCAGGACCCCGGCGAGGTTGAAGAAGCCGTCGAGCAGGTGGCCACGGAAGACGTCGCCGGTCATGTGCTTGGTCGGCGGCATCCACTTCAGCGGAGCGTCCGGGAAGACCTCGCGCGCCAGCAGGGCGTGCGCCAGCTCCATCCGGAACGAGTCCGGCAGGTCCGGGTTGATCTCGAAGGCGTGGCCGAGGCCGAGCAGCTCGTCCGGCAGCCCGGCCTCGTGCGCGAAGCGCTCGTTGAGCAGCTGCGAGACCGTCACCGTGTGCGCGGCGTCCACGGCGTCATCGGTGGTGAGGTAGTTGTCCTCACCGGTGTTGATGATGATGCCGGCCCGCGCGTGCACCTGGCGCGAGAACCGTTGGTCCACAAAGGTTCTGATCGGGTTGATGTCGCGGAACAGGATGCCGTACATGCAGTCGTTGAGCATCATGTCCAGCCGTTCGAGACCGCCGAGCACCGCGATCTCCGGCATGCACAGCCCGGAGGCGTAGTTGGTCAGCCGGATGTAGCGGCCGACCTCCTTGCTCACCTCGTCCAGCGCCGCGCGCATGATCCGGAAGTTCTCCTGCGTGGCGTAGGTGCCCGCGAACCCGTGGTGCGTAGCGCCTTCCGGCACGTAGTCCAAAAGGGACTGTCCGGTGGAACGGATCACCGCGATGATGTCCGCCCCGGCACGCGCGGCGTTGCACGCCTGCACGACGTCCTCGTCGATGTCGCCGGTCGCGACGATCAGGTAGATCCACGGCCGCTGCTCAGGGTCACCGATCTTCTCCACCAGCTTGGTCCGCTGCGCCTTGCTGCGGTCCACCTGCCGGAGCCCCTTGCCGACGGCTGATCGCGCGGCTTTGGCGGCGCGCTCGCGGTCCTTGCCCTCCGGCAGCGTGAACCGGACCTGCCCGGCGGCGGTCGCCTCAGCCAGCTCGGTCAGCGTGCCGAGGTCGTGCTCGCGCAATGCGTGGAATACCGGCAGCAGCGACCCGTGCTCCAGTCCACAGTGGTCTCGAACGGTGTCCACCACGCGGTTGACCCAGGGCACGTCACCGGCCCGGTGGGTGGTGTCCGCGCCGGTGATCCCGGCCAGCCGCAGTGTCGCGCGCTCCACCGCGACGGTGGTGTGCGCCTTCGCGAGCTCGATCACCGGAGCGGCCGCGGCGGCGGCCAGCTCCCTGGCTCTGGCGACAGTCTGTTGGTCCAGTCCCAACAACGCCTTTGTCATTGGCCTGCGCCTCCTCGGCTGTCGTAGATGGTCTGTCCACTGCGGACGGTACGCACACAGCGGGGCAAGGGGTCGGACGAGGTCAGCGAGGGCAGGCCGGGAACCCCCGAGCGGGGATCGGTCGACCACCGCTGCACGCGGTTGTCCGGCGCGGCGACCACGAGGTCGCCCGCCTCCCACACCGCGTAGGTCGCCGGAGCACCAGGCGCGAGCGTCCCGGTGACGCCGTCGTTGACGCCGCAGGCGCGCCAGCCGCCCCGCGTGTGCGCGGTGAACGCGGCGCGCGGGGAGACCCCGAGGCCCGGAGTGCGGTGGTGCACGGCGGCGCGGACGGTCTCCCACGGGGCGACCGGCGTCACGGGCACGTCGGAACCGAAAGCCAGCACCATCCCGGCCGCGGCGAGCTGGGAGAACGGGTTGAGCTGGGTGCCGCGCGGCAGGCCGAGCCGCTGCGCGTACATGCCTTCCTCGCCGCCCCACTCGGCGTCGAAGAGCGGCTGCATGGAGGCCGCGACGCCCCAGCCCGCCAGCCGCACGGCCTGCTCGGCGTCCACCATCTCCAGGTGCTCCAAGCGGTGCCGCGCGGCGGAAAGCGCGTGCGCGCCAACGACTTTCTCCGCCAGCGCGAAGCCTTCGACGACCTCGGCGACGGCCGCGTCACCGATCACGTGGAAGCCGCCCTGGAGCCCGGCGCGCGTGCAGCCGACCAGGTGTTCGGCGATGTCGTCCGCGCGGAGGTAGAGCGCACCGGAGGTCTCCGCCCGGTCGCTGTAGGGCGCGCACAACGCGGCGGTGCGCGAGCCGATCGCGCCGTCGACGAACAGGTCACCGGCGAGCCCGCGCACTCCGAGCTCCTTGGCCGTGTCGAACCCGTTCAGCTCGCCCCAGTACCCGACGACCTCCGGCACGGACTCCACAGTGGACATTTCGAGCAGCGCGGCGAGGTCCTCAGCGCTGGAGATGTCCGGTCCTGCGCACTCGTGCACGCAAGCGATGCCGTTCGCGGCGGCGTGCCGCAGGAATGCCAGCTGGGCCGAGCGGCGCTGGCTCGCGGTGAGCGAGCTCTGCGCGGCCCGCCGCACGTGGTGGTGCGCCTCCTGCGTCAGCGGCCCGTCCTCGGACCAGCCGACGGCCTCGCGCGCGGCCGGAGCCCGGTCGATCAGCGCCGTGGTGGCCAGCCCGGAGTGCACGTCGATCCTGGAGAGGTAGACCGCCGCTCCCCCGGCCGCGTTGTCCAGCTCCGCGCGGGTCGGCGGACGGCCCTCCGGCCACCGCGTCTCCTGCCAGCCCTGGCCCCACACCAGGGTGCCGGGGTTGGCGGTGGTGAACCGGCGCACCGCGTCCAGGCACTCCGTGAGCGAGGCGCACCCCGCAAGGTCCAGCCCCTCGATCTGGAGCCCGGCGGAGGTGGCGTGCACGTGCGCGTCGACGAAGGCCGGGGTGACGAAGCCGCCCGCGAGGTCCACGTGCTCGGCCTCGCGGTAGAGCGCCTTGCCCACCGCGTCCTGGCCGACCCACACCACGGTGTCGCCCTCGACCGCCATCGCGGTCGCGTCGGAGGCGGCCGGGCTGTGGATGCGGCCGCCGTGCAGCAGGGTCGGCGTCTTCGGAGCCATGCGCGTCATGAGCGGGAAGTCTGCCGTTCCCGCGCCTCGAACACGGTGCGCACCCCGGCTTCGGCGCGCCACAGCTCCAGCGCGAAGGCGGCGTGGCCCGGGACGTAGCCGTTGCCCACGAGCATCTCGACGTCGGCGGCCAGCCCTTCCGCGCCGAGCGCGGCGGCGGAGAACGAGGTCGCCATGGAGAAGAAGATGACCGTGCCGCCGTCGCTGGTGGCGAGCACCGCCCCGTGCTCACACCCGGGCACGTCCACGCACACCACGGTGACGTCCACGGTCTCCCCGACCGCGTTGAGCAGCGCGATCGGGTCCCGCGCGTCGGCGACGACGACCTCGTCGGCCAGCCCGGACGCGCGCACCACCTCCGCCTCGGCCTCGAACGGCACGAGCGCGACCAGCCTGCCCGCGCCCGCGCGGCGCGCGGCGGCCAGCGAGAGCGAGCCCGACTTGCCGCCACCGCCGAGGACCAGCACGGACGGCGCACGCTCCAGCGCGGAGAGCTTGCGGCGGACGACGCGGTCGGTCAGCGCCGGGGCCCCGCAGACGTCGAAGACCGACAGCGCGAGCAGGTCCGGCACGTCATCGGGCAGCACGGCGGCGATGGACCGGCCGAAGAGCACGGCGGTGCCCTTGCACGGCACCTGCTCGCCCTGGCCGTCCCAGTCGGAGAGCCCGTCGTCGATGCGCAGCGGCGTGAGGGTCAGCGAGACCAGCGTGGCCACCCGGTCGCCGGGCTTGAGCCCGAGCGGGGAGTCCGGCCCGACCTCGCGCACCGTGCCCAGCAGCATGCCGCCGGAACCGGTCACCGGGTTCTGCATCTTGCCGCGCTCGGCGACGATGTCGAGCACGGCTTTGCGCAGCTCAGGACCTGTGCCGTGGGCCTCGCGCAGCTGGCGGTAGGAGGCGGCGTCCAGGTTGAGCCGCTCGACGTCGATCACGACCTCGTCGCTGCCCGGTGTCGGGTCGGCGTCCAGTCGCCACGCCTGCTGCGGCAGCACCCCGGCGGGTTCGAGCACCCGGTGCAGCCCGAAGGGCGAGGTTTGACTCCGCGAACCGGCCTCCGTCACGCTAACCTCCGAAAGATTTACGCCATCGCTGCGTTCTGGCAGCATATCTTTACGTCGTCTTGAGGGCGAGGAGTAGTTATGACTGCGGTGCACGACGGTGTGTCCACTGGCAAGCAGACTGGCCAGCCGGCTCCGACGACTGTCTCGGAGGCGATCGAGAACAGCTCCCGGCAGCCGTACGAGTACGTGCGGCGCGAGCTGCGCGAACCGGACTGGCGGCGCTTCCCCGGCTGGAGGCACATCACCGAGGCTCAGTGGCGCGACGCCCAGTGGCAGCGCGTGTCGTGCGTGAAGAACATCCGGCAGCTGCGCGCGGTCATGGGTGACCTGCTGACGGAGCGCTTCTACGAGGACCTGACCGCCGACCAGTCCAGCCTGGCGACGATGTCGATGCTGGTCCCGCCGCAGATGATCAACACGATGGTGCCCGAGGGCGCGGAGTCGCCCGAGGAGTTCACCGAGGCCTTCTACGCGGACCCGATCCGCAAGTACATGATCCCGGTGGCCTCGGACCGCGAGCTGTCCTGGCCCTCGCACCCGCACTCCTCGCGCGACTCGCTGCACGAGGCGGAGATGTGGGTGGTGGAGGGGCTGACCCACCGCTACCCGACCAAGGTCCTCGCGGAGCTGCTCTCGACCTGCCCCCAGTACTGCGGGCACTGCACCCGCATGGACCTGGTCGGCAACTCCACCCCGCAGGTGGACAAGCACAAGCTGTCGCTGAAGCCGGTGGACCGGCAGGACCAGATGATCGACTACCTCAAGCGCACCCCTGGAGTGCGGGACGTGGTGGTCTCCGGCGGCGACGTGGCGAACGTGCCGTGGAAGCAGCTGGAGTCCTTCCTGATGCGGCTGCTGGACATCGAGACCGTCCGCGACATCCGCCTGGCGACCAAGGCGCTCGCCGGTCTGCCGCAGCACTGGATCCAGCCGGCGGTCGTGGAGGGCATGGAGCGCGTCGCAAGAACGGCGCGGCGTCGCGGGGTGAACCTGGCGATCCACACCCACGTCAACCACGTCCAGTCGGTGACCCCGCTCGTCGCCGAAGCCGCCCGCGCGATGCTGGAGGTCGGAGTCCGCGACGTCCGCAACCAGGGCGTGCTGATGCGGGGAGTCAACGCCGACCCGAAGGCGCTGCTCGACCTTTGCTTTGCGCTGCAAGGGGAAGCGAGCATCCTGCCGTACTACTTCTACATGTGCGACATGATCCCCAACGCCGAGCACTGGCGGGTCGCGGTCTGGGAGGCCCAGGAGCTCCAGCACGCGATCATGGGATATCTGCCCGGCTACGCCACCCCGCGCATCGTCTGCGACGTCCCGTACGTGGGCAAGCGGTGGGTCCACCAGCTCGCCGAGTACGACCGCGAGCTGGGCATCTCGTACTGGACGAAGAACTACCGCACCGGCATCGAGCTGACCGACGACGAGGCGCTGGAACGGCGCTACCCGTACTACGACCCGATCACCACGCTGCCGGACACCGGCCAGAAGTGGTGGCAGGACAACAAGGACGCGTGATCACCGGGGCGGGGCGGCGCGGGTCCGCCCCGCCCCGCTCCGGAGTCCACGACAATGGCCCCATGAAGGTCATCGGATTGCTCGGCGGCATGAGCTGGGAGTCGTCGATCGAGTACTACCGCGTGGTGAACGAGCGCGTCCGGGAACGGTTGGGCGGGCTGCATTCCGCGCACTGCGTGATGTACTCGGTCGACTTCGCCGCCATCGAGCGCATGCAGGCCGAAGGCCGGTGGGCCGAGGCTGCCGCGGTACTGCGCGAAGCCGCGCAAGCGCTGATGCGGGCGGGCGCCGACTTCGTCGTGCTCTGCACCAACACCATGCACAAGGTCGCCGACGACCTCGGCGTCCCCCTGCTGCACCTGGCCGACACCACCGCGGCGGCGGTCCAGGCCACCGGGCTGGCCAGGATCGGCTTGCTGGGCACGGCGTTCACCATGGAGCAGGACTTCTACGTCGACCGGCTGCGCGGCCACGGCCTCGACGTGCTGGTCCCCGGTCCGGAGGACCGCGCCGTCGTGCACCGGGTCATCTACGAGGAACTGGTGGTCGGCATCGTCCGCGAGGAGTCCCGAGCCGCCTACCGCGAGATCATCGGCCGGCTCGTCGAGCGCGGCGCGGAAGGCGTCATCCTCGGCTGCACCGAGATCGAGCTGCTGATCGGCGCCGACGACAGTCCGGTGCCGGTGTTCCCGACGACCCGGCTGCACGCCGAGCTGGCCGTGGACGTCGCGCTCGGGGACGACATCGGCGTGTCGATGTTCTGACCGGCAGTGACCGAGAAGTGATCCCCGCGACCTCGGTCCGCGCTGAACGGTGACGAAGCTTTCCCTTGCCACGCACCGAATTCAGCCAGGAAGAGGTCTAGATATGCGTGCTGCTCGTTCATTGGCGATCGCACTCGTGCTCACCGTTCTGGCCGCTCCCGCGGCATGGGCGCGATCCGCTCTGCCCAACCGGACGGACGCGGAGTTCCAAGCCGAGTGCCTTGCCGTGCACAACGAGCTGCGCGCCAGACACGGCGCACCACCGATGGCCGTCGACACGAACATCGCCGTCTACGCGAAGCTCCGCGCGGCCCTGATCTCGCAGAAGGACGGCCTCTCGCATGGCCACGCCGGGCTCAGGGACCACGGGGAGAACCTGTCCTGGTGGGCGACGACCCAGCGAGGCCAGCTGGGCAGCTGCCGGAGGGCGGTGCAGTCCTGGTACGACGAGATCAAGGACTACGACTTCGCGAGACCCGGCTTCTCCGGAGCGACCGGCCACTTCACCCAGGTGGTGTGGAAGGCCAGCACGAAGCTCGGCTGCGCACGGGTCGCGGGCCAGGGCGGGAAGTGGTTCGAGACCTACGTCGTCTGCAACTACAAGGTGCCGGGCAACGTGCAGGGCGACTTCCCGAGGAACGTCCTCCCGCCGAAGGGCTGACCACGGCGTCGGGGCGGCCCGAGGCTCAGTCCTCGGCCGCCACCGTCGCGGCCCGCACCACCGGGATCGGCGCCGTCTCCCAGCTGCGGTCGTCCATCGGGACGGCGTTCGGCGCGCCGAGCCGCGAGCGCAGCTCCTCCAGGGGCAGCGGCCGCGTCCTGCTGATCGTGGTGGCGACCTCGGCGCAGACACCGACGAACGGGTAGCACGCGCCCAGTCCCCTGACCCGCTCGCCGAGCCTGCGGCCGATCGCCTCGATCGCCGCCGCGTCCACCCCCGGCTGCGCGAGCAGGAACTCCGTCTTGGAGATCCGGAACGCCCGGTCCTGCTGCCGCTGCTCGCGCCGCAGCACGTCGGCGATGTTGTTCTCGGTGTGCATGCTCGTCCTGGCACCGTGCCTGGCCTCAAGGCTGGCGAGGTCGGGCACCCGCACCAGCGCCAGCCCGAGGGGCAGCGTGTCGGGGGCGGTCACGCCCAGCCACGTCCCCAGCGAGCTGAGCGAATGCAGCCCGGTCCAGGGGTCACGCCCGAACCCGCGGTCGGCGTCCACCTTCTCCCGCAGGTCGAGGTACCGGCGCCGCTGGTGCTCCAGCCGGGTCACCAGGTGTCGCAGCGCGGCCTCGGCGCGTTGCTCGACCGCGGTCGCCGGGTCGTCGACGACGCTGTCGAGCACCCGCTCGATGGCGTTGCGGGCCGACGGCGGCAGCCGGTCGCCGAGCGTGTCCCGGAGCCGCACGGCCTCGGCGTAGGCCTCGTCCCGCCGGAAGCCCCACCGGCCCTGGAACAGCCGCGCCGCCTCCAGCGAGGTCGAGCGCGTCTCGACCCGCTCCAGGTCGCGGGCCACCACGGAGGCGCCGAAGGTCGGGGACAGCGCGATCACCGACCACTCGTGCGCCAGGTCCTCGTCCTCGCGCAGCAGCACCGGAGTCACCCCGACGGGCAGGTCGGGCCGTGTCCGGTCCACCATGCCGACCACCGTGCACGCGGAGTGACGAGCGAGCTCGGCGTAGACCCGCCGCTCCCGCTCGAAGTACGGCAGCCGCTGGAACAGGGCGATCACCAGGAGACCGTCGTCCGCCGCGGCGAGCGCCGCGCGCTCCACGGCGTGCGAGGCGAGAACCAACGCGCGCTTGGTGAGAGTTCCGGTCCTGGGTGGCAACTCGTCGTGAGTCATGCGCTTCCGCCTTCGGGGAGCTTCCGCCTTCGAGGAGACAGCGGCGACGAGGCTAACCCGGCGGGAAGGACGTCAAGACCACTCGGACAGCGGTGACGCTCCGTGACACCGGGCCCCGCCCACCCTGCCGTGGGGCTATTGGCGGAGAACGGAACCGCCCAAGATCACCACGATCACCCGATCGCGTGCGGCGAGGGCGGAGCCCGCTCGACCACCTCCTGCACTTGCCTAGAGAATGAGGGCCTCCTGGCCAGGTCAGAGCGTTGCCCACCGCGACAGCGAGCCGGTCGACCATGCTGTGGGCTCAAGGCGTGAGGGGGATGTGTGCGGTTCGGCTTGCTGGGCACGTTGGTGATCGGTGACGGCGAGATCTCCGTCGGCAGGCAGCAGCGGGCGGTGCTGGCGTTGTTGGTCCTGGACGCGGGCCAGGTGGTGGCGACGTCCCGGATCGCGGAGTGCCTGTGGGGGCCGCACCCTCCGGTGTCACCCCGCAACACGGTGCAGCAGTACGTGTCGCAGCTGCGCAAGCTCGGTGTGGCAGTGGAGAGGGCTGGTCAGGGGTATCGGGTGGTGGATGCCTCGACGGATCTGGAGGAGTTCCGGGACCGGGTGCGGGCGGCTCGCGCGCTGCCGGAGCCCGTCGCGGCGATGCGGAGCGCGTTGACGTTGTGGCGCGGCGCTCCGTTGGCCGATGTCACCGCGCCGGGGTTCGACGAGATCAAGACTGAGCTGGCGGAGGAACGCCTGGCGGTGCTGGAAGAGGCCATCGGCCTGGAGCTCGCGGCCGGGCGCGGGGCGGAGCTGGTTCCGGAACTGACCGCTGTGGCGGCGGAGAACCCGGCGCGCGAGCCCTGCCACGCGCTGCTGATGACGGCGCTGTACCGGGCGGGCCGCCAGGCCGAGGCGCTGGCGGTGTTCACCCGGCTCCGCCAAGAGCTGGGGGCCGCGCCATCTGCGGCGCTGCGGGAGCTGGCGGATCGCATCCACCGCAACGACCCCGACCTGCTCCCCGAACCCCCGCCACGGCCCGGCGGCGGCCCTGACCAGCTTCCCCCGGTGACGCGCTGGTTCACCGGCCGCGACGCCGAACTGGACCAGCTGTCGGCGTCCCTGGAGGACAGCGGCACGGTGGTGATCTCCGCGATCGGCGGGGGCGGCGGCATCGGCAAGACCACACTGGCGCTGCGGTGGGCGCACGCCCATGCCGACCGGTTCCCGGACGGGCAGCTGTTCGTCAACCTCCGTGGCTTCGACCAGCACGAGCCCATGACGCCGGAGACCGCGGTCCGCGGGTTCCTCGACGCCTTGGGCGTGGCGCCGCAGCGCATCCCGGTGGAGCTGGACGCCCAGGCAGCCCTCTACCGCAGCCTGCTCGCGGGCAAACGGATGCTGGTGGTGCTCGACAACGCCCGCGACCTGGACCAGATCACCCCGCTGCTGCCGGGCGGCGCGACCTGCGCGGTGATCGTGACCAGTCGGCACCGGCTGACCGGCCTGATCACTCACCACGGCGCGTCCTGGTTGCCGTTGGACATCCTCGACGACGCCGAGGCCCGCAACCTCCTCGCGGGACGACTCGGCCAGGCCAGGCTGGACGCCGAACCGGACGCGGTCGAGGTGCTGCTGGGCTGTTGCGCGGGCCTGCCGTTGGCGTTGGCGATCACCGCCGCCCGCATCGCTCGCCACCCCAGGCAACCGCTGGCGCGCTTCGCCGTCGAGCTGCGTGACGAGACCGGCCGTCTGGCCACATTGGACGGCGGGGACATCCCGTCGAGCCTGCGGGCCGTGTTCTCCTTCTCCCGGGTGGCTTTGAGCACGGAGCAGGCCCGGGTGCTGGGGCTGGTCGGCCTGGCCCCGGGACCGGACATCAGCGTGCCCGCGGCGGCCAGCCTCACCGCGCTCCCCGCCGAGCAGGTTGTGCGGGTGCTGAGGGAGCTGGAGGAGCTCTCCCTGGTTGAGGAGCACGTGCCCGACCGGTTCCGGATGCACGACCTCACCCGGCTCTACGCCGTCGAACAGGCCGAGCACGAGCAGTCACAGGACGAGCGCGAGACGGCGCTGCGGCGACTGGTCGACTTCTACCTGCACACGGCTTACGCAGGTGACCGGTTGCTCAACCCGCATCGTCGAGTCCCGAAGCTCGACACGCACAGCTCGGGCTGCACACCGCTTCCCTTGGCGGACGACTCAGCGGCGTTGGCGTGGTTCGGCGCCGAGAAGCTGCACTTGGTCGCAGTCCAACAAACCGCCCTGGAACACGATTGGCACAGCCCTGCCTGGCACATGACTTCGGCCACGACCAGTTTCCTCGGGCTGATCGGGGACCTCGGCACTCAACTCGTCGTCTCTCGGACCGGGGTCACGGCAGCGGAGCTTTCAGGAGAGCACGATCCACTGTCCCTGACCCACTACCTACTCGGTACGGCGTACTCACGGATGGGTTCCCACGACAAAGCGCTTGAGCACCTCGATCGAGCACTGGCTCTGGCCGAGGAGACCGGCGCCACGTGGCGTCAAGCCGGAATTCACGGTTCCCTCAACCTGCTTTGGGACCTGTGCGGCGACAATCGACGAGCTTTGCACCACGCTACCCGCATGCTCCGTCTCTACCAGGCCATGGCAGAACCGGTGTGGGAAGCACTCTCACTGAACATTGTGGGCAACAGCGCAGCCAAGTGCGGCGACTACGCGATGGCCTCAACCCATTGCGAAGCCTCCCTCGTCCTGTTCCGGGAACACCGTTATCCCTTGGGCGAGGCGGATACCCTCGACTCGCTGGGCTTCATCGCACACGAGACTGGTGACTACTCCACTGCGATCAACTACTACGGTGAAGCTCTTGCGCTGTCTCGCGAACACGGCAACGCCTATGTCGAAGCCAGTGTCCTGAACAACCTCGGCAGAACGCACTTCGATCTCGGGCGTGTGGACGAAGCCCGTGACCACTGGAAGCAGGCGCTCGAACTCTACGAGACCCAGGGCCGGGACACCGAAGCCGAGACCGTTCGGCGACAGTTGAAGGAACTCGACGACTAAGTCCACAATGGACAAGAAGAGAGCGGAGGTGCTGTGCGGTTCGGCCTGCTCGGGACGGTGACGATCTCCCACGGGGGCAGTGGGATTCGAGTTTCCAGCTTGCAGCAACGGTGCCTGCTTGCGTTGCTGTTGCTCACCCCGAACCGTCCAGTCGACACCGAGAGGATCGTCGACGCGCTGTGGGGCGACAACCCACCACGCTCCGCGCGGAACTCGTTGCAGCAACGCGTCACCGGGCTTCGCCTGCTGCTGCCCGCGGATGTCCGGCTGGTCCACCAGGACCCGGGCTACGTGATCACCGCTGCCGAGAGCGATATCGACCTCTTCCGGTTCCGCGACCTCGTCAGCCAAGCCAGGCAGGAACGGGATCCCGCCGTCGCGGTGACGCGGTTGCGCGCCGCTTTGGCTTTGTGGCGCGGTGAACCGTTGGCCGATGCTCGTTGTTCCGGGTTGGACGCGGTCCGGATCAGGCTCGTCGAGGAGCGCATGGCGGCGTGGGAGGACTGTCTGGAGCGGGAGCTGGCGTTGGGGCGCGGGGCGGAGCTGGTGCCGGAGCTGACCGCTTTGGCCGCCGAGCATCCGCTGCGCGAGCGGTTGCAGGCCCAGCTGATGCAAGCACTTCACCGCGCCGGCCGCACTTCGGAGGCTCTTGCCGCTTTCCAGGCCGCACGCGAGAGACTGGCCGATGAGCTCGGCATCGATCCGGGCCGGGAACTGCTCGCGATGGAGCAGCAGATCCTGAGTCCACCAAGAACAGTTGTGCCGCAACAACTTCCCGGAGTAACGCGGTGGTTCACCGGCCGGGACGACGAACTCGCGCTGCTCGACGGAGCGCGGGTCTGCGCGATCGATGGTGGCGCGGGGGTCGGCAAGACCGCGCTCGCGGTCGCTTGGGCGCATCGCAACCTCGACCGGTTCCCGGACGGGCAGCTGTTCGTCGATCTGCACGGCTTCGACAGCGAGGAGCCAGTTCGGGACGCGCTGCACGGATTGCTTGTCGCACTTGGGGTTGACGACGTTCCACTGACGGATGAGGCCAAAGCCGCGCTATATCAACGCATGGTGGCTGACAAGCGGTTGCTTGTCGTGCTGGACAACGCATTCGACGTCGACCAGATCCGCCCGCTGCTCCCGGTTTCCAGCACCTGCACAGTGGTGATCACCAGTCGACGCGCGCTCACCGGGCTCGCGGTCACCCACGACGCGCACGTGGTGCCCGTGGACCCATTGCCGCAGAAGCACGCTTTGGCGATGTTCACCGCACGTGTCGGGGCACGACGAGCCGCCGAAGATCCTGACGCGGTCAGCGAACTGGTCGGGTACTGCGCGGGACTGCCGCTGGCGTTGGCGATCGTGGCGGCGCGCGCCGTCCAGCAGCCACGCCACCCCCTGGCTCGGTTCGCCGCCGAGCTGCGGGAGGAGAGCACGCGACTGCAAGCGCTGCGGGCATGGGGCGCCGCAGCCGACCTGCGGACGGTGTTCGCCAGCTCCTTCGCCGCACTCACGGAGAAGCAACGCCGTGCTTTCGCCTTGCTGAGCAAGGGTTCCGGAGAGTTCGGCCTGGAGGAAGCGGCCGAGCTGAGCGGGCTTCCCGCTTCCGAGATCAGGTCGGTGTTGCGGGAGCTTGAGGCCGTTTCGCTGGTCTCGGAGCACCAGCTCGGCCGCTACCGGATGCACGAGCTGGTCCGCTTGGCGGCCAGGGCTAGCCACGGTCTTGGGATGCGTTGATTTCCATGGACAGCAACGTGATCGCATCCTGACCGGTGCTTCCCGGTTCCGGCTGGAACGCCACGAATCGTTGGCTGTCAACGGCTGTGAGGATCTCCGAGGTCAGCTCGAATCGCCCGACCGCCGGATTGTGGAACACGCGCCGGGAACCGCTCTTGACCCGGACGTCGTAGTTCCGCCACAGTTCGTCGAACTCCGGGCTGGCCGCGCGGAGCGGTCCGACCACGTCGGCGACCGGCTCCGGATCGACGGCCTCGACGGTGCGGAGATGGGCGACGCAGTCCTCCGCCATTTGCTGCCACGCCACGAACACCTGCCGCGCCGTCGGGTGCAGAAACACATAGCGGACGAGGTTGCGCTGCCGCACGGGCCAGTCCTCGATGCCCGCCATCAGCCGACAGCCTTCCGGGTTCGCGGCGAGGATGTTGCTGACCTGGTCGAGCACGAACGCCGGAGTCGGGCGCACCGCCTCAAGCAGCTGCAGCAGCCCCGGCCGCGCTGTCACCGTCCGTGGGCGCTTGGGCGGCGCCGAGCCGCTCGCGGCGCGCGCGAGGCCGTGCAGGTGCGCGCGTTCGTCGTTGTCCAGCCGCAGTGCCGTAGCGAGCGCGTCCAGCACCGCCGCACCCGGGTTGCTGTCCCGCCCCTGTTCCAGGCGGATGTAGTAGTCAACGCTGACTCCGGCCAGCGCGGCCAGTTCCTCGCGGCGCAGGCCAGGCGTCTGCCGTCGACCGGTGCCGACCGGTAGTCCCACCTCGGTGGGACGGATGCGCCCGCGCCGGTTGCGCAGGAACTCACCAAGCTCGCTCACCGGTCAAGTCTGACATCGGCGGGCACATCGGGGGTGGCCCTGCGAGGACCAGTCCCGGCGCGGCCTTCCGTGCTCTCTGCGCGCTGAAGGACGCTGTGGGCATGAAGAATCGAGTACTGATCATCGGTGGCAGCTCCGGCATGGGTCTCGCGCTCGCCGAACGTCTGCTGTCCGACGGTGCGGACGTGACCGTAGCGGGTCGCTCCGCCGAGCGTCTGTCCACTGTGGCCGCTCGACTGCCGCGAGTGCGCACCGCACAGGCAGACATCTCCGACGAGGACGCGGTTCGACGCCTGTTCACCGAGACCGGACAGCTCGATCACGTCGTGGTGACAGCGGCGGACGCGGTCGGGGCGTACAAGCCGGTCGCCGCGTACGACGTGGCGACGGCGAAGGCGATCGTGGGCACCAAGCTGCTGGGCCCGTGGCTGGTGGGCAAGCACGCCGATCTCGCGCCGGGTGGTTCGATCACGTTCACCTCCGGCATCGCCGCATACCGTCCCATGCCGGGTTCCTCGGTCTTCGCGGCGGTGAACGGGGCGTTGGAAGCGCTTGTCCGGGCGCTGGCCGTCGAGCTGGCGCCGCTGCGGGTCAACGCGGTCTCGCCGGGGTGGATCGACACGCCGATCTGGGACGACCTCGTCGGTGACGGCAAGGCGGAGCGCCTGGCGACGATGGCCCAGCGGTTGCCGGTGAACCGCATCGGCACCGTGGACGACGTTTCGGAGGCTTTTGTGACACTACTGCGCAATGGGTTCATCACCGGGACCGTTGTGCACGTCGACGGCGGACACCGCCTGGTTTAGACCTCGTCCAGCCCGCTCACCTTGGAATGGTGGCGGGCTAGCGAGTATTAAAACGGTGGAGCGGGATCCGCTATCGGTTCCGGTTCACGGACATAGGTGCGTCCCATCGGGGTCGTCCAGATGTGGATACCGCCGGGGAGCTGCGTTCGTTTCCACCGGGTGTGATGTTTCATCACGTGATGCCGTCGGCATTTCGGACCCAGATCATCCGCGACCGTGTTGGTGCCGTCGAAAGGTTCGCAATGATCCAGATCGCACCGGTGCGCCGGTTGCCTGCACCCAATGGCCACGCAGGTGACATCCCGCGCCCGGACTAGGTCGGCGAGGGCGGCTGAGGGCCGGTAGTTCGTCCGCCCCACATCCACCGCCACCCCGGTCACCGGGTCGGTGAGAATCCGCTTCCACGTGCCTCCGGCGGCGATATCGCGGGCCACGTCTGCGGGAATCGGCCCGTACCCGGCGAGCATCCCGGGTTCCTGATCCATGCCCATCAGCGTGGTGGCGGGGAGGGTGACCAGGACCTTCACCTCGCCCTGCGGGGCTCCGGTCTCCTTGCCCATCAGCAGGTCGAACGCGACATCGGCGCGGCGCTGGTCCATGGTGCGCTCATCGCCGCCGAGGCCTCGGGCGATGCGGTCGATCCGATCCCACACCAGGGCGCCTTGGAGCGCGGTGAACTCGAACCGCAACGCGCACATCGCGTCATCAAGGTTGAGCTTCTCCACCCGGCGGGTGCGCTTCTTCTCCTCGTGCCGCCGGGCGGCTGCTGCGGGGTCGAGCTTGGCGATCAGGCGTTGGGCGTGCTGGCGGATCCGGCTGTAGTGGTGGGTGCGGGCGTACTCGATCAGTACCGCTTCCACGATCTCCGCCTGCACAGCGGTGAGGGGATCCAGTTGGTCCACGATCAACAGGGCTTTGCCTTGGTCGATCCGGCCCTCTTCCAGGGCGGCGAGGACGGCGGGGCGGGAGGCGAGGTTCTCGGCGTGGTTGATCAGGGTGCTGGCCTTGCGCGAGGAAATCGACAGCAGAGCGCCGACCTCGTCACCGAGGTAGGGGTATTCGGCGAAATCCGTGCTGACCACCAATTCGGCGAGATGCCGTGCCAGGACCGCGTGCGCGTGATTCACCGCGCGGTAAGCGTCCTCGATTGCGTCGAGGGTCTCGTCGGGGGTCATATTCTTATTCTATCGCGCTGAGAATAGTGATCATGGCCCTATAGGGTGAAATGCGGCGACAATTTTCCCGCTATGGAAAAGGAACTTCGTCACGACGGTGACGCGGGTGATCAACGCGCCGGGACCACCGCCAGCAGCACACCGAAGCCGCCAAGGATCGCGGTACCCGTTGAGGGCTCGAACAGGCCGCCCTCCGGCAGCCTGACCGTGACGGTTCCCAAGGACACCGGCGCGCTGCGCACCGATCTGCTCGCGGTACCAACGCATCGCCGCGAGCCTGTCCGGACCAACGGCGCTGGCCGCCGTGCTCGGCCTGCCCGCCGATCTCCTCGCCGGCTCGCGCCAGGCTGCCTGGTTCCACGAGATCTTCGTCGCGAGCGAGCAGGAGTGCGTGACCGCCGTGCTCGACCGCGCCGTCACCCGTGGCGAGCTGCCCCGTGGAGCTAACCCTCGGTCCGGTGATCGCGCGGCTGTCCTTGCTGTGCAAGAACAAACCGAGCGAAGCTGGACACGGCCGCACTGCCCTCAGTAGAGGCTCCGCATGGCGTGGCGCACCTCCGCGAGGGTCTTGTCGGCGATGGCGTTGGCGCGCTCGTTGCCCTCGCGGAGGACCTGCCGGAGGTAGCCGCGGTCCCGCGCGAGGTCCGCACGACGAGCCCGGATCGGCGCCAGGTACTCGTTGACCGCTTCGGTGACGGTCTTCTTCAACGCGGCCGCGCCGCCGGAGCCGATCTCCGCGGCGACCTCGTGCGGATCGCGATTCCCGCACAGTGCAGCCAGAAGCACGAGGCTGGAGACCTCGGGGCGGGTGTCCGGGTCGTAGGTGATGTGCCTTTCGGCGTCGGTCTTCGCGCCCCGGACCAGCCGGGCGGTCTCGTCGGCGGTGGCGGACAACGAGATCGCGTTGCCCCGGCTCTTGCTCATCTTCGTGCCGTCGGTGCCCAGCAGCAGCGGCGCGGCCGACAGCAGCGCCTCCGGCTCCGGGAAGACCCGGCCGTAGCGGTCGTTGAAGCGGCGGGCGATGGTCCTGGTGAGCTCCAGGTGCGGCAGCTGGTCCTGGCCGACCGGGACGAGGTTCGCCTTGCAGAACAGGATGTCCGCGGCCTGGTGGGCCGGGTAGGTGAACATCAGTCCGCTGACCGCGGACTGGCGAGAGTGGGCGATCTCGTCCTTGACCGTGGGGTTGCGGCCGAGCTCGGCGATCGAGACCAGGCTGAGGAAGGGCAGCAGCAGCTGGTTGAGCGCGGGCACCGCGCTGTGGGCGAACACCGTGCCACGACTGGGGTCGAAGCCGATGGCGAGGTAGTCCAGCACCAGCTCCTCGACGTGCTCGGTGAGCCTGTCGGCGACGTCGCGGTCGGTCAGCACCTGGTAGTCGGCGATGATCAGGAACACCTCGACGCCGAGGTTCTGCAAGCGGATCCGGTTGTGCAGCGTGCCGAAGTAGTGCCCGAGGTGCAGCCGCCCGGTGGGCCGGTCCCCGGTGAGCACCCGGAACCGGTGGGGGGCCTCCATGACGGACTTCTCCAGTAGCGCGCTGGTCATGACGTTCTCCTGTTCGGTGGGTGGGCGGGCGTCCGAACGGCGACCGCATCCCGAACCAGGGAACGAAAAAGGGCCGTCCATCCGAACGGCCCAGGTCGTGCGTGAGGGGTGCCGCTCCTAAGTGGAGCGCCACCAGCACAGGCACGACGAGCGAAGCATGGGGCGAGGTTACACCCGCCGAGGCGCACAGTCGACAAAAAGGGGTTGCCGCTCACCTCCGGCCGTGGCGACGATGTGACCACACGACCAAGCGGAGGAGGCAGCCATGACGAACACCCGTCAGCAACGACAGCTCCCGTCCTCCCTTCCGCTGCCGCAGCAGCTGCTGCCCGGCGCGGCCTCCCCACCCTGACGCACGTCGTCACAGCGAGGGAGCCGCCCGCCGGGAGTCCGGACAGGGCGGTTTTTCTTTGCGCGCAACGGATGCGAGGGAGACGGCAACCCATCCGCTTTGGGAGCGGAAGACACCGCGTTCGACTCGCGGGCATCCGACAAGAACCCTTGTCCGCCAAGGGTTCCCGCGGTTCTAGCCCAACGGAAGAGGCACCTGGTCGAGAGCCAGGCCAGTCGGGGTTCGACTCCCCGGAACCGCACGCCCCCATAGCCCAACGGCAGAGGCAACGCGTTCAGGACGCGTCCGGTCCAGGTTCGAATCCTGGTGGGGGCACGGCTGTCACGACAGCGACAATGCCCGTTGGTCCAGCTGGCAAGGACACCGGATTCTGGCTCCGGAGACCGAGGTTCGAACCCTCGACGGGCAGCGACGTCCACGAACCCCTCCTCGGGCGACGCGATTGCCGAGGTTGCAGTCTGGCTGTTAGTTTGACTGCACCTTCGACGAGAGGAGCGCCATGACCGACCAGTCCCGCCCCCTGGAGATCGCGATCCTGGTGTGTCCCGGCTTCATGCAGATCGACGTGGTCGGCTTCCACGCGGTGATCAGCATGCTGCCGGGCGCGAACGTGCACCTGGTGTGGAAGAACCGGGACGAGATCGCGGGCCTGCCGCACTTCCCCACCCGCGCCACGACCACCTTCGACGACTGCCCCGCCGACCTGGACGTGCTCTTCGCGGGCGCCGTGCCCGCGCAGGTCTTCGAGGACGCCGAGACCCTGGCGTTCCTCGCCGACCGGGGAGCCCGCGCGCGGTGGGTCGCCGGCGTGTGCGCGGGGTCGCTGCTGCTGGGCGCGGCGGGGCTGATGCGCGGGTACCGGGCGACCACGAACTTCCAGTGCCACGACCAGCTCGCCCTGGTCGGGGCGGTGCCGGCGCACGGGAACGTGGTCGAGGACCGCAACCGCATCACCGCCGGCCCCGCGACGGGCAGCCACGAGGTCGGCTTCCGGCTGCTCCAGGCCTTGCACGGCGACGACCTGGCGAAGATGGCCGAGCTCGGCACCGAGTACGCGCCGAAGCCGCTGTTCGGCGTCGGCACCCCCGAGCTGGCCGGGCCCGAGCTGACGCGGCGGACGCTCGACTTCTCCGCCGGGATGCTCAAGGGCTACCGGGAAGTCACCGAGCGCGCCGCGGAGCGCATGGGCGTGCGCGCCTGAGACACTTGCGCGGCTGGAACCGCGAGTGGGGAGTGTCCGGGTGGCCGAGGGTGATATCACGTCGTCGACCGTGATGCTGCTGATCGCCGCCGGGCGCGAGCTGCAACGACGGACGGAGGCGGCGCTCGCCGAGATCGACCTGACGATGCGGCACCTCGGGGCGCTCGGCCACATCTCGCAGAACCCGGAGGTCTCCTACAGCGACCTCGCCCGCCGTGCGGGGATCACCACCCAGAGCATGCGCGCCACCGTCCTCATGCTGGAGGAGCAGGGCTCGGTCCGGCGCACGCTCGCCGGGCACGGGCACCCCGCACGGCTGGACCTCACCGACCGGGGCCGGGACCTGCTCGCCAAGGCCCGGGTGGTGGTGGCCGAGCTGGACCGCGAGTTCCTCGCCGCTTTGGAGCCCGGCCAGCCGGAAGCCTTGCGCGGCGCGGTGATCCGGACACTCACGAACGTGCCGCGCTAGGCGCGTCGGCGCCCAGCGCGGCACGTCCCGTCGGTCACCCGCGCCGCAGAACCCGATCCAGGGCGTACGCCCCCGGCCCGAGCACCGCGATCAGCAGGAACACCCAGCTGTAGACCGCTGCCAGCTCACCCATGTTCTGGATCGGGTGCAGCGCCATCGGCTGGTGCACGGTGAAGTAGGCGTAGGCCATCACACCCGAGCACAGCACGGCCGCCGGCCTCGTGAACAGGCCGAGGAGCACCAGCAGGCCGCCGACCAGCTCGAACACGCTGCCCCACCAGCCGGGCCACGAACCGAACGGGACGGCGGTACCGGCGGTGTCGATGCCGCCGAACCAGCCGAACAGGCCCTGGCCGCCGTGGCAGAGGAACAGGAACGACACGACGACGCGCACCGCGGCGAGCACCCCCGCGTCCAGCTTCTCCTTGGTGATGCGACGAGCGCTGACCTGCGTGTTCGAGTCTCCAGACATGACCGCTGTCCTCCCTGTTCGTTTCCTTCCCTACCCCTGCGTCGAACGGGAGACGCCGGGATCGACAGGTCGCCGGACTGTGTCGGCGGACTTTTTCCGGCTCACCGCGAGCACGCCCAACGCGAGGACCATCATCAGCGCGCTGACCCACACCGGTGACCGGAAACCGAGCCCGGCGTCGATCACCACACCGCCGAGCCAAGGGCCGACGGTGTTGCCGACGTTGAACGCGGCGGTGCTGAACCCGCCCGCGAGCGCCGGAGCCGCCTTGGCCAGGTAGAACACCCGCGAGGTGAGCACGGGCGCGATGCCGAAGGCGAGCAGCCCCTGGATGAACACCAGCGCCACCGTCGCGATCCCGCTGCCACCGGTCAGCGCGAGCACGGTCCAGCCGAGGGTGAGGGCGATCATGCCCACCAGGAGCACCAGCCCAGGGCGGGCGTCGGCGATGCGGCCGCCCACGGTGATCCCGATGAAGGAGCCGACACCGAACAGCACGAGCATGACGGGGACCCAGCCCTCTCCGAGCCCCGCGACCTCGGTCACCAGCGGGGCGAGATAGGTGAACGTGCAGAACGTCGCACCCTGGATCAGGGCGTTGAGCGCGTACGCCACCAGAAGCGGCTTGGCGAACAACGGTTTCCACTCGATGCGCACCGGGGGTTCCGGCCTGCTCGGCGGCAACGTGGCCAGCACCGCGACGACGGACAACGCGGACAGCACCGCGACCGCCCAGAACGCCGACCGCCAGCCCCAGTGCTGGCCGAGGAACGCGCCACCGGGCACTCCGGCGACGCAGGCGAGGGTGGTCCCGCCGACCACGACGGACATCGCACGGGCCTTGGCGTTCTCACCGACCATGCCGATCGCGGAGACCGCCGCCACCGCCCAGAACCCGGCACAGGCGAGTGCGCCGAGCACGCGGGTCACCAGCAGCACGGCGTAGTCGGAGGAAACGGCGCCGACGACGTGCACGACCGCGAAGGTCACGAGGAACGCCGCGAGCGCGCGGCGTCTCTCCCACCGCATCGTCAGCACCGCGAGCAGTGGTCCGCCGAACACCATGCCGATGGCGAAGGCGGAGGTGAGCATTCCGGCGTCCGGAATGGACACCGCGAGGTCAGTGGCGATGGCCGGCACGAGGCCGGACAACATGAACTCGGACGTGCTGATGGCGAAGACGGCCAACCCCAGCACGTAGACAGCGAAGGGCACGACAGGTACTCCCTGTGAATTCGGAGGTCAACCCGGAAAAGGACCGCGGGAACGCCAAAGAGACAGGAGAACCTGATGAAGGAGGAGTCGACCGCGGTCCACGACGCGGTGATCCGATGGGAGTCGCTGTGTGAGCGCACGCGAGCAGCCACCGGATGACCGGTGGCTAGGCTCTTGAGGCCTCGGGGCTCGACACGAGGCGGGACGCTAGCAGATCCCATCGCCGAGCACGACGCCTTTACCCTGGCACCATGACCCGAGTCCTGATCACCGGCTCCAGCGGACTGCTCGGCGCGGCTGTGCGGGAGCGCCTCGAAGCCGCCGGGCACACCGTGATCCCCTGCCACCACAACAAGAACCACAGCGGCGGGGAACGGCTGGACATCACCAGCGCCGAGTCGGTCGCCGAGGTGTTCGGCAGGACTCGCCCGGACGTGGTCGTGCACTGCGCCGCCATCCCCGACGTCGCGCTGTGCGAGAAGGACCCCGACAGGGCGCGACTGGTCAACGTGGTCGGCACCGAGCTGGTCACGGAACAGGCAGCTGAGGTCGGCGCGCGCGTGGTGCACGTGTCCACGGACTGGGTCTTCGCGGGTACCGGCGAGGGCGGCTACCGCGAGACCGACTCGCCCGCACCCGCCCAGGCGTACGGCCGGTCCAAGCTCGCCGCCGAACAGGCGGCGGCGCGGCAGGAGTCCACCCTGGTCGTGCGGGTGCCGCTGCTCTACGGGCTGGGGTCCGTACCGCGCCCGACCTGGCCCGCGCAGGTGCTGGCCACGCTCGCGCGCGGTGACCAGGTCCTCGCCGACGACGAGGAGATCAGGCAGCCCGCGCTCGTCGCCGACGTCGCCCGCTGCTTCGCGGAGCTGATCGAGGCGGGCAGCGCCGGGGTCGTGCACATCGCGCCGGAGCAGACCTGCACCAAGTACGCGTGGTCGCGCCTGCTGGCCGAGACCGTCGGGCTGTCACCGGAGCTCGTGCGGACCACGCCGCGCCCCGAATGGCCGAACCGGCCGCTCCGGGCGACGTTGCGCGCCGACCGGCTCGCCGAGCTCGGCGTCGCCGCGCCGAGGAACGCGGCCGAGGTGGCCGCCGACCACCGCGCGGAGCTGGTGCGGCTGCTCGGCTGAGCCGGGAATTGTCCACGGTCCGGGATTGTTGAACAAGACACCTTGTCAGATCTGCAATCGCGGCGGGCTGACGCATGCCCGCGCCCCGATCAGGACCGAGGAGATGATCATGACAGTGACCAGCGGCACCCTCCGTCAGAGCGCCTCGGCCCCCGAGCCGGACCTGGTGCGCAGGTATCTGAACCAGGTGGGTTCGACCCCCCTGCTCACCGCCGAGCAGGAGGTGGACCTGGCCAAGCGCATCGAGGCCGGGGTCTACGCCGAGCAGCTGCTGCCGGCCGCCACCGGCGAACGCGCGGACGAGCTGCGCGTGGTCGCCGACCAGGGACGCGCCGCGATGGACCACATGGTCCGGGCGAACCTGCGCCTGGTGGTGTCGATCGCGAAGAAGTACACCTACCACGAGATGCCGTTCCTGGACCTGGTGCAGGAGGGCAACCTGGGCCTGATCCACGCGGTCAAGAAGTTCGACTACGCCAAGGGCTACAAGTTCTCCACCTACGCGACCTGGTGGATCCGCCAGGCGATCACGCGCGGCGTCGCCGAGCAGGGCCGGACGGTGCGGCTGCCGGTGCACGTGGTGGAGCAGCTGTCCAAGGTGCGCAGGGTCGAGCGACAGCTCGGCCTGAAGCTCAACCGCGACCCGAGCGTGGAGGAGATCGCCGAGGAGGCCGACGTCGCGCCGGAGCGCGTGGCGGAGCTGCGCCGCATCGGCCGCAGCGTGGTCAGCTTGGAGACCCCGATCGGTGAGGACGGCGACACCGTGTTCGGTGACCTCCTGGAGGACTCCGAGTCGGCGAGCGCGCAGGAGCTGGTGGAGCACCAGCAGTTCGCGGCGCGGCTGCGCGAGCTGGTGGACTCCCTGCCGGCGCGCCAGGCCCGGATCATGACCCTGCGCTACGGCCTCGACGACGGTCGGCAGCGCACGCTGCAGGAGGTGGCCGACGAGCTCGGCCTGACCCGTGAACGGATCCGCCAGCTGGAGAAGGAGTCCATGCGGTGGTTGCGGGAGCCCGAGCACTGTCAGCCGCTGCGGGCGTGGGCGAGCTGACCTGCGCCCGTCCTCATCGGTCGCGCGCGTCGTCTCCGCGCTCCGTCTCCTCCCGGGTGGCGTCGGCGGCGGTTTCGGAGGGAGCAGGGCGGCCCTTGCCGCCGACGTGCGCCTCGGCGCGGAAGCGCTCGACCACGTGCGGGTAGTGCAGCTCGAACGCGGGGCGCTCGGAACGGATCCTGGGCAGCTCGGTGAAGTTGTGCCGCGGCGGCGGGCACGTGGTCGCCCACTCCAGGGAGTTGCCGTAGCCCCAGGGGTCGTCCACGGTCACGATCTCGCCGTAGCGGTAGCTCTTCGCCACGTTCCACAGGAACGGCAGCATCGACGCGCCGAGCAGGAACGCGCCGATGCTCGACACCATGTTCATGCCGGTGAAGCCGTCGCTGGGCAGGTAGTCCGCGTAGCGGCGGGGCATCCCCGACGCGCCGAGCCAGTGCTGCACCAGGAACGTCAGGTGGAAGCCGATGAAGGTCGTCCAGAAGTGCAGCTTGCCCAGCGGCTCGTCCATCATCCGGCCGGTCATCTTCGGGAACCAGAAGTAGATGCCCCCGAAGGTGGCGAACACGATCGTCCCGAACAGCACGTAGTGGAAGTGCGCCACCACGAAGTAGGTGTCGGTGACGTGCCAGTCGAGTGCGGGTGAGGCCAGCAGGACACCGGACAGACCGCCGAGCAGGAACGTCGCCAGGAACCCGACGCTGAACAGCATGGGCGTCTCGAAGGTGAGCTGCCCCTTCCACATCGTGCCGATCCAGTTGAAGAACTTGATCCCGGTCGGCACGGCGATCAGGAAGGACGTCAGTGAGAAGAACGGCAGCAGCACGGCGCCGGTGGCGAACATGTGGTGCGCCCAGACCACAATGGACAGTGCTGTGATGGCGAAGGTGGCCCAGACCAGGCCCTTGTAGCCGAACAGCGGCTTGCGGCTGAACACCGGGAAGATCTCGGAGACGATGCCGAAGAACGGCAGCGCCACGATGTAGACCTCGGGGTGGCCGAAGAACCAGAACAGGTGCTGCCACAGGATCGAACCGCCGTTGGCCGGGTCGAACACGTGCGCCCCGAGCAGCCGGTCGGCGAACAGCCCGAACAACGCCGCGGTCAGGATCGGGAACGCCATCAGCACCAGGACGCTGGTCAGCAGGATGTTCCAGGTGAAGATCGGCATCCGCCACATCGTCATGCCCGGCGCGCGCAGGCAGATCACCGTGGTGATCATGTTGACCGCGGCCAGGATCGTGCCGAGGCCGCTGACGATCAGCCCTGTGTTCCACAGGTTGGCCCCGATCCCGGGCGAGTGGGTCGCCGTCGACAGCGGCGTGTAGGCGAACCAGCCGAAGTCGGCCGCCCCGCCGGGGGTGAGGAACCCGCTGACCGTGATGATCCCGCCGAGCAGGAACAGCCAGTACGAGAAGGCGTTCAGCCGGGGGAAGGCGACATCGGGTGAGCCGATCTGCAGCGGCAGGACGAAGTTGGCGAAGCCGAAGAGGATCGGCGTCGCGTACAGCAGCAGCATCACCGTGCCGTGCATGGTGAACAGCTGGTTGTACTGCTCCTGCGAGAGGAACTGGAGCCCGGGGAGGGCCAGCTCGGCGCGCATCAGCATCGCCATCAGCCCGCCCAGCAGGAAGAACCCGAAGGCGGTCACGATGTACATCAGGCCGATCTGCTTGTGGTCGGTGGTGCGCAACAGCCCGAGCAGGACCGAGCCCTTCCCTGCTCCGCGCCCACGCGCCCCAGGACGAGTGGGCACCGGAGTGGCGACGATCCGAGTCATGTCTCCCCCCACAGCTGTGGCGGACGGTTCGCCGCGTGCGTACCCAAAGCGGGTGGCGGCAAACGGTCACCTGTCGCGGCCACCGGTTCGTCCCAAGCACGAACTCCGCGTGGTTGCCCGGGCTCGCTCGGGGTACCAGGCAGGTGACGTGCCCGTGAGAAGAAAGGAGACCGGCATGGCCACCGGAGAAACCGGGTTCGACGACGTGACCTACGACCTCGTGTCCTTGCAGTACCACTCCTTGAAGGCGGGACACGACTACGGCCAGTACGTCCGTGACGCCGAGAACGCGGGCAGGAAGGACATCGCCGCCTTCTTCCGCAAGGTGATGGCTGAGGACTCGAATCGGGCCAAGCAGTGCCGCGAGTACATCAGGGACCACGCTGAGACATCGGCGTCCGGTCCCGCGGTGAGTTGAGTTCGTCCATGGCGCGCCACGGCTTCCCACCGAGCCACGTGCAACCGGACAGCCCCACGGAGCTCCCCAAGCGGTCGTGGATGGCGGTGCTCAAGCGGACGATGGCGGGGTTCAGCAAGGACAACCTCAACGACTGGGCCGCCGCGCTGACCTACTACGCGGTGCTGTCCCTGTTTCCCGGGTTGCTCGTCATCACGGCCGTGCTCGGCCTGCTCGGGCCGGAGGCAACGCAGTCGTTGGTGGACATCATCAAGGCGCTCGTTCCCGGCCAGGGACGCGAGATCCTGCTGACAGCACTGGCCGAGCTCCAGCGGAACCAGGCCGCCGCGTGGCCACTCGCGGTGATCGGTGTCGCGGGCGCGCTCTGGTCGGCGTCGGCCTACATCGGCGCGTTCATGCGTGCTTCCAACGCGGTCTACGAAGCCGAAGAGGGCCGCCCGCTGTGGAAGACCCTGCTGTTGCGTCTCGGCCTGACGACAACGATCGTGGCGCTCTTGGCGCTGTCCGCCTTGGGCGTGGTCACCACGGGCGCGATCGCCGAACAGCTCGGGCAGGCTCTCGGCATCGGCTCCACCGCGGTCCTCGTGTGGGACATCGCCAAGTGGCCGGTGATCGTGCTCTTGGTGAGCTTCGCGTTCGCGTTGCTGTACTGGGCCGCGCCCAATGTGCGGCACCCGGGACCGCGGTTCCGGTGGTTGAGCCCTGGCGGCGTGCTCGCCGTCGCGCTCTGGCTGCTTGCCTCCTTCGGCTTCGCGCTCTACCTGGCGAACTTCGCCTCCTACAACAAGACCTACGGCTCGCTCGGCGGGGTGATCAGCTTCCTGGTGTGGTTGTGGATCACCAACATCGCCGTGCTGCTCGGCGCGGAGTTCAACGCCGAGCTCGCCCGCGGCCAACGGATCGAGGCGGGCGAGCCCGCGGACCGGGAGCCCATCCTGCCCGCGCGTGAGAACCCCGAGCCCCCAACGGAAAGGAGCGACCGATGAGCACACCGCAGCACGCTGCGCAGTCCAAGCACGAGAACAAGACCGAGGAAGTGCGGAAGAAGGCCCACGAGGAGGCGGAGTCCTTGCGGGAGAAGGCGACCGAGGTGAAGGACAAGGTGAGCGAGCAGGTCGACACCGGCCTGTCGAAGCTCCCGCCCGAGGTCTCCGGCAAGGTGAAGAAGATCATGGCCGAGGCCCGCAGGCATCCGCTCCAAGCCGCGTTGATGGGCCTCGGCGCACTGTCGATCCTTCGGCGCTTGGTGCAGCGCAAGAAGTGAGAGCTGACGGCGGGCTCCACTCCCCGACAAGGAGCCCGCCGTCTCCCTTTACCAGGTTGCGCGCAGCGCGGAGAGCTCCTCCGCGGTCAGCACCACGCCGAGCCCGCGGAGCGTGGCGTCCAGCTCGTCGGCGGTGATCTTGGTTGTCGTGGTCGTTCCGTCGGTGAGCTCGACGGTGAGCTCGTTCCCGACGAGGCGGCGGCTGACGCCGCGCTCCAGCCGCATCACCACCACCTGCCCGGTGAACGGCGAACGCGGGTGGGTCGAGGTGTAGTGGTGGGCGACCTCGTAGTCGACGCGCCGCCGCTCGACCAGGTCGAAGCCGTACAGCACCTCCCACTCGTCGCCAACGCGCTTGGACAGCGTCCACCAGCCGTTGTCCTCGTCCAGGCGGTGCTCCCACCCCGCCTGGTCGACGATCGCGCCGTCCCGCAGGGGCATGGGGTGCAGCATGCCCGCGCCGAACCCGATGTCGGTGAGGTAGTCCTGCCCCTCGGCGCGCACCACGAGCATCATGTGCGTGTGCGGCCCCGGCCGGTCGGGCTGGACTCGCGCGATCAATCTCCGAACCTGGTAGCCGAGCCGTTCCAGGACACCGGAGAACAGCATCTCGTGTTCGTAGCAGTACCCTCCGCGGTCGCGGCCGAGCAGCTTGGCGTTGACCACTCCGACGTCGATGCCCGCGTGCCTGCCGAGAACCACGTCGATGTTCTCGAACGGGATCGCGCGCACGTGCGCCTCGCACAGGGAGCGCAGCGCGTCCGCCGTCGGCGCGGCGACGTTCGCGTGCCCGGTGCGGGCGAGGTAGGCGGCGACGTCCGTGGCGTCGCGGTTCCACTCGTCGGTCTTGCCGACCGGCTCGGTCACTGTGCTCATGGCACCGAGCCTCGCACCTCAACCACACTGGAGGTCAACCTCGTTCGCCAGCTGGCGTAAGCTGGCGGGAGGCCGTGACTGGCGCTGAAGGTGGTGCACCACCGGGGAGCGGCCTGACCAGCGCGACCCTGCTGGTCCGAGCCGCGCGCCTGGGTGATCCGCGACAGTGACGACCGCCACCCAGGGAGCCCCCGTGACCGAAACGCTCGCCGCCCGCCTGATGTCCGGCACCGAGCTGGCCGCCGAGATCGTCAGGACGACCGCGGACCGCGCCGCCGAGTTCGAGCGCCGCACCGGCACCAAGCCCTGCCTGGCCACCGTGCTGGTCGGCGACGACCCGGCCTCGGTGACCTACGTGAAGATGAAGCGCAACCGCTGCGCCAAGGCGGGTATCACCTCCCACCACGTGCCGCTGCCCGAGGAGACCACCACCGAGCAGCTGGTCGCGACGATCCGCGAGCTCTCCGCGGACCCGACGGTGCACGGAATCCTGTTGCAGCACCCGGTTCCCGCGCACATCGACGAGCGCGCGGCCTTCGAGGCGATCGCGGCGGAGAAGGACGTCGACGGCGTCACAATGCACTCCTTCGCGGCGATGGCGTTCAAGGAGAAGGGTTTCGCCTCGTGCACGCCGGGCGGCATCATGCGACTGCTCGACGCCTACGACGTGGACCCCAGCGGCAAGCACGCGGTGGTCATCGGCCGCAGCCCGATCCTCGGCAAGCCCGCCGCGATGCTGCTGCTCGCCCGGGACGCGACGGTCACGGTCTGCCACTCCAGGACCAAGGACCTGCCGTCGATCGTGCGCACCGCCGACATCGTGGTCGCGGCTGTGGGCCGCGCCGAGTTCGTGCGCGGCGACTGGCTCAAGCCGGGCGCGGTGGTGATCGACGCGGGCTACAACGAGGGCAACGTCGGCGACGTGGCCTTCGACGAGGCGCTCCCGCACGCCTCGCTGATCACCCCGGTCCCCGGCGGCGTCGGCCCCACCACCATCGCGCTGCTGCTGGAGCAGACGGTCACCGCCGCCTTCGCCACCCTGGGCTGAGCGGGGCGGATGACGACCGTGGCCGAACCGGAACGGACACTGGGCGACGCGGCGGAGCTGCTCGCGGGGTATCTCGACCACTACCGCGAGACCGTGCTGAGCAAGATCGACGGGCTCGGTGAGGAGGAGCTGCGCACCAGCAGGGTGCCGTCGGGCTGGACGCCGATCGGCCTGGTCAACCACCTCGCCTACGTGGAGCGGCGGTGGATGCGCTGGGGGTTCCGCGCCGAGCAGGTCGAGCGGCCGTGGGGCGGCGAGGCCGAATGGCACCCCGAGGTCGGCGCCGCCGAGGTGATCGCCTTCTACCGCGAGCAGTGCGAGCACTCCCGCCGGATCGCCGCGAGCGCACGGCTCGGTGACCTGGCGCGGGCGGGCGGGCGGTTCACCGAGGACGACCGGCCGACGCTGGCGTGGATCCAGTTCCACCTGCTCCAGGAGTACGCGCGGCACGTCGGCCACCTCGACATCGTCCGAGAGCTCAACGACGGCGTCACCGACGACTAGAACCGTCCCGCCCGCCTCGGCCCCACAACCGCATCGGCACCCGCCCCCCTCATCTCGCGTTTTGTAGGCTTAATGCGAAATGAGAGCGCTCTTTTGCACATTAAGCCTACAAAACGCGAAAATCCGACCGCGCCGGCCGACCCACGGGGGAGCGGGTGCGCGGGGGTTGGCGCGGGTGCGCGGGGGCGCGTGGACTGACGCGGGGGAGCGGGTGCGCGGGGGTTGGCGCGTGCACGGGGCGCGTGCGTGTGGGTTGACGCGGAGGGGGCGTGGGGGGCCGCGTCACGCCGCCAGGTCGAGCAGGAACCGCGTCCGCTCTCCGCCCTCGCGCAGCACGAGGATCACGCTCATCGCGGCGGAGGCGGAGCACCACGCCCGCAACCGGTCAGTGTCCACATCGGACACAACCGAGGTGAGCGCGGTGATCCGGCGCTCGAACTCGGGCATCGAGCTGACGCCGTTGAGCACCCAGTCGACGAGGTCGAACGTGACATCGCCCAAGCACGCGCGCGGGTCGATCGCCACCAAACCCCGAGGTCCGCGCAACACGTTGCCGGAGTGCAGGTCCCCGTGCACCAGTCCGCGACGGCCACCGTCCGCGAGCGTGACGCTGAGCCTGACTCCCTTGTCCAGCAACGCCTGCGCCGAAGGATCGCCACCGATCGCGGCCAACCGCCGAGCGCTCAGCTCACCGAGGAACACCACGCGCTCCGCCAAGGTCGGCAGCCCGTGCACCGGCAGCTCCACGTCATCGCGCAGTGACTCCAACAGCTCGCCGGGCACCAGCTCCGGCGAGTCGGCGACCGTGGTGCCCGGCTCGATCGCGGGCAGCAACAGCGCTCCGGCGTCGAGGTCGTCGGCGAGCACATCGACCACGTGCGGCGACTTCCGCCACGCCCGCAACGCGAGCAGTTCGGTCTCGGCGACCGTCCGGTCCGGAGTGAGCTTCAGGAACACCGAAGCGCCATCGGCCCGCTGGCACAGGAAGACCCGAGAGGTCCCGCCCTCCGCGACCGCCCGCAGCACCGTCAGCTCCCACTGCGCGCACAACGCGTCCACCGTGTCCGGCAACGCATCGAGCCACGCCGCCACCTGCGGGCCGAAGCGTACCGCGAACCGCTGCCGGACCTGGTCGTCAACCTTCCACGTCACGCGCCGATAATCACATCGCTCGTCGGGACCGAGCAACACAACAGAACGCGGTCCCGCGCGGGCGCCATCACCGGATCGGTGAGATACGCCGCCGAACCTTCGCGCAACGGCTGGACGCACGTGTCGCAAGCACCGGCGCGGCAGCTCGACGACACGGGGACTCCGGCCTGCTCGGCGAGGTCCAACAGGCTGCCGCTCTCCGGTTTCCACTGCGCCTCAACGTCACTGTCGGCGAACAGCACGCGGAACGGCCCCGGCTTAGGTGGAGGTGTGCGCTGACCGGCGGTGGTCAACGGGGACACGAAGACCTCCTGCCGGATCTGCTCGTCCGGAACCCCGGACAGCACAAGGGCTTCCCGCATCGCTTGCATGAACCCCCTTGGCCCGCACAGGTAGATCGAGCTGGACGGAGTCGCCGCCGCCGCAACGGTGTCCGCGTCCAGTCGCCCGAACAGCCTCGCCCGGCCGGGCGGCAGGAACGCCTTCGCCTCGGCCCACAGCGCCGGGGACTCCTCGCGAGCCGAGTGCAGCAGCGTGACTGGCCTGTCCCCCGCCGCGCGGATCATCGGCAGCATCGGGGTGATGCCGATTCCCCCGCTGACCAACAACAACGGCGACGACTCGGTGTCCAGGCACATGTCGCCGAACGGGCCGGAGATCGTCAGCTCCTCCGGTTCGGTGTCGTGCAACAGCCGCGACATCCACCCGTCACGCTTCACACTGAAGCGCAACTGGTCCCCCATGACCGCGGAGATCGTGTACGCCCGCCACTGTCCACAGTGGTGCACGCGGATGTGTTGTCCCGCGATCGGTTCCGGCCGTACACCCGCGAGCGGATCGGTCAGCCAGTAGCTGATGACCGACGGGCTCTCCTGCACGCGCCGCCCCACGCGCGCCGGGCGCGGCCAGTGCTGCGCAGGCGGGGCGTTGTCCGGCGCGGTCCCGTCCAGTGCGGCGGCGGGGGCGGCCGCGAGGTCGGTGACCGGGTCGCCCGGCGCGATCCGGCCGCCCACCACGACGCGGGCGTAGACACCGCAGTAGATGTGCCCGAACTCCCTGGCGAGCAGGGCGGGCACGTTGACGACCTCCTCGGCCGTCGTGGGGTGGATCGACGTGGTGGAGCAGCGGTCGATGGGGCGAAGCACCTCCAGTTCGACCGCACCGACGCGGATGCGCCTGCCAACGAGGGCGAGCTCCGCCCACGGCTCCATGTCGGAGACGTAGAGGTTGGCGCGGAAGGACAACGGGTCGATGGTGCGCCCGGCAGCCTCGGACAGCGCGGCGATCGTCGCGGTGTTGATCAACGAGACCATGGCGTCGCGGTAGTCCCAGTACCCGTTCCGCGCGCGCACCAGCCGAGGGGCGGTGCCGGGGAACCACGAGGCCAACGCGGAGTCGGCCCGCGAGAGGTCGTCGAGCGGGACGGACAGCGGCTCACCGCCGGGCCGCGTCATCGACAGCGCGGAGCCGTCGAAGTCCACCCCGAACAACGGCAGGTCCTTGTACGGCCCCGACCGCACGAACGCGTGGCAAGACGTCCACGCCCCGTCCTCCGCGACGTCCTGTCCGCCGTGAGCCACCGCGAGCTGCCTGTCGTAGGGCACACCTCTGCCGGGAAGCAGGCTCGCCTCCGGGATCGCCTGCCCCGCGAAACCCTTCACCGGATACCGGAAAACGCCGTCGAGCCGCATGAGAGGAAATCCTAGAGATCGCCGACGCGGCCGCGCCGCTGGTTTTCGGCCGGCTACGCGGCTCAACCGCGCCGAACGCCTTATCGTGCGGTTTATGCGCAGCGTGAAGCTCGACGACGTCGACAGGGCGATCCTGGCCCTGCTCCAGCAGGACAGCAGGACCATCGCCGAGGACATCGGCACGCGGGTCGGCCTGTCCGCGGCGGCGGTGCAGCGACGCATCAAGCGGCTGCGGGAGAACGGCACGATCAGCCGCGAGGTCGCGGTCCTCGACCCCCGCGCGCTCGGCCAGGACATGACCTTCGTGCTGCTGGTCGAGCTGGAGCGGGAGCGCGCGCACCTCCTGGACTCGCTGCGGCAGCAGTTCCTCGCCGAGGAGCACGTCCAGCAGTGCTACTGCGTCACGGGCCAGTTCGACTTCGTGCTCGTGGTCAGCGCCAGGGACATGGCCGAGTTCGACGCGGTCACCAGGCGGATCCTCTTCGACAACCCCACGGTGCGGCGGTTCACCACCAACGTCGTCATGGACCGGGTGAAGGTCGGGCTCACCGTGCCGATCAGCTCGGGGCGGACCGGCTCCGGCTGAGCTCGTCGAGCGGTCCGGCCAGGCGCCGGGCCAGCTCGGCGTCGACCAGCTCCGCCTCGATGAGCAGCGCGTCGGTGACGACCCCGAAGGCCCGCCGCAGCTCCGTGGTCTCCAGTGACCGCACGAGCGCACCGGACACGACCGCCGTCGCCGACGGCGGGAGCCGGTCCACGCCACGCCCCTGGCTCGCGGGCAGGTCGTGCCGCAGGCAGGCCAGCGCCAGCACCTGGTCCCGCACGCCGCTGATCATGTACTCCGCCTGCCACACCCGGCCCCGCTCGATGCTGGAGCGGGCGTGCAGCGCGTAGAGCCACCCCATGCCGAGCAGCGCGACGGCATCGGGCGCGGCGGGCTGGGGTTGTTCCTGCGCCGTGCCGAAGAGCAGCCGGAACGTGGGCGCGAGCGCACCGAACTCCTCGGCGGGCGCGAACGCGACATCGACCTGCAAAGTGTTGTCCAGCAAGAAAACCCGGTACAGGGTCGAGCGGAAGACCACATCCGTGTGGTGCACCGCGCCGTGCTCCCGGTACATCAGTCCGGTCCAGTCGTCGATGACCTTGTCGACAGCGCCCGCCACACCCAAGGCGAGATCGATGTCGGACCAGCGATCCTGAGCCCCCACCGACGCGGAGCCGGTCAACGCCGCGCCCGTGACACGACGGTCGGCTCGGGCCGCCGCGACCAGGCTGTCCCGCAGCAGTTCTCGTTCCTCGACGGTGAACACGACCGCGACCCTACTGCGGGTCCATCAGCGGCTTCGGCGGCCTTGAGCCCATGCCGCATGACCCGCTCCGGCGGCTGCGGTTCCGGGGAACATCGCGGTTCTTGTGCCACACGAGCACAAGGCGGGGGTCCATACCTCGCGCAAACGATTGGCGGGATCCTCGGGGTGCGCCACCCGGGCCGAGCGATCGGCCAGCAACAGCAAGCACGTCGGACGCGCTCGCCACGCGGGGCATCGCGGTCGGCTTCGGACCCGAGCACGACGCGCCTCCTCCACCGCCCTCTGACGCACAACGGGACAGGATCGCCGCCGTGATCACTCAGTGCAATCGCTTTCGCCCCCCGTGCCTGATCGATCCAGGCTTCGATCAAGAACCATCCACAGTGGACATGCGAGTCAGTACGCTTGTCCCGCAAGCGAACCGGCCGCACCACCCGGCGGCGGGAACCGGCCCCGGTCACCGGGAATGGCGATGGTGCATCCTCGTCCGGGCGCTTACGGTGAGCACATGCCTCTTCATGCGACGGCGGCCACCATCGACTACTTCCTGCAAGTGGAGCGCGCCGTGCTGGACCACTCGATTCTGGTGGAACGACTCGACCTCGGCGCCGACCACCGCGCCGAGGACGTCCGGATGGACCTCGCCGGGAGCTCGGTCGCCGCCTGCTGGACCACGCGGGACGGCTGGTCCATCGCGCGCCGCTCCGCCTACGACGTCGACGCCGCCCCCACCGACCACCAGTACCTCAGCCGGGTTCCCACGCTGAACCCGCCCGCTCCCACGGTCGTGGCCAAGTTCATCGCCGACAACTACCGGGCACACCCATAGGGAGAGAACGACTCGCACGGTCGAGTCAAGTTCTTTCCCGAAGAGTGGTACATCGAAACGATGACGACTCTGGTGGCGATCACCACGGTGTAGGGAGACTCACACCCCCACGCCGGCAACGGCGGGAAGGAGGAACGAGCCATGGGACAGACAACCACACGCAGACAGAGCGTCGTGCCGTTTCCACGGAGAGCGGAGACGCCGGTCGACACGCACAACACCGCGGTCTGGGCGCGCTGGTCGTGGCTGGGCGACGAGCCGCGTGAGGCCGAGCCGCACATCGTGCGCGGGTCGGACTGAACCGTACTGAGATCACCGAACCAGGTTGCTCCCGCCCGCGATCCGGGTAGCCGACGTGGAGATCGTTCTCCACGAGAGCCCGGGGGGTGACCACGGTGACCGCACAGCGCCAGGAACCCCGCCCCGCGGGCGAGGAGACCGACCTGATGCGGCAGTACCTCGACCAGATCGCCGCTACACCACTGCTCACCGCCGAGCAGGAGGTGTGGTTGGCCAAGCGGATCGAGGCCGGCGTCTACGCCAGGCACCTGCTCGACGAAGGCGCGCACCGGGGCCGCGCCGCCGAGCTGGAGCGGGTCGCAGGAGACGGCGCCGACGCCAAGGCACACATGATCCGGGCCAACCTGCGTCTCGTGGTCGCCACCGCGAGGAAGTACGCGCGCCGCGGCGTCCCGATGCTGGACGTGGTTCAGGAAGGCAACCTCGGCCTGATCCGCGCGGTGGAGAAGTTCGACTACACCAAGGGTTTCAAGTTCTCCACCTACGGCACGTGGTGGATCCGGCAGGCCATCGACCGGGGCCTCGCCGAGCACAGCCGCACGATCCGGCTCCCCGTGCACGTCGTGGAAACCCTCTACCGGCTGGCCAAGACCGAGCGCGGGCTCAGGCTGTCCCTGGACCGCGAGCCGACCGCGCACGAGGTCGCCGAGGCGGCGAAGCTGCCGGTCGAGCGGGTACGCGAGCTGCGCCGGATCGGCCGCGAGTCGCTGAGCCTGGACAGCCTCGTCGGCGTGGACGGCGAGACCAGGGTCGGCGACCTCATCCAGGACACCGACGTCCTGGCCGCGCACGACGTGCTGGAGTTCCGCGCGCTGGCGCGGGAGCTGCGCGCGGTGATCGACGGGCTGCCGCCGCGCGAGGCGTTGATCATCACCCTGCGGTACGGGCTCACCGACGGCCGCCAGCGGACCTTGCAGGAGATCGCCGACCACCTGGGGCTGACCAGGGAACGCATCCGCCAGCTGGAGAAGGTGGCGATGCGGCGGCTGCGCGATCCCCGGCTGCACCAGGCGCTGCTGGACTGGGCGAGCTGACCGCCGCTGGTCGCGTCGTGCCGCTCCTCCAGCGTGGGCGGCTGGCTGGTCAGCGTCCGCGCCCCGGCGGCGGAGCGCCTGCCGAGGCTCGCGTCCACATCCAGCGCGTGCACGCCCTCCACTGTGGACAGCTCGGCCGGGCGGTCCGGGCCCGCGGCCGCGGCCGCGCGAGTGCGCTGCTCGGCGGCGCACTCGCGGAAGACCTCCCCGTCAACGGGTCCAGCCGCGCACACCTCCATCCACTTCACAATCTCGTGAAGTTAGTGACACGGATAAACTCCATCGATATCCGCAGGCAGGAGGCGACCATGACCCCCGCGACGACGCACAACGGCTCCGACGTCCCCGACGAGGAGCTGGCGCGCTTCATCGAGCGCTCGGCCGCCGGGCTCTCCGACGCCGGCTGGCCGAGGATGCCCGCGCGGGTGTTCATCGCACTGCTGGCCAGCGACACCGGCAGGCTCACCGCCGCCGAACTGGCGGAGATGCTGCGGGTCTCCCCCGCCGCGATCTCCGGGGCGGTGCGCTACCTCAGCGACGCCCAGATCGCGGTGCGCGACCGCGAGCCCGGCGCGCGGCGCGACCACTACCGCGCGGACGGCACGCTGTGGCAGCAGACCGTGCTCAGCCGCAACCGGATGATGAGGCGGTGGGCCGACAGCCTGGCCGAGGGCGTCGAGGTGGTGGGCGAGGACACGCCGGGCGGCGCGCGGATGGCCGAGACGCTGGCGTTCTTCCGGTTCCTGGAGGCGGAGCTGCCCGGACTGCTGGAGAAGTGGCGCGAGCACCAGTCCGAAAAAGAGTGATTCGCAGAAAGAGATACGAGCCGCTATAGTCGGATTCGTATGCGCAGAATCAGGACAGGGCGAAGCGATAACCAATCGCGTGCCTCTGATTGTAAGGGAGAAGGGACCCGGTTGTCAACCGTCTCGACTGCGTCGGAAACCGGCGAGATCTCCGCACTCGCCGCCGAGCAGGACTACGTCTCGCTGCTGTACGACCGCTTCGACACCCTGCGCAAGCAGGCGAACCAGCGCTTGTCGGAGGCGTTGGCCCAGGTTCCGGACTCCGAGCAGGGCCACGCGGAGAGAAATGCCGCCACCCGGCTCCACACAGAACAGCTCGCGCAGTACGCCGCCGCGGAAACCGGCCTCTGCTTCGGCAAGCTCGAATTCACCGACGGCGAGCGGCGATATGTCGGGCTGATGGGGATTCTCGACGAGACAAACGACTACGAACCCCTGCTGGTGGACTGGCGGGCCCCCGCGGCACGACCGTTCTACGTCGCGACCGGCGCCTCCACGGAGGGGGTGCGGATGCGCAGGCACCTGCGCATCCGCAAGCGCACCGTGACCGGCGTCGACGACGAGCTGCTCGACCTCTCCGGCGTCGACGGCTCCGACGGCGTGACCGGCGAGACCGCGCTGCTGGCCGCGCTCAACGCCAAGCGCACCGGCCGGATGACCGACATCGTCCGCACCATCCAGGCCGAGCAGGACAACGTGATCCGCTCGGCCCTGCACGGCGTGCTGGTCGTGCAGGGCGGGCCGGGCACCGGCAAGACGGCCGTCGCGCTGCACCGGGCCGCCTACCTGCTCTACACCCACCGCGATCAGCTGGCCAAGCGCGGCGTGCTCGTCGTCGGCCCCAACACCACCTTCCTCAACTACATCTCGCAGGTGCTGCCCTCGCTCGGCGAGACCGGCGTGCTGATGGCGACCATCGGCGACCTCTTCCCGGACGTGCGGCCGCGGCTGACCGAGCCGGTCGCGACGGCGGAGATCAAGGGCAGGGCGGAGATGGTGGAGGTCCTGCGCCGGGCGGTCGCCGACCGCCAGCGGGTGCCATCGGAGCCGATGGAGATCGTCTTCGAGCGGGAGACGCTGCTGCTGGAGCCCGCGGCGGTGGAGCGGGCCAGGGCGGCGGCACGGCGGCTGGGCACGCTGCACAACCGGGCGCAGCCGACCTTCGCCACCGCGATCATCGAGGAGCTGACCAGGCAGGTCGCCGACAACCTCGGCGCGGACCTGCTGGAGCCGGGCGACTTCGCCGACATCGCGCGGGAGCTGCGCGAGGAGCCGGAGGTCATCGAGGCGCTGGACTGGTTGTGGCCGGTGCTCACGCCGCAACGGCTGCTCAAGGAGCTCTACGCGACGCCCGAGCTGCTGGAGTCCGCGTTCCCGCACCTCACCGACGCCGAACGGGCGCTGCTGCTGCGGGAGGAGCACTACGGCTGGACGGTCGCGGACGTGCCGCTGCTGGACGAGGCGATGGAGCTGCTCGGCGAGGACGACCGGATGGCGAAGGCGCTGGCCGCGAGGAAGCGGCAGGAGCGGCTGGAGTTCGCCGAGGGCGTCGTCGACATCATGCGCATCGACGAGGAGACCGCGGACGACGACGTGCTGATGGCGATGAACATGATCACCGCCGACCACCTCGCCGAGCGGCACGAGCGCTCCAGCAACCTGACCACGGCCGAGCGCGCCGCCCAGGACCGGACCTGGACGTTCGGCCACGTGATCGTCGACGAGGCGCAGGAGCTCTCCGCGATGGCGTGGCGGCTGCTGATGCGCCGCAGCCCGTCCCGGTCGATGACCCTGGTCGGCGACGTGGCGCAGACCGGTGACCTGTCGGGCGCGGAGTCCTGGGAGCAGGTGCTGGCCCCGCACGTGGACAACCGCTGGCGGATGGAGGAGCTGACCGTCAACTACCGCACCCCGTCCGAGGTCATGGCGGTGGCGGCGGAGGTGCTGCGCGAGTTCGAGCCGCCGCTGGAGGCGCCGAAGTCGGTGCGGAGCACCGGAGTCCCGCCGTGGCGGGTGGAGGTGGACGCCGACCGGCTGCCCGCGCGGCTGGCGGAGCTGGTCCGCGCGGAGCTGGCCGAGGTCGGTGAGGGCACGGTCGGCGTGATCACGCCGATCGCGCTGCGCGAGCTGGCCGTCACCGCGGAGGACCGGGTCAGCGTGCTGACCGTGCGCGAGGCCAAGGGCCTGGAGTTCGACTCGGTGATCGTGGTCGAGCCGTCCGCGATCCGCGCGGAGTCCAGCAAGGGCCTCAACGACCTGTACGTGGCGCTGACCCGCGCGACGCAGCGCCTCGGCGTCCTGCACTCGGCGGCACTGCCGGAGTCGCTGGCGACCGCCCTTGGCTAGGCTTGTCCGCCGAATTCGGGGGTAGCTGACGTTGGCCGAGGACGAGACCGCTAACGAGACCGAGGACGGTGCGCTCGACGAGGAGCACATCGCCCTGCGGTTGCCGGACTACCGGCTCGTGCGGCGGCTGTCGGAGACGCGGATGTCCTCGGTGTTCCTCGCCGAGGACCTCAAGAACGGGCAACGGCAGGTCGCGCTCAAGGTCCTCGGTCCGGACCTGGTGCGCGTCCCCGGCTTCCGGGCGCGGTTCGAACGGGAGTCGCGGATCGCGCTGACGTTGGAGCACCCCAACGTCGTTCCCTCGCACGCCGCGGGCGAGTCGGCCGACAAGCAGCTGTGCTACCTGGCGATGCGCTACATCCACGGCGCGAACCTGCTCCAGGTGCTCAACGAGCGCGGCGCGCTCGGCATGGACGAGACCATCGCGGTCGCGCGCCAGGTCGCCGCCGCGCTCGACAGCACCCATGAGCGCGGCCTGATCCACCGCGACGTCAAGCCCGCCAACATCATGGTCGAGGAGGGCACCGGCCACGTCTACCTGTGCGACTTCGGCATCGCGAAGGACACCGCGCTGACGCGGCTGACGGCGGTGGGCGGCTTCGTCGGCACGCCGTACTACTCCTCACCGGAGCAGGCCGCGGGCGGCGAGATCGACCACCGCACGGACGTCTACTCGCTGGGCAGGGTGATCCAGCACTGCCTCACCGGCGTCTCCCCGGAGCTGGCCAACGGGACGCGGTCCCGGTACCCGTTGGTGGACCGGGTCCTGCTCAAGGCCATGTCGAAGGATCCCGCGGATCGGCACGCGAGCTGCGGGGAGCTGGTCGAGGACCTCGCCGCGGCCCGGGTTCGCGGCGTTCGCCGACGCCGGACGACCGCTGGGGGACTGGTCGCGCTGGGCGTCGTGATGGTGCTGGTCCTGGCGTCGGTGATCTTCGGTGGTCCGGCCCCGGAGAAGGCGGCGCTGGATCGGGTTCCGGCCGCACTGCGCGGAGACTGCGGTGTCTCGGCTCCCGCTGTGCTGTCCTGTCGCGACAGCGCGGGGCGCGAGGCGGTGTCGGAGCTGTTCTCCGACCGCGCTGCTGTTGCTGCCGCTTACGCGCGAGCTGTGGAGACGTCCGGCGTGGCCAGGACTCAGGGCGACTGTTCCACCGCGACCGGCGCTGAGCACCGCTACCCCGTGACCGGCCCCGCTCAGGGTCGCGTGCTCTGCTACTCGCGGGATGGCGTCTCGGTGATCGTGTGGACCTCCGACGAGGCCCGAGTCGTCACTCGCGTCGAAGCTCCGACCGCAGACGACGCGGCGCTCCGGCAGGCGTGGGCGGGCTGGACCAGTGCTACGACAGTGTTTCCGACCGACGACGAGCGAGCCGTGATGTCCTTGGCGGCCGGAACCGAATGCAAGCGCGCGAGCTTGGACGGCTTACCCACCGCAGTCGCGGGAGTGACCTGCGTGCCGTACGGGCAAGGAGCGCAGGAGGTCTCCTACTACCGGTTCGCCTCGCTGCCCGCGCTCCGCGACGCCTTCGGCGCGCTGGTGAACGACGCTCGTGCGCCGAGTGGGACCGCGTGCGCTTCGGCTCCGGGATTCCTTGGCACACAACGGCATGACTGGCTCGGCGTGGATGTGGGCCAGGTGCTGTGCCGGCCGACGCCGAGCGGCTCACTGGCGATGGAGTGGACGATGGAGCCGCTGTCGGTCATCGGCCGCGTCGGCGGGACAGTGCCCGCCGCGCTCTCCGGTTGGTGGTCGCAGTGGCATGTCGCGCCGGTGTCCCGGCTTGTCGACGCGATCAACGCCCAGTCCGCGCCACCGTTTCCGACGGCGCAGGAGCGTTCGCTGCTCGCGCACATCCCGGCCGCGTCGCGCGTGCACTGCGTGCGGCCGTCGCCGAGCCAGAAGTGGCGCGACGTCAGCGCGACCCCGGCCGTGGGGGTGGTGTGCGGCCGGACCAGCGGAGCGGAACTCGTCGCGTACTACCAGTTCCAGGACGCCGCGAGCATGCGGGCGGTGCACGGGCTCAGTTCCACGGAGGGCAAGGACTGCCGCGACCTGCCCGCCGGTTTCGAGGGGGACCACAGCTACTCGCGTGGCGGCACCACGGGGCACCTCCGGTGCTCCACCGTCAAGGAGACCGGTGAGCGGATGCTGAGCTGGACCGACGACCGGCTGGCCGTTCGGGCGGTGGCCTATCGGGGTACCGATCCCTACGCGATGATCGACTGGTGGACCCACGACGCTGGGCCGATCTAGTTCAGGCCGTCCTGGTCATGGTGCTGCCGCTGGGGGCCGTGCTGCGGTTGAAAGCCGTGCTGCCGCCCCGGTTGCTCAGGGGTGGCGTCCCAGTTTCTCGGAGGAGTCGATGCCCGTGCGTGCGATGCCCCGCTCACGCGGCCAGGCACGCAGGTCGGCGACGGCTTAGGCCGCGTCCGCGTGCGGCGTGTACGCCGGAGGGATGGCGGTGACCATGGCTTCCAGCGCGAGGTGATCGTTGAGGTTGGCCGCGGACACCCCGGCCACCAACGGCAGGGCAGCGCTCGGACACTGCCGCGCTGGTCGACCATGGCCCCGAAAGGTGTTGCGTACTGGGCCCGAGCGGCATCGAACGTGCTCGCATCCCTGGCTCCCCGACCACGACGAGGTTGCGCAGGCCCGCGATCGTGCCCACCCCGGCGATGATCGAGGCCGTCGGCTTCCCACAACGGCGGTAACGCCCGCCCAAGCGGCGGGATGACCTCCAGGCGAAGTCCTCAGTGGACATTCCGACTGCGTGAATCGGCGTGAAACGGCACTGCCGGCCCGACACCGCCTGGGCCGCTAGCCCCGGACGCTGCCGCCGACGGAGGAGCTGCCGGTGACCTTGGTGTTGCCGGTGCCGCCCGCCGCGCTGCCGCCCTGCCCGACCACCTTGCCGTCGTAGACCGCGACGAGTTCGAGCCTGCCGTTGCGGCTGCCGGTGTAGGTGACCGTCAGCTCCCAGGCGTGCGGGAGACCGTCGGCGGGGACGCTGAGCGACTTCCGCCAGGGCAGGCTCACCTCCCCCTCCTCCTGGACCTGCCCGTCGAGGCTGTACTTGATCTTGTTGATCACGGCGTTGCCGGTGCCGGTCGCGTTGAGCACCAAGGTGTGCGGCTGCCGGTCGGGCACGGCCGAGGTCGTCGTGGTCGTGGTCGCGGGGGCACTCGACGTGGTGGTGACCGGAGCGCTCTCAGGCGTGCTGGTGCATCCGGCGAGCAGGGCGAGCAGCACCGCGCCCCCCGTCAACGCGGTCAACGAAGGCATGCGCAGACGGTAGCCGAGCCCCTGCGCTGCGCGTCCGGGGTTTCGTGGGATTCTGCGGGCTTCGCGATCGGAAAGGGGTGCCGTGAACGTCGCACACTTCGAGGGGGCCGGTGCGCCGCCCCGGAAGAGACCGTGGACCGCTCCCGGCGCGCTTGTCGTCCGGGCCTTGGGCAACGCCGCGGCCGCGGCGCCCGTTGAAGGAGCGATGCTGCGCTTCGGCCGGGGCCGCCCCGGTGACCCGGGGAAGCCCGTCGACGTCACCGTCGGCGTGGACGACACGAAGGTGAGCAGGCAGCACGGCCTGCTCGTGCACCGGAGTGGCTGGTGGCACCTCAGCAACACCGGCAGACTGCCCATCGAGGTCGGCAACCACGTTCTGCAGCCCAACGGCGACGCGGTTCCCCTCCGCGCCGGAGTGACCTCGGCACTGATCTCCACGGCGGACCGCAGGCATCTGGTGGAGCTGTGCGTCAACGGCAGCGAGGGCGCGTCGCCCGCCCCGGCGTTCGGGCTGCACACGGCACCCGGCCACGTCTGGCGGCTCGACGAGCGGGAGCGGCTCGTGCTCGCCGTCCTCGGCCAGGAGTACCTGCGGAACAACCCGCGCGCCCAGCCGCTTGCCCGGCACCAGGCAGCCGCCCAGCTCGCCGAGCTGCGGCCCGGCGAGGACTGGGACGTCAGGAAGATGGACCGGGTCGTGGAGGCCGTCCGCCTGCGCCTGTCCGGGCAGGGCGTGTTCGGCCTCGTCCAGAGCGATCTGCCCCAGCCGATCGGCAATCTGCTCAGCCACAACCTGCTCACCGAGCTGGCCGTCACGACCAGCAGTCTCACCAGTGCGGATCTCATGCGCCTGGAGGGTGCCGACTAGCTTCGGGACCCCTCCCGCGCACTGGCGCGCCGCCCTCGTACCCCGGCGTGCACGTGGGCTGGCTGACGTGGTCGGGGTTTTCGCGTTTTGTAGCCCTAGCGCGCAAAAGAGCGCTCCCAAATCGCGTTAAGGCTACAAAACGTGGAAGGAGCGACCCAGGGGGTGAGGGCGCCTGGAGGGTGCCGACTAGCTTCGGGACCCCTCCCGCGCGGTAGCGCGCCGCCCTCGTACCCCGGCGTGCACGTGGCCTGGCTGACGTGGTCGGGGTTTTCGCGTTTTGTAGCCCTAGCGCGCAAAAGAGCGCTCCCAAATCGCGTTAAGGCTACAAAACGTGGAAGGAGCGACCCAGGGGGTGAGGGCGCCTGGAGGGTGCCGACTAGCTTCGGGACCCCTCCCGCGCGCTGGCGCGACCACCGACCTCTACCGCGATGACGCGGCAGGCACGACCAGCTCGACGAGGCGAGCCGTTCAGCACCGTGGACCCGCTGTGATCGGCATGTCGCCGAGCAGCCGGGCGAAGCCGTCCTCCACCACGACCGGGACGCCGTAGTCCCTTGCCTTGCGGGCCTTGGTGGACAAGGAGTCCGGGTCGGCGGCGACCAGGACCTTGGTCCAGCGGCAGATGTTGGGCGGGGACACCACCAGCCCGGCGTCGCTGGCCTCCTCCAGCCACAGCTCGCGGGGCTTGACGGTCTCGCCGGTGAAGGTGATCCGGTCGCCCGGCCGGAGCCCGAAGGTCCCCCAGACCGCCCGTCGCGCCGGGAGGTCCACCAGCGCGGCGGGCAGACCGAGCAGGTCGGCGACGGCGGCGCGGTCCGCGGGGCTGTCCGGGGCGAACTCGGCGAGGTACCTGCGGTGCAGCTCCCCGGCCGTCGCACGGTCGATCCCGCGCTCCACCGCCGCCGCGACCAGCTCGTCCTGCTCGCTGACGCAGAGCACGCGGTCGATCAGCGCGCGGTCGAGCACCGCGAGGTAACCGTCCACATCGGACGGTGTGGTGGCCGAGGCGGGGATCCGGTCGACGAACAGCCCGGTCCGCACCGCTCCCCTGCGCACCGTGCGCGCCCCGGGGGCGGCGGGCGACACCGGCCACCGCCGGGTGCCCGCGTCCTCGATCAGCGCGGCCCACGGCTCAGGGCGAGCCCGCTCCATTCCGAGGTAGGTGACCATCAGCCCGGCCGCCGCGTAGGCGTCGTCGAGCGCGGAGTGCGCCTGGAGCAACGGAATCCCGGCGACCGCGCAGCAGGCGGCGAGCGAGCGGGACGACGTGGTCAGGTAGCTCTTGGAGAGTTCCATCGTGCACAGGCCCAGGTCGGAGCGAACCGGCACCGCCATGCCCGCCCTGGCGAACTCGGCGGCGAGGAACCGCGCGTCGAAGGCGAGGTTGTGCGCGACGACAACGCGCCCGGCGAGCAGCCCGGCCAGCTCGGCGGCGATCTCCGGGAAGGCGGGGGCGCCGAGCACCTCGGCGGCGGTGATCCCGTGGATGTGCTGCGGGCCGAGGTCCCGGCCGGGGTTGACCAGCGTGCACCAGTCGCCGGTGACCGCGCCGTCCCGGTCCAGCAGCACGACGCCGATCTCCACGACCCGGTCGTGCCAGCCCGAGGACAGGCCCGTGGTCTCGACGTCGACCACCGCGTAGCCGCCCGGCATGACTCCTCGGCACCGTCCTTCCAGCCCCCTGGGTGATCACGTAATCAATACCCGGCTCGGCCCCGGCCGCGGCACTCCGGGTGGCGCAGCGGGCGTTGCGGCGGACGGCCCGCACGGCCTCGGCTTGATCTCGGTGTTCACCCGTTCGTGTCCGAAGCGCGTTCGGCGCAGGTACGGTCCTGCCTGTGCGCCTCCCCTGGACCCGAGCACCCCGTGCCGCGCTGGCAAGCATCTCCACCGTGCTCGTCGCCGCGCTGGCCGGGCTCGTGCTCTCGTTCGTGGTGACCGCCGCGGCCACCCACACCGTCTCCAGCGGCTCGGCCGCGGTCGCCTACCAGACCGGTCGCGGCTGCCCGGGGATCGTCACACCCACCGTGGACGGCGAGCGGCTGCGCCCGGACCAGGTCGAGCAGGCCCTGCGGATCGGCACGGAGGCCGCCGCTCGCAACGGTTTCGAGCAGATGGTCGGTGGCCGCTACACCTCGGTGCGACGGGTGGACTTCAACGGCAGGACACCCTGGCTGCGGATCGGCCACCGCGAGGGCGCCGCCGACCACGTGAAGGTCCTCCAGGGCGGCGAGCGCACCGGGCTGTGGCTGCCGCGCAGCGTCGCCGAGGCCGGTGGCGTGCGGCTCGGCGACCGCGGCCTCGGCGGCCTGCTGCCGCCGGTGACGACGATCTTCGAGGACATCGCCGCGCCGACCGGGAACTGGTGGTGCAGCGAGGAACGCTACGTCGTCGCCAACCCGCTCGCCGACGAGAGCACGACCGCCGCGCTCGGTTTCCTGCCCGACCGCGCCGAGTTCGACAAGCTCGTCGCGGCGCTGCCGACCGACCTGCGCGCCCGCATGTCGTACACGCTGACAATGCGCTTCCCCCAGCAGCTCCCGGCCACGCTGACCGAGGCGCACGAGCTCGCCGACCGGTCGGCGGCGCTGCTCGGGCAGATCGACTCCGAGCTGAACGCCGCGGGACTCGGCACCGCGTTCACCAGAACCGACCTGCTCCGGCGGGGGATCGAGCTCTCCGAGCAGGCGCGCACGAGTGTGCTGCTCGCGGTGCTGCCGCTGACCGCGGTCACGGTCCTGGTCGGCCTGGTCGCGGTCGGCGCGGTCGCCGTGCAGTGGTGCCAACGCCGCCGCGCCGAGGTCCGGCTGCTGTGGGTGCGCGGTGTCTCCCCCGCCGGGCTGGGCGGCAAGGCCGTGCTGGAGCTGATCGTCCCCTTCGTGCTCGGCGGCGCGGCAGGACTCGGCCTCGGCAGGCTGGCGCTGCCGCTGTTCGCGCCGAGCACCGCGCTGGACCCCGGCACGTTCGGCCTCACCGCGGTGATCGTCGCGGCGGTGCTCGGCCTGGCCGTGCTCGTGCTCGGCGGGACGACCGCCGTGCACGTCCGCAGGGCGTTCCAGGCGAAGCCGCGCGGCGCGGGACGACGCGTCCTGCGCTGGGTTCCTTGGGAGCTCGGCACGTCCGCGCTCGCGGTGTGGTCGTGGACGAGGCTCGTCAACGGTGCGCTGACCGTGCAGCGCGGTGAGGTCCTGCCCCGCATCGACCCGATCGCGCTGGCCTTCCCGCTGCTCGTGGTGCTGACGGCGGCCGGGCTGATCTCGCGGGTCCTCGGCGTCTCCCTCGGCGCTTCGCACCGGCTCGACGCGTGGTCCTGGCCCGCGGTGCAGCTCGCCGTGCGGCGACTGGCGATCTCCCGCACCACCGCGACCGGCGTGCTGACCGTCGCCGCGCTCGCGGTGGGCACGGTCGCGGTCGGCTACGGCGTGACCAGCGCGCAGCAGAACGCGCTCGACGACAAGTCCGGCATGGTCGTCGGCGCCAACACCGCGGTGCAGCTACCGCTTGAGGTGGCAGAGGGCAAGGTCGCGGTCCCGGCGGAGCTGGGCTCGACGACCACGCTGGTCGGTGACGCGCCGGGGTTGGTCAACGGCAGTCAGGTGCGGGTGCTGGTGGTCGACCGGGCCAGCTTCGAGCGGATCGCGTGGCAGGCCTCCTCGATCGACCTCACCGACGAGCTGGCCAAGCTCGGCCCGGCGGACTCCTCAGGGGCCGCCCCGGCCCTCAGCGTCGGCAGGACCCCGCAGGGCAGACTCGAACCGGTGGGTGGAGTCAAGATCCATACGGTCGGCTCGCTCCCCCAGTTCCCGGGCTTCGGCGTGGACCGGGGCTACGTGATCGCCCGCGAGGCGCTGCCCAACGCCTACGACGCGGCGGCGTGGCGGCTGTGGAGCACCGACGAGGACATCAACCGCGTCACCGCGCAGCTGACCGCGGGCGGGGTGCGCTACTTCAACCCGCAGAGCCGCACCAAGGTGATCGACGCGCTGCCGTTCTACGTGGTCAGCTGGACGTTCTCGTTCATCACCGCGCTCGGCGCCGTGCTCGCGGTGCTGGCGGCGTCCTCCCTGCTGCTCTCCGTCGAGGTGCGGCGGAGGCAGAACGTTCTGTTCAGCGTGCTGGCGACGCGGATGGGCATGCGGCGGCGCACCCTGGTGTCGAGCCACCTGGTGGAGCTCGGTGTGATCGCGGCGCTGGCCACCGCGGTCGGCACGGCGGTCGGCGTGCTCGGCGCGGCCCTGTCCGCCGCGCGGCTGGACCCCGCGCCGAGGCTGGCGCCGTTCCCGTCCGTTCCGGACCCGTTGCCGTTCGTCCTGCTCACCACGCTCACCGCGGCGGCGATCGTGGTGGTGGCGGGCGCGATCGCGGTGCGGGCGGTCCGCACCGCACGAGCCGGGGAGCTGCTGCGTGGCTGAGCCGTTGACCGACATCGCCTCGGTGCCCGCGTTGGAGCTTCGCGGGGTCCGCCTCGACTACCCGACCCCGTCCGGCCCGGTGACGGCGGTGAAGGAGGTGGACCTCGTGGTGCCGCGCGGCGGGCTGACCGTGCTCGCGGGCCCGTCCGGCTCCGGCAAGTCCACGCTGCTGCGACTACTCGGCCTTGTCGAGCGGCCGACCGAGGGCACGGTGTGGTTCGACGGCGGCCGGGTCACCGGTCTGGCGCACCGGCAGCTGCGGCGGCTGCGCAGGAACCGGGTCGTGATGATCTTCCAGAACCCGGCGGACAACCTCTTCGACTACCTCACCGTCGGGGAGAACCTGGTGGCCGCCGCGCAGCTGGCCGGACGCCGGGCCGCGCAGGAGAACCTGCTGGAGCGCCTGGGTCTTCCCGGCACCGAGGGCTGGCGGGTCAGCGCGCTCTCCGGCGGTCAGCAGCAGCGGCTGGCCTTCGCCTGCGCGATCGCCGCGGGCGCGGAGGTGGTGCTGGCCGACGAGCCGACCTCGCAGCTGGACGCGCGCTCGGCGACGCTGGTGCTGGAGACCCTCGCCGAGCTGGCGACGTGGGACGTGACCGTGGTGGCGGCCTCGCACGACGACCGGCTGATCGAGCTCGGCAGCCCGGTGGTGCGCCTGCGCGACGGACGGATCACCTCGACGGAAGGACTGCGATGACCGACTCGGTGCTGTGCGCGCGTGGCGTGCGCCGGTCCTTCCCGCAGGGCACGGGCGTCGTGGACGTGCTCAACGGCGTGGACCTGGAGGTCTCGGCGGGCGAGTTCGTGACGCTGGCCGGCCCGTCCGGCTCCGGCAAGAGCGCGCTGTTCGCGGTGCTCAGCGGCTTCGACACCGCCGATGAGGGTGACGTGTTGCTGCTCGGCGAGCGCATGGCGGAGCACCCGTCGTGGCAGGACTGCGCGGTGCTGCCGCAGGTGATGGGCCTCGCCGACGAGCTGACCGTCGAGGAGAACGTGGCGCTGCCGCTGCGCCTGCGCGGTGACGCGCCCGAGTCGGCGGTGGCCCGCGCACGGGAGCTGCTCGACGAGCTCGGAGTCGGCGCGCTCGCCGACCGCTACCCCACCGAGCTGTCCTTCGGGCAGCGCCAGCGAGCCGCGTTGGCGCGGGCGCTGGCACCCCGGCCGCGACTGTTGCTGGCCGACGAGCCGACAGCGCACCTGGACCACGCGACCGTCCCGCTGGTGCTCGGGCTGCTGCGCCGCGCGGCGGACGAGGGCGCGGCGGTGCTGGTGGCCACCCACGACGAGGAGGTCCACGAGGCCGCGCACCGGCGGCTGCGGCTGGTGGAGGGACGGGTGACGGCGGGCGCCTCCCCACTGTGAGGGACACCCACCACTCGATACGAGAAGTCTTCGCGTTATCTCCGGCGATCCGGACTCGGACAGCATCGGCAGGGAATACGTGAACACGACCCGGCACCACTTCGCATTGATCTTTGCGGCACACGGCTGACAACCACATGCCCGATTGACGTATCCGACGTTGTTCCCGAAGAAAGATGGGCACCGACTCCCAGCGGATGCAAAGCGGGGCTTCGGCGGCCAGTTTCGGGCAAAGCAGAAATCATTACGCCTGGCGCACGCCGCCGGCCTCGGCCTCACCCCCGCACTACCCGCCCATTCCACCGGGCCGCCAAGAGGGTCGCGAAAACGCGCGAGGCCCCGAGGAGCGGATCGGACACCGCGATTACGGAGATCCTTTCCTGTGCGTTTTCGCCGAGCGCGAACAGCACGGGGTGTGCACATCTGGTCACGGCCCGCGCTAAGGCTCAAGTGAGGAAGATCGCACCCACATCAAGAACATGCGATCGCCGGAACGGTGAGTTAGCCTTCCCAGGTTCCGATTAGACCAATAGGGGGATCCCGTGGAGCAGGCAGCGACACCGATCTACGACGAGCTCTTCAAGGAGCTGACCGCGGGCGGCGTGGTCACCGAGGACAAGCCCGCCGCCGAGGCAGATGCCGACCTGGAGACCTCGGGCCGCAGGCACCGCGAAGCTTCCTGAGGCGGCTCCGGAAGCACTCGAAACGCGCAGTCCCCGGGGCACCCGCGTCGATACACTCGGTAGCGATGCGCGCCGGACACCGTTTTCGCCCACTGCGGCTGGTCCTGTTCACGCTCGCGGTGCCGATCATCGGGCTGAGCGTGCTGCTCTCCGACGGCCGCGCCCCGCTGGCCCCTGGCCCGCCTGCCGAGGCCCCGCACGCGGTGGTCGCACTCGGTGACAGCTCGATGTCCGGCGAGGGCGTCGGCGACTACGAGCCGGGCACCAACGGTGAGAACGGCAACTGGTGCCACCGTTCCAACCGCTCGCTGGTGCACCACACCGCGATGACCAAGGCGATCACCACGATCAACCTCGCCTGTTCGGGGGCGGTCGCGCGCAACGTCGGGCTCACCGACGACACCCACCACACCGAACGCTCCCAGGCGCAGCGCCTCGCGGAGGTGGCCCGCGTCTTCCGCGTGACCACCGTGGTGGTGCAGATCGGCGCCAACGACGACCCGGGCTTCGCCCGCACGGTGACCGACTGCGCGGGAGCCTGGCTGCTGGGCCGCGAGGCGGGCTGCGCCGCGGGCCTCACGACGGACTGGCCGAAGCGGGTCGACCGCATGGTCCCGAAGGTCGGCCAAGCTCTCGCGGACATCCGCACGGTGATGCGCAAGTCGGGCTACCAGGACTCCGCCTACTCCCTGGTCGTCCAGTCCTACGCCGCCCCGGTCGGCCCGAACGTCCTGTCGGCGCTGCAAAGCCTGGCAGGCTGCCCGTTCCGCACCGAGGACCTCCAGTGGGTGCGCACCAAGGCGGTCTACCAGCTCGCCGACGGCCTGCGCCGGGCGGCGGACGGCGCGAACGCCCGCTTCCTGGACCTGTCGGGGGCGGGCGTGGGGCACGAGGCCTGCACCTCGGCGGCGGAGGGCAAGTCGGAGTGGTTCACCAGGCTCACGGTGAACTGGAACGACCTCCGCCATGACGACCGCGCCCGCCACGCGATGCAGGAGTCCTTCCACCCCAACGCCAACGGCCACGAACAGATCGGCAGGTGCCTGGGCCGCTTCCTGCGCACGCCGGAGCGCATCGGCGCCTGCGTGCCGGACCCGGCGGGCGGACTGGACCTGGTCACCGGCGAGGCCGCGCTCACACGCGCGTCCGGCTGAGGCCCGCGCACGCGCAACCGTTGGGACACGAGGGTTTTGCCAGGCTGGACGGTCCGTTCGCCCGCTTATGCCCCCTGGGCCGACCCACTACTGTGTTGATCATGGAGCCGGTGGTGAGCGTGGTGATCCCGACCAAGAACCGTCCTGGGCCGCTGGCCTCGGCGCTGGAGAGCGTGGCGGCGCAGACACTGACCGATCCCGGATCCGCCCACCGGATCGAGGTGATCGTGGTCAACGACGGCGGCACCGGCGTCGGTGACGTCGTGAAGGAGTCGGGGCTGGACAACGTCAAGCTGATCGAGTCGCCGGACTCGCACGGGCACTCCGCCGCCAGGAACACCGGGATCGACGCGGCCGAGGGCCAGTACATCGCCTTCCTCGACGATGACGACCTCTACCTGCCGGAGCACCTGGAGACCGCGCTCAGCACGATGCGCGCCACTGGCGCCGACCTGGTCTACGCGCACTGCCGGATCAGCGACCGCCGCGTCGAGCCCGGCGAGGTACCGGCGCGCACCGAGCACGCCTTCGACGTCGCCTACGACAGCGCGATGTTGCTCGTCTGCAACTACATCCCGACCTCCACGATCGTCTGCCGCAACGACCGCGCGGCGCGGTTCGACCCCACCATCCCGGTGCTCGTGGACTGGGAACTGTTGCTGCGCCTGGTGCACGGGCACGGGTGGAAGGTCGCTTCGACCGATCGGCCGACCGTGGTCTACCACCGGATCGCCGACCAGAGCAGTGACACCGTCGACGCCGTGCGGATCGTGGAAGGACACGACCGCTACCGCCAGGGGTATCCGGCGCTGCTGGACCAGTGGCCGGTACCGCCGACATCGCCGATCGCGGCGCTGCGCCAGCACATGATGGACTTCAACAACGTGTGCCACGAGCGCCTCGTGCGCGGTGAACCGCTGCCGCACTTCCTGTACGAGCAGGCTCTCCGCGTGCTGCACAGCGCGCACACCGGCCGGATCGACGTGGCCGAGGTGCCCACGCGCCTGCTCGCGACCCTGGGCTAGGTCCTACCCGTCCCGATGCCGCACTGCGCTGTGCACGCGACCTGGCGCACTCAGGGTTTTCGCGTTAAGGCTCCACAACGCGAACGAGGGGTACGGGGGCGCGCGTGGTGAGCGGCGGGTGAGCGGCCGGTGAGGTGGTGCCGCTCCCGTCAGGACACGCCCTGGCGGGAGCGCCCGCTCAGACCGCGGGCGGGCGCGCCTCGTACGGCGTGGACAGCACGACCGTGGTCTTCGTGGAGACGTTGGCCGCCTCGCGGATCCGCCGCAGCAGGTCCTCCAGGGCGGTCGCCCGCGCGACGCGCACCAGCAGGATGTAGGAGTAGTCGCCCGCGACCGAGTAGCACGCCTCGATCTCGCGCAGGTGCTCCAGCCGCTGCGGGTAGTCATCCGGAGCCGACGGGTCGATCGGCGTGACCGAGATGAAGGCCGTCAGGGGCAGGCCGACCTGCTCGTAGTCCAGCTTGCCCTGGTAGCCGCGCAGCACTCCGCGCTGTTCGAGGCGGCGAACTCGTTGGTGCACAGCGGAAACGCTCAGACCGACCCGCTCGGCGAGGTCGGTGAAGCTGCACCGGCCGTCCTCGGAGAGCTCGCGCAGGATCGCGCGGTCAATGGGCTCCAACGCCGAACTCATCTACAGCACCACCAATTCGTGCGGCTGGTTGTTCAACGACCGGACCCCATCCTCAGTGACAACCACGATGTCCTCGATGCGCGCGCCCCACCGGCCTGGCAGGTAGATGCCCGGTTCGACGCTGAAGGCCATGCCCGGCTCCAGGGCGATCGCGTTGCCCGACACCACGTACGGCTCCTCGTGCACGTCCAGGCCGATGCCGTGCCCGGTGCGGTGCACGAAGTACTCGCCGAAGCCCGCGGCGGCGATCACCGAGCGCGCGGCCTCGTCAACCGACTCGGCGGTGACGCCGGGGCGGACCGCCTCGACGGCCGCGGCCTGGGCCCGCTGGAGCACCGCGTAGGTCGCCGCCACGTCGTCCTGCCGGGGCTCGCCGATCGAGTAGGTCCTGGTGCAGTCGGAGTTGTAGCCGCTGGCCATCGGCCCACCGATGTCGATCACCACGACGTCGCCGCGCTCGATCACCCGCTCGGAGACCTCGTGGTGCGGGCTCGCGCCGTTGGGGCCGGAGCCGACGATCACGAACTCGGCCTCGGTGTGGCCCTCGGCGACGATCGCGGCGGCGATGTCCGCGCGGACCTCCGCCTCGGTGCGCCCGGCGCGCAGCCACTCGCCCATCCGCGCGTGCACCCGGTCGATCGCCGCGCCCGCCTCGGCCAGCGCGTCGATCTCGGCCGCGTCCTTGCGCATGCGCAGCTCGCGCACGATCGGCCCGGCCAGGCTCTGCCGCGCCGAGCCGAGTGCGTCGCGCAGCTGCAGGGCGTGCAGCGCGGGCATCATGTCCGACACCGCGAACGCCGTCGCGCCCGCGACCTCGTCGGCGACCATCCGGAACGGGTCCTCGCCGTCGACCCAGGTGCGCAGCCGCACCCCGAGCGCGTCGAAGGGCAGGTGCGCGTAGCCCGGCGCCTCCAGGGCGGGCAGCAGCAGCACCGGCGCGTCCGCTCCGAGCAGCAGGCAGCTCAGCCGCTCGTGCGAGCCGCCGCCGACTCCGAGCAGGTACCGCAGGTCCGAACCCGGCGAGATCACCAGGGCGTCCACCCCGGCTCTCCCGGCGGCCTCCCCGGCTCTGCGCAGACGTGCCCGGACGGCCTCGACGTCAAGCGCCCCAGTGATCGTGGACATGGTCACCACACTAGTGCTCCCCGGCAAACCAGTTCGTTCACCGAGGAAGAAGTCAACCCAGGTTGACGCAGCGGAGAAGTCAACCTAGATTGACGAGCGGGGAGGACGTAGCTTTACCGGATGGAGGTCGACAAGTTGGCGACTCTGGTCGGGCAGGCGGGCGACGACGACCCGCTGAAGGCCCTCTACGCCGCCGCGGAGATCCGCCACGAGGCGGAGCGCATCGAGGCGGTGCAGGTGCGGCGGGCGCGCGGCAGGGGCGTGCCCTGGGCGCTGATCGCCGAGGCGCTCGGCGTCTCGAAGCAGGCGGTGCACAAGAAGTACGGCGGCCATCCCTGGTCGAAGCGCGGCTGACCGCCGTACGTCCACAGTAGACAGCTCAGCGGGAGTCCATCTCCCGCCAGACCGGGAACACCAACGGGCACAGCGTCGCGCCCAGGTAGATCAACCCGCCGACCGCGAAGGTCAGGTGCACGTCCCAGGTCTCAACGGCCAGCCCGCCGAGCAGCGAGCCCAGCGGCATGCCCACCAGGGCGCAGGCGCCGATCGCGCCGATCACCGTGCTGCGGATGCGCACCGGGATGCGCCCGTACTCCACGACCGCCAGCAGCGGGTTGATCGACCCGGCCGCGAACCCGGCGACGGCCACCACCAGCAGGATCGCCGGCAGCCCCGGATCGACCGTGTAAATCAGCAACCGCACCGGGCCGACCAGGATGAACGCCGTGGTGAACAGCAGTCTTCTGTGGTGGATGCGGTGGCCGATCCAGCCGTAGATCAACGTCCCGGTCAACGCGCAGGCGCCGAACACGCCGATGATCATGCCGAGCGCCACGCTGCTGTGCAGCACGTCGCGCGCGTAGGAGGGCATCAGCACGGTGATCGTGGCGCTGTCCAGCGCGTTGGTCACCGCGATCATCCCGGCGATGGCCGCGATCAGCCGGTCCGACCGCAGGTAGGAGATGCCCTCGCGCAGTTCGGCGAGGTAGTTCCTGCGCTCGGCGGGCGCACCGTCGAGGTGCCGCACCCAGACCGCGACCACCAGCGCGGAGAACAGGAACGTCGCCGCGTCGATCACCAGCACCTGCGGCGGCCCGGTGAGCGCGATCAACGACCCGGCCAGCGGGCCGCCCAGCATCCTGGTGGCCCGGCCCGCGCCGTCGTAGCCACTGGCCGCGCGCTCCACCGTGGTGCCGGCGAGCTCGGTCAGCCTCGGCAGCATGCTGTAGCGCGCGGTGTCCCCCGGCGCGCGGCTCATCCCGATCACCATGGCCAGGACGACCAGCTGCCAGAACGGCAGGCCGTTCGTGGCGTGCAGCAACGGGATCAGCCCGACCGCGACGACCGCGACCAGGTCGGAGAGCACGCTCACCGCCTTCGCCCCGAACCGGCCGACCAGCGGGCCGCCCAGCACCGAGGACAGCACGAGGCCGACCGCCTCGATCGCTCCGACGAGGCCGGTCTGGGTCGCGCTCCCGGTGGTCTGCAGCACGAACCACGGGATCGCCATCAGGGTCATGGTCGTGCCGCAGCCGGACACCGCGTTCGCGACGAGCACCGCCGCGAGCGGCCCGCGCGTCCTGCTGGGCGTCGGCGCCGGAAGTGCCCCGACCGTGGCGCGTGGCGGCGGGGCGGGTTCGGCAAGGGTCAAGGCTGCTGCTCCTCGTTGCGGCGGTGGGGAAACGCCTGCAGCTGCACCCGGACCGCCTCGTCCCCGTCGGCCCGTGGCCTGCGGTAGCGCGCGATGACGGCGCCGAGCTCCTCGACGAGCTCGGCCAGTTCCGGTGCGGTGAGCCACAGGTCCCAGTCGGACAGTGTCGCGGCGCAGACCCACTGGCGGTGCCAGGACTCCACGGCTGCGACGAAGGCGGCGGCCTGGCCGAAGTCGCGGTTGACCACCTCGTGCAGCAGCACCTGCACCGCGCCCCAGGAGTCGGGGTCGTCGAGGAACTGCGCCTTGTCGAAGGTGATCACCTCGTGGAGGGCGCGCCACCAGCGGTCGCGCCGGTTGCCGCGGTCCGGGTCCTCCTCGATGAACCCGTACTCGGCGAGCTGGCGCAGGTGCCAGCTGGTGCTGCCGGAGCTCTCGCCGAGACGGGCGGCGAGCCCGGACGCGGTTGCCGGGCCGTCCTGGCGGAGCAACGCGAGGATGCGCATCCGCAGCGGATGCGCCAGTCCCCGGAGGCTGCGGGCGTCGAGTGGCTGCCCCCACCGCTGCGGATCGGTCGTTGTCGGCACGGAGCGGAAGCTAGTTCGCCAAGGAGCCTTTGCAATGGGTTCTTGGCAAATCAGTTACTGAAAGCGATCAGGAGATGTAACCGTAGTAATCCTTTTGGGGTAGTTGCCAACCCCCCATACGACTCTCGCCCGCCCCGTGATTACACGGAGCGGGCGAGAAAACACCAACGAGTGGCCTAGTGACCGCTGTACGCCAGCTCGGGACGCTTCGGCTCAGGACGCGGCTTGACGGTGAAGGACAGCGAGTACACCCCGTCGACGAGCATCGCGATCGTCCAGACCTTGGCGACGGTCAGCAGCACCTCCGCGCGACCGAGGTCCCAGTCGGCCAGCCACAGGCCACCGGCCAGCAGGCTGCAGCCCAGCGCCCAGGACGCCACGTGCTGGTACCAGTTGGCGCGCACGAACCTCGCGTGCGCGCGGCCGTGCTTCGGCTTGGCGGGCGGCGGCGGGCCACCGGCGAAGCGGTGGTTGACCCGCTGGTCGGCCCAGCGGATCATCCGGTGCCCCCACACCACGGAGATGCCGAGGTAGAGCGCGGCGATGGCGTGGTGGAACGCGGCCTTGCCACCGACGGTGAGGTCGTAGCCCGCGACGATCAGCAGGAACACGTCGGTCAGCGGCGTGCAGATCAGGAACGCCACGCCCAGCTTCGGCATCTTCAGCACGTAGCGGGCGAACAGGCCCAGCCCGATGAATAACCAGAAGCCGACCTCGGCTCCGATGATGGCCCAGTAGATCATGCGTTCTCCCCTGTGACTGCTCTGAACTGGAACACGCGGTCGAGCCGCGCGTCGACCGCCTCGACGACCATCTCGGCGCTGATCTGCCCGGCGGCCAGCAACGCCTGCTGCGCCAGCCCCTCGGCGAAGGCCAGCAGCTGCAGCCCCTCGACCCGCGGGTCCAGGTCCTCGGCGGCCTCCCCCGCCAGCTGCCCCCGCACCACGGCGTCGGCCAGCTGCTCCAGGCGCCGCAGCGTGGCCGCCTCGTAGACCTTGGCCAGCTGTGGCGCACCCACGCTGCGCGCGCAGAAGGCCAGCCAGACCCGGGCCTCGTCGGCCCGCACGTCATCGAGCGGCATGAGCTGCAACAGCGCCTCGCGGACCAGGGACCGCGCGGGGACCTCCCGGTCGCCGCTGGACTCCAGCAGCACCCGCAGGCGCTCGTCGAAGCGCTCGTCGATGGTGTGGAAGGCCAGCAGCAGCATCTCGTCCTTGTTCGAGAAGTAGTGCTGCACCAGGCCGACCGACACCCCGGCGGCGGCGGCCACCTTGGCGACGCTCACCTCGTCCAGCCCGCGCTCGGCGGTGAGCCGCAGCAGCGCCTCCACCACCTGCCTGCGGCGCAGTTCGTGGTCGATCACCTTGGGCACATTTTTACAATATGACCATATTGGAAAAGGTGCAAGGTCGGCCTCCCCGCGGATGTCGGTGCCGGATGGCAGGCTTGGCCGGGTGAGGACTCCCCTGGTGCTGCTCGACTCCGCGAGCCTGTGGTTCCGTGCCTTCTACGCGCTGCCCGAGTCGATGACCGCCCCGGACGGCACGCCGGTCAACGCGGTGCGCGGCTTCGCCGACATGGTCGCCAAGATCATCACGGAGCGACGGCCGTCCCGGCTGGTGGCCTGCATGGACGCCGACTGGCGGCCCGCGTTCCGGGTGGCGGCGCTGCCCTCGTACAAGGCGCACCGGGTGGCCGAACCCGAGGTCAACGCCGAGGAGGTGCCGGACACGCTCACCCCGCAGGTCCCGGTGATCCTGGAGCTGCTGGACGCGATGGGCATCGCCACCGCCGAGGCCGCGGGCTACGAGGCCGACGACGTGATCGGCGCGCTGGCCACCTCGGAGGACCGCGACCCGGTCGAGGTGATCACCGGCGACCGCGACCTGTTCCAGCTCGTGCGCGACGAGCCGACCCCGGTGCGGGTGGTCTACACCGGCAAGGGCCTGGCCAAGGCCGAGACCTACGGCCCGGCGGAGCTGGCCGAGCGCTACGGCCTGCCGGTGGGCAACGCGGGTCCGGCCTACGCGGACATGGCGGCGTTGCGCGGCGACCCCTCCGACGGCTTGCCCGGCGTCGCGGGGATCGGCGAGAAGACGGCGGCGAACCTGATCACCGCGCTCGGCTCGGTGGAGGAGATCCTCGCCGCGCTCGACGATCCGGCCGACACCAGGATCCCGGCCCGTTCCAGGGGCAAGCTCGACGCCGCCCGTGACTACCTGGCGGTCGCCCCCACGGTGGTGCGCGTCGCGGTCGACGCGCCGGTCGCCCTGGACCGCGACGACGTCCTGCCCACGGCCCCTGCCGACCTCGACCGCGTCCGGGCACTCCAGGAGACGTGGGGCCTGAGCCGCTCGGTGGACCGGCTCCTCGCCGCACTGGGCTGACTCCGCTCGGGACCGGTCAGAGACTCGGGGCCGGTCAGAAGAAGGTGCCCGACCACGGGGGCGCGCCGGTGGTGAAGAGCCGGTCGGCGCGCAGGAGCGCGTCCGGGTCGTGCGCGGTGAGGCGGCCGGTGGTCGCGAGCACCGAGGCGGAGACGTCGCCCAGGTAGAGCATGGCCAGCGCGTCCACCGGCAGCTCCAGGTCGGCGCGCGCGTCCGTGCGCTCGACGCCCTCGGGGCCGACGCGGTAGCTGCCCGCGTTCTCCGGCAGGAACCGGTCGTGCACCTCGACCACGACCGGGTCGGCGTCGCCGTAGGAGCGCGCGGCCAACGCGGCGGGCACGTCCACCAGGCGCAGCCAGGTCTCCTCGCCCAGCGCGGTGGTCCGGCACTCGCCGCGGTTGGGCACGATCAGCTCCACCGGCTCGTCCAGCGGGCGCAGCCACGCGCTCACCGAGCGGACCAGGTCAACGCCGAGCAGGAAGCGCCACAGGTCGAGCACCACGCCGAGGGACGTGCCGTGCAGGTCCTGCACGGTGAGCGTGCGGTCCTCGCTGGGCGGGGTGACGGAGGTCTGGTAGGCCACGAAGCCGTCGTCGCCGTCGGGTCCACTGTGGACGGCCACGGTCAGGTGCTCCTTCAAGCTGAGCCGCCGCTGCACGACCATCCGCCACCAGCTCTCGGGGCGGGCCATCATGCCGGGACGGCGCAGGCCGATCCGCTCGTACAGCCCGGGCAGCACGGTCATCATCTCGTCGGGCTCCAGCAGCCGGATCTCCCCGCTACTGGGCATGGGCGGCAGCGTGCGGCCCCTGGTGGACTCGGCCTCGACCGTGCGCCCCCTGGTCGCGACGCCGTAGCCGAACCGGCCGTAGATCACCGACTCCGTGGCGTGCAACGCGGCAAGGGGCTCGTCGAGCTCGCGGAGCTGGCGCAGCTGCGCGCTCATCAGCTCGGTCAGCACCCCTCGGCGCGTGTGGTCGGCGCGCACGCCGACCCGGCTGACCGCGGCGAGCGGCAGGACCTTCCCGCCGGGAACCACCATGGCGGACCCGAAGGACTGCGCGCTGCCGACGATCCGGCCGGAGCGGAACGCGCCGAAGGACCGCCGCGCCGGATAGCCGTCGGCGGCGTGCTCCCATTCCTCGTCGGTGGAGGGCGGATGGTGCAGGCTCCCGCGGAACACGGTCTGCGCCGCGTGCTTCTCGTCCTCTTCCAGCACCCGGACCACGTAGTCGCTCACGCGCTGATCCTCTCCGGAAAAGCCGAACGGGGCGACCGGATATCCGATCGCCCCGCGTGAGCCGGCGCGCCCTACTTCGGGTAGCCGACCTCGTACTTGCCCTCGGCGGTCTTGACCGTGATGGGCACGGTCTTCTCCTTGCCGTCGATCTTGGCCTTGCACTCGAACGTCGCGTCCACCTTGACCTCCTTGTCGGAGGGGCAGGTGACCGACTCGACCTTCTGGCCGTACCGCTCGGTGACCATCTTCTTGACGTCGTTCTGCATCGCCGACGAGTCGAAGACCTTGGTGTTCAGGAAGCCCGGGTAGACGAAGCCGGTGACGCCGACCGCGGCGACCAGGACCACGGCCACCGCGCCGATGATGATCGGCAGCTTGGACTTCTTCTGACCACCCTGCTGCTGCGGGGCGCCGTACGGGTTCTGCCCGAACTGCCCCGGCTGGCCCTGCTGCTGACCGGGGTAGCCCTGCTGGGGGCCGCCGGGCTGCTGGGGGTAGCCGCCCTGCTGCTGACCGGGCTGGCCGAACTGCCCGGGCTGGCCCTGTTGCGGGTAGCCGGGCGGCGGGAAACCGCCGGGCTGCTGCGGCTGCTGGCCGTAGCCGGGCTGCTGACCGAACTGGCCCTGGTTCGGGTCGTAGCCGCCGGGCTGCTGCTGGCCGGGCACGGGCTGGCCCTGCTGGGGGCCGCCGGGCTGCTGCGGGAAGCCGCCGGACGGGGTGCCCTGCTGGCCGTACCCCCCGCCGTAGGGCTGCTGACCCCACTGCTGCTGGTTGGGGTCGTTCCCTCCGGGCGGGCCGTAGGGGCTGGTCATTCTCTTTTCGCCTCCGGGATCGAGGTCGCGCCATGGACGACTTCGCGCGCTGAGCGTCGCTGCGCGCGATCCAACCACAGCTTTGCTGGCAAATCGCACCAGACCGACCAATTGGGTCGCATTGTTTTCTCCGGCAGGCTCACAGTGTGCCCATCGCCACCACACCGCGTCGCAGCGAGGTCGCCGCCTTGGCCGCCGTCGCCCCGACCGGGTCGGCCCTGCCGACCACGTCGCGCACCTGTTCCAGCAGGTCGATGACCTGACGGCACCAGCGGACGAAGTCGCCAGCGGAGAGCTCCTGGCCTCCTGCCTCCGCCGCGGTGAGCACCTTCTCCAGAGACTCGCCCCGGGCCCACCGGAAGATCGGCCAGGCGAAGCCGACGTCGGGTTCCCTGGTGCGGTTGTGCAGCCGGAAGCGCCGCTCGTCGTCCTCCAGGTCGGCCCACAGCCGCACGGTCGCGGCGAGCGCGTCGGTGACCGCGCCCGCGGGCACCCTCGGCGCGCCGAGCGGATCCCGCCGCGCCTCGAACACCAGCGCCGAGATCACCGCGGCCAGCTCCGGGGCGCCCAGACCGCGCCACACCCCGTGCCGCAGGCACTCCGCTGCCAGCAGGTCCGACTCGCTGTAGAGCCGGGTCAGCCTGCGGCCGTGCTCGGTGACCTGCTCGTCCGCGCCCTCGCCGTCGAGGTAGCCGCGCTCCCGCAGCAACGCCCGGATCCGGTCGAAAGCCCTGGCGAGCGAGTGGGTCGTCCCGGCGACCTTGCGCTCCAGCTGCTCGGTCTCGGCCTCCAGCCGCTGGTACCGCTCGCCCCAGCGGGCGTGGTCCTCGCGCTTGTCGCAGCCGTGGCACGGGTGCGCGCGCAGGGCCCTGCGCAGCGCGGCGAGCTCCCCGTCCTCGTCGGGGCCGCCGCGTCTGCGCCCGGTCCGCGCGGGCACGCTGATGCCGGTGTTGCGCAAGGTGGACGCGAGGTCGCGGCGCGACCGCGGCGACCGGACGTCGACCTGCTTGGGCAGCCGGACCTGGCCGAGGGCCTCCACCGGCGCGGGGAAGTCCGCGGCGGAAAGCCTTCCCGCCCACCGGTCCTCGTTGACCACCAGCGGCCGCGTCTCGCCGCGTTGGTCCAGACCGGGATCGATGACGATCGCCAACCCGCTGCGCCGCCCGGTCGGCACGGCGATCACGTCGCCCTTGCGCAGCCGCTCCAAGGAGGACTCCACCTCGGTGCGGCGGGCGGAGCTGTTCTGCTTGGCGAGCGCCTTCTCCCGCGCCGAGATCTGCTTGCGCAGCCCGGCGTACTCGGAGAAGTCACCGAGGTGGCACTCCATCGCCTCGGTGTAGCCGGCCAGTGCCTCGCGGTTGCGCTCGATCTTGCGGGAGACGCCCACCACCGAGCGGTCGGCCTGGAACTGGGCGAAGGACTGCTCCAGCATCTCGCGCGAGGCGCTGGCGCCCAGGCGTTGCACCAGGTTCACGGCCATGTTGTACGCGGGCCGGAACGAGGAGCGCAGCGGGTAGGTGCGGGTGGAGGCGAGGCCGCCGACCTGCTTGGGGTCGATGCCCGGCTGCCACACCACGACCGCGTGGCCCTCGACGTCGATGCCACGCCGCCCCGCGCGCCCGGTGAGCTGGGTGTACTCCCCCGGCGTCAGATCGACGTGCGCCTCGCCGTTGTACTTGACCAGTTTCTCCAGCACCACGGTGCGGGCGGGCATGTTGATGCCCAGCGCCAGCGTCTCGGTGGCGAAGACCGCCTTGACCAGGCCTTGGACGAACAGCTCCTCGACGGTCTCCTTGAACGCGGGCAGCAGGCCGGCGTGGTGCGCGGCGATCCCCCGCTCCAGCGCCTCCTTCCACTCCCAGAAGCCGAGCACCGTCAGGTCACCCTCCGGCAGCTCCGAGGTCTTCTCCCGGACGATCTCGCGGATCCGCGCCACCTCGGACTCGGTGGTCAGCCGCACCCCGGCGCGCAGGCACTGGCGCACCGAGTCGTCGCAGCCGTTGCGGCTGAAGATGAACAGGATCGCGGGCAGCAGCCCGGCTCCGTCCAGCCGCTCCACCACGTCCGGCCGCCCTGGCGGGCGGTACCGCTGGCCCCGGCCCCCGCCCCGCGGGCCGCGCGCCCGGGAGAACGGCACGAAGTGCCGGTCCAGCTCCCCGACGTGCCTGGCCAGCTCCGGGTTGATCCGGGTCTCGCCGGAGCTCTCCGCGGCGAACAGGTCCAGCATCCGGTTGCCGACGAGCATGTGCTGCCACAACGGGACCGGGCGGACCTCGTCCACGACGATCGTGGTGTCACCCCGCACCGTCTTGAGCCACTCGCCGAACTCCTCGGCGTTGCTGACCGTGGCCGACAGGCTGACCAGCCGCACGTGCTCGGGCAGGCTGAGGATGACCTCCTCCCACACCGCGCCGCGGAAGCGGTCGGCGAGGTAGTGCACCTCGTCCATCACCACGTAGCCCAGGTTGTCCACAGTGGACGAACCGGCGTAGATCATGTTGCGCAGCACCTCGGTGGTCATCACCACCACCGGCGCGTTGCCGTTGACAGAGGTGTCCCCGGTGAGCAGTCCGACGTTCTCCGGCCCGTAGCGGGCGACGAGGTCGGCGTGCTTCTGGTTGGACAGCGCCTTGATCGGCGTGGTGTAGAAGCACTTGCGGCCCTCGCCGAGTGCCATGTGGACGGCGAACTCGCCGACGACGGTCTTGCCCGCTCCGGTCGGCGCGCAGACGAGCACGCCGTGCCCGTCCTCCAGCGCCTCGCAGGAGGAGCGCTGGAAGTCGTCGAGCTCGAAGGACAACAGCGGCGCGAAGTCGGCGAGCCGCGGGTACCTGGCGCGTTTCCTGGCCGCGGCGTACGCCTCGGACGGGGACGAACCGGTGCTGGAGGAGCTGCTTGCTACCACCCGTCCAGGTTGTCACACGCCCCTGACAGGACCGAGTGGATAGTCGCGCCGCGCCGCATTTTTGATCATTTCGGCACCGGCTCAGGGCGTGAGGACCCGCAGCGCGCCCGGCACCGAGGTCACCGTCAACGGCAGCTCCGCCTGGAGTTCGCCGTCGGCGTAGGCAACCCAGCCGGTGCCGCCGCCCAGCCGCACCCACCGGGCCCGCAACGTCCGCACCTCGGGCAGCTCCACGTGCGCGCCGGACCGCAGCCTCGGCAGCATCCTCAGCAGCAACGCCCTGGACGCGGCCGTGACCACCGTCAGGTCGAACAGCCCGTCACCCGCGTCGGCGCCGGGACACACCGGGATGCCGCCGCCGTAGCAGCGGGTGTTGCCGACCGCGACCAGCGCGGCGTCCAGCTCCAGCCGCTCCCGGTCGGTCTCCACGACGAGCGGACGCGCCCTCAGGTGGACCAGCTCGGCCAGGATCGCCAGGTCGTAGCGCCTGGGACCGCGCGGCCAGCGCATCCGGTTGGCGCGTTCGTTGACCGCGGAGTCGAACCCGGCGCAGAGCACGGTGGCGAACCACGCGCCGCCCTCGACCCGGCCCAGGTCGATGCGGCCGAAGGAGCCCTTGGCCAACGCGGCGGCGACCGCGTCGGCCGCGGCGAGGGAGTCCTTCGGCCAGCCAAGCGCGGAAGCCAGGTCGTTACCGGTGCCTGCCGGGATCACCGCGAACGCGGTCGCGGACTCCGCGCACGCCTGCAACCCCGCGTGCGCGGCCCCGTCGCCGCCGAGCATCGCCAGAACGTCCACACCGGACTCCACGGCGCGGTGGGCCAGCTCGACGGCGTGCTCACCGCTGCGCGCCACGGACTGCACGAGCCGCCCCGCCGCGGGACGGATCCGGGCGGCGACGCTGCCAGCCACCCGGGCCGCGGCACCCGCTCCGGAGGCGGGACTGACGACTAACGCGACCTTCGGACCGCTCACGTCGCGTCGTCGTAGCGGTTACGTGGCGGCTCCGGGGGTTCGGTCCGCCGCGGCTCGACGGAGGCGACCGGCGCCGGGGCGGGCGTCTCGACCGCGGCCGGGCCGAGGTCCAGCGGCGCGGCCTCGTCCGGGGACAGGTGGGCCCACTGCGAGGACTCGTCCCGCTTCGCCTTGCGCTTGTCGTGGACCCGGCAGATCTGCAACGCGAACTCGAAGAGCACGGTCAGCGCGAGCGCGAGCACCACCATGCCGACCGGGTCGGTGCCCGGTGTGGCGACGGCGGCGAAGACGAACAGCGCGAAGATGATGCCGCGCCGCCACTTGCTGAGCTTGGCGTAGGTGAGCACGCCGATCCGGTTGAGCATCACCACGACCAGCGGCATCTCGAAGCTCACGCCGAACACGATCAGCATGGTCAGCACGAAGCTGACGTAGGACGCGCCGGTGAGCGCCGTGAGGTAGAAGCTGCCCGCGAAGCTGACCAGGACGGACAGGCCTGCCGGGATGACCAGGTAGGCGAGGGCGGTGCCGACGATGAACAGGAAGCTCGCGGAGAAGACGAAGATCCGCGCGAACTTGCGTTCCTTGGCGTAGAGGCCCGGCGTGATGAACGCCCAGATCTGGTACAGCCACACCGGGCTGACCAGGGCGGCGCCCGCGCCGAGGCCGACCTTGAGCTGGATCATGAACGCCTCGAACGGCTGCTGCTGGATCAGCACGCAGGGGGTGCTGGGGAACCGCTGCTCCGCGGGGATCGAGCAGTACGGATCCCGCAGCAGCGACTCCAGCGTCGGCAGGCCGGCGATCCTGGTGGTGAACCAGATCCAGCCGATGATGCCGCCGACGGTCAGTGCCAGGGAGATGACCGCCACCCGGTGCCGCAGCTCGTAGAGGTGCTCTAGGAGCGTCATGGTGCCGTCCGGGTTGTGCTTCCGGCTCCATGGCTTGCGCTTGCGGCCGCTCGGGATCAGGCGGCGGAGCGGGTTGCTCGCCACCGTGCTGCCGACCCTTCTCAGCGGTTGTCGGTGCGCGGCTGCTGCTGCTCCAGCGGCGGCGCGACCTGCGGCGGGGCCACCTGCGGGGCGACCTGCGGCTGGGCGGGCGGCAGCGGAGCGGGCTGCTGCTGGTAGGCCTGCTGCTGGTACTGCTGCGGCTGCTGGTACTGCTGCTGGGGCGCCTGCTGCGGCTGGGCCTCCTCGGCCTGGCCGTCCTTGTTCATGGCCTTGGTCTCGGCCTTGAAGATGCGCATCGACTGCCCGATGGAACGCGCCATCGTCGGCAGCTTGGCAGCACCGAAGAGCAGCACCACCACGAGCGCGATGATGATGATCTCGAAGCCTCCGAGATTGGGCACGGTGTCCTCCTCGTCTCCCCGGCTCAGATGGTACGCGGAGCGGGTGAGTCGTCGATGTTGTTCGTCTTGCGCTCAGCGATGGCCACCCGCAGCGCGGCGGACCGGGCGCGGAGCAGACCGGCACGGTCGTCGAAGTGACGGTTGACCGCCGCCTGGGCCGCGCCGAAGCGGCTCAGCGAACGCAGGACCTTCACCACGACGAACAGCAGCACCGCCAGTCCGGCAACGACCAGCAGCAGGCTCAGCAGGTACGGCACCGGCACACCGTAACCGCCGGGACGACCCTCCGGTACACCGGACCTACCCGGTTGGCCCAACGTTCGTCCCAGGTTGTCCGGACTACCGGAATCTTTTCCGCGATCTTGCCGTGATCGTCACCCGACGGCTTCACACCCGGCTCACACGCGGGCCTCGGCCGCCTTCGCCCTGCGCAGCGCGAGGGCGGCCCGCTCGGCGACCAGACCGGCCAGCGACGCGGGCTCCTCCACCCGCACCCGGCCGCCCTGACCGAGCAGCAGCCGCACCATCCACGACTCGTCGCCGTAGCGCATGACGATCCGCATTCGCCCGTCCGGCAGATCCGCGGCCTCCTCAACGGGGTAGTACTCGGCGATCCAGCGCGCGTCCGCGTCGAGCAGCAGCACGGCAGCGCCCTGGTCCTCCCTGGCCCGGAACACCCCGTCGGACAGGTCGGTCGGCTCGGCGTGCGGCGGTGGCGCCGCGCGCTCGTCGAGCACGGTCACCTCGTCGATGCGGTCCAGCCGGAACAGCCGGACCCCCTCGGCCCGCCGGCACCACGCCTCCAGGTAGCTGCGGCCGTCCACAAGCACCAGCCGCATCGGGTCGACCACGCGCTCGCTGATCTCGTCGCGCGAGACGGTGTAGTACCGGATGCGCACGGCGACCCCGCGGTGCAACGCGGCCTGGATCGGCTCGCGCACCTCGGCCGTCGTCTGGTTCTCCCGCCCGGCGAGGCCGACAGCGACCCCGGCGGGCTTGGCGTTGCCGACCGCCGCCTCCACCTTGGCCAGCGCGCGCTGCACCGCGTCGGTGTCCGCGACGCCGGGCGTCTCCCCGACCGCGCGCAGCGCCACCAGCAGCGCGGTGGCCTCCTCCGCGGTCAGCCGCAACGGGCGCCGCATGCCCGCGTCGAAGGCGACGGTGATGGTCTCGCCCTCGAAGGAGATGTCGATCAGGTCGCCCGGCCCGTACCCCGGCAGCCCGCACATCCACAGCAGCTCCAGGTCGCGCCGCAGCTGCTTCTCCGTGATGCCGAAGTCCTCGGCCGCGTCGGCGACCGGGATGCCCGGCCGGGCCAGCAGGTAGGGCACCAGGGCCAACAGCCTCGGCAGCCGGTTCTGCGCGGAGTCCACGGTCATCTCGCCTCCACGGAGAGAAGCATGTCGGCGATAGTCATCTCGCCTCCATGGAGAAAAGCACGTCGGCGGTAGTCATCTCGCCCCCTCAGCGAAGCCCGACATCAGCATCCTGACGTGCGCGCGCAGCGAGTCCGGCTCCAGCACCACCACGTCCGGCCCGTACCCGGCGATCCAGCTGGCCGCCGAGTCCGGGTAGATCAGGTCGATCTCCACGACCTCGCCCGGCTCGCCGTCCAGCTCCAGCGTCTCGATCGGCTTGGCCCGCCTGCGCAGCCCCTGCGCGCGCCCCGCCGCCACCCACAGCCGCGCCGTCGCCGAGGCGGGCGGCTGGTCGTTCTGCCCGGCCACCATGCCCAGCAGGTCCACGTCGGCGGGTCTGCGCACCACACCGTCCTTGCCCGACGCGCGCACCGTGCCGACGATCCGCGAGAGCCGGAAACACCGCGGCGCGTCCCGCACGCGGTCATGGCCGACCAGGTACCACCGGCCGCGCCAGGAGACCACGCCCCAGGGCTCCACCGTGCGGCGCGCCGGCCGCGGCGAGGACTGCTTGCGGTAGTCGAACTCCACCACCCGGCCCCGGTTGACCGCGGCGAGCAGCGGCGCGAACGCGGGCTCGGACGTGCGGACCCTGGGCTCGACCACCGCCGGTGCGTCCGGGTCGACGTCGACCCCGGCCGCGCGCAGCTTCAGCAGCGCACCGTGCGCGGCGCCGGTGAGGTGCGGGGAGTCCCACAACCGGACCGCGAGCGCCACGGCGGCGGCCTCGTCCGGCTCCAGGTCGATCTCCCCGAGCTCGTAGTCGCGGCGGGCGATCCGGTATCCGTCCACGGAGTCGAAGACCGAGTTGCGGCCGGTCTCCAGCGGGATGCCCAGATCGCGCAGCTCCGCCTTGTCCCGCTCGAACATGCGGAAGAACGCGTCGTCGCTCGGCGCGTCGGTGTAGCCGGGGACGATCCCCCTGATTCGTTCTGCGGTGAGGTACTGGCGGGTGGCCAGCAGGCACAGCACCAGGTTCACCAGACGTTCGGCACGTACGGTCGGCACCCCGCGAACCTTAGTCCCTCATCACAGTGCGTGTGTCGAACACCTGTGCTAACGAGTTCCGGTCCAGGTCCGCCCGCCGTCACCGACGCGGCCGAGGTCGCGCAGGGTGGCCATCTCGGCGCCTAGCGAGCCCCACGGCCCCTCATTCGGCCCGATCCCCCGGACGAGCGCGTCCGCGTCCACCCCGCCGCCCACGCGCAGTACCCCTACTCGCGGCCGCACCACTCCCCACCCAGGTGATCCTGCCACCCCCAAACGCCCCACCCCCCGACCAGGTGACCCCTCCCCCGAGCCCAATACCCGCCATTCGCGGGCTTATGGACCTCTCGGGAGTCCCGAACACGTCCATAAGCCCGCGAATGGCCGGAAGGCCGCCGGTTAGAGGGAGGCGATGAGGCGTTCCACGCGCTCGTCCACCGCGCGGAACGGGTCCTTGCACAGGACCGTGCGCTGGGCCTGGTCGTTGAGCTTGAGGTGGACCCAGTCGACGGTGAAGTCGCGGCCCGCCTCCTGCGCGGCGGCGATGAAGTCACCGCGCAGCTTGGCCCGCGTGGTCTGCGGCGGGGTGTCCTTGGCCGCCTCGATCTCGCTGTCGTCGGTCACCCGCAGCACCTGGTCCTTGCGCTGCAGCAGGTCGAAGATGCCGCGCCCCCGACGGATGTCGTGGTAGGCGAGGTCCAGCTGCGCGACACGGGGGCTGGACAGCTCCATGTCGTGCTTGGTCCGGTAGCGCTCGATCAGCCGGTGCTTGATCGCCCAGTCGATCTCGCGGTCGATCAGCGTCAGGTCCTGGCGCTCCACGGCGTCCAGCGTGCGGCCCCACAGCTCGATGACGCGGTCGGCGACCGGGTCGGGCTGCCGCTGCGCCACGTGCTCGACGGCCTTGCTGTAGTACTCCCGCTGGATGTCCAGCGCGGACGCCTCGCGCCCGCCCGCGAGGCGCACGAGTCTGGTGCCGGTGAGGTCGTGGCTGATCTCGCGGATGGCCCGTATCGGGTTGTCCAGCGTGAAGTCCTTGAACTGCACCCCGGCCTCGATCATCTCCAGCACGAGGTTGGCGCTGCCGACCTTCAGCAGCGTGGTCACCTCGGACATGTTCGAGTCGCCGACGATCACGTGCAGCCGCCGGTAGCGCTCGGCGTCGGCGTGCGGCTCGTCGCGGGTGTTGATGATCGGGCGCGACCGGGTGGTGGCGCTGGAGACGCCCTCCCAGATGTGCTCGGCGCGCTGCGACAGGCAGTACACCGCGCCGCGCGGGGTCTGCAGCACCTTGCCCGCGCCACAGATCAGCTGGCGTGTCACCAGGAACGGCAGCAACACGTCCGCGATGCGGGAGAACTCCCCCGCGCGGGCCACGAGGTAGTTCTCGTGGCAGCCGTAGGAGTTGCCCGCGGAGTCGGTGTTGTTCTTGAAAAGGAAGATGTCCCCGCCGATGCCCTCGTCGGCCAGTCGCCGCTCGGCGTCGATGAGCAGATCCTCCAGGATCCGCTCCCCCGCCTTGTCGTGGGTGACCAGCTGCGCAAGGTCGTCGCACTCGGCCGTGGCGTACTCCGGATGCGAGCCCACATCCAGGTAGAGCCGCGAGCCGTTGCGCAGGAACACGTTGGACGACCTGCCCCAGGACACCACACGACGGAAGAGGTAGCGCGCCACCTCATCCGGCGAGAGCCTGCGCTGCCCGTGAAAGGTGCAGGTCACCCCGAACTCAGTCTCGATGCCGAAGATCCGCCGCTGCATATGTCCACACTAGGGGGTATTCGGGCGATCACCTGTGCGCCGATCGGGGAGAGAAGATCCGCGTGTCCCAAACGTCATCACCACGGCATACAACCGGGGCCCATATGCGCGCAGCCGTGATATTGCATAGCGTCGTACCGTGATCGAGAAGCTGCACGCCGCCACGGAATCAGTCATCGAACTCGACCAGGCGCTGGTGCGGCGCAGCGCTGGGCTGCCGAGGAGCAGGGCCGACCGGGCACTGAAGAACCTCTCGCGCGCCGCGAACCACGGAGTGCTGTGGTTCGCCGTGGCGGGCCTGCTGGCCGCGCGCAAGGGACCGACGCGCCGCGCCGCCGCGCGCGGGGTCGCGGCCATCGCGGGCACCAGCCCGACGGTCAACCTGGTGATGAAGCTGCTGCTGCCGCGCCGACGCCCCGCCGCCGAGCTGATGCCGCCGCGCAGGCGGCTGTCCAACCCGCCGACGTCGTCGTCGTTCCCCTCCGGTCACGCCGCCTCCGCCGCGGCGTTCACCACAGCCGTCGCCATGGAGTCGCCGCTGGCCGGGGCGGCGATCGCGCCGCTGGCCGCCGCCGTCGCCTACTCGCGGGTGCACACCGGCGTGCACTGGGGCAGCGACGTGGTGGCGGGCGCGGCCGTGGGCACCGGCATCGCGCTGGCCACCCGCCGCTGGTGGCCGGTGCACCCGGACGAGCCCGCCGAGGTCCGCCCGGACGTGGAGGCCGCGGCGCTGGACGAGGGCCAGGGCCTGCTGGTCCTGGTCAACCCGCACTCGGGCATCGACGGCGAGGACCCCTCCGAGCAGGTCCGCAGCGTCTGGCCGAACGCCCGCGTCGTCAACCCCAAGGACGGCGTCGACCTGATCGAGCAGATCGACAAGGAGATCTCCGACTCGACCTACGAGATCAAGGCGCTGGGGGTCGCGGGCGGCGACGGCTCGGTGGCCGCGATGGCCTCGGTCGCCGCGCGCAAGAAGCTGCCGCTGGCGGTCATCCCCGCGGGCACGCTCAACCACTTCGCCCGCGACATCGGCGTCGAGGGCATCCTGGACGTCGACGACGCGGTGCGCGAGGGCCACGCGGTGGGCGTCGACCTGGCGACGGTGCGGGTGGACGGCCAGCCCAAGCGCTGGTTCATCAACACCGCCAGCCTCGGTGGCTACCCGGACATGGTGCGGCTGCGGGAGAAGTGGCAGGGCCGCTGGGGCAAGTGGCCGGCGGCGGCCGTGGCGTTGATCCGGGTGCTGCGGCAGGCGCAGCCGCTGGAGGTGCGGATCAACGGCAAGCGGCACCACGTGTGGCTGCTCTTCGTCGGCAACGGCCCGTACCGGCCGCGCGGGTTCGCGCCGACCCGCAGACCGCGGCTGGACGACGGCCTGCTGGACATCCGCTACATCCGCGCCGACATCAAGTGGTCGCGCATCCGGTTCGTCGCCTCCGCGCTGGCCGGGGCGCTGCACCGCAGCCGGACCTACGTGCAGCAGGAGCGGCCGAACCTGCTCGTGGAGGTGCTCGGGCCCCCCGTCGCCATCGCCACCGACGGCGAGGTCGGGCCGGAGGGCAACCGGTTCCGCTTCGTCGCGCACGAGGCCGCCCTGCACGCCTACCGCGAGGAGCACGGCCGCAACAACCTGACGTGAGCCGACGAGAGCAAGCTCACTCATGATCACCTGAACGGCGGTGCGGCGGCCGGTGACCACCGGTAGACCCGCCCGCGCCGCCGCACCGCCCGTTCAGTGGATTGCAGTCCCGAGTTCACGTGTTCGCAGGGTGATGTTCGGCGGCGACGAGGGAATTGCCATCACGCGCACGGGCAATACCGCGGCCGGGATGCCCGCTCTACGTTGAGCGGGTGGCGATGAATCCCGGAGTTGTTTCCCGTTGTTCCGATCCGATTGTCCGCCCTTACACGGAGCGCTGCGCCGACCTCCTCAGCACCGGCGAGCACGCACTGCTGGGAATCAGCTCGTTCAACAGCTACTACACCGACGAGCGCGTCGAGCAGCTGCTGAGTTGGGCCTACTGCGAGTTCGGCAAGGTCAACGTCCTGCTGCCGGGCGCCGAGGCGAGCTGGATCCCCAGCATGCGCGGCGCCAACCCCGGCCGGGCCAGGAAAAGGGCCAGGCAGGAGGTGGCCAGAGTGCGCAGGCGGGTGCTGCGCACCCTGGAGGACCTCGGCGTCGACGACCCCGACAGCGTGTCGTTCACCTGGACCGAGATGGCCGACAACGACCACTACGACCGGATTCTCGAGGAGAGCTGGACCAGCTACCAGGCGAACGAGGAATTCCGGGAAGCCTGCGAGGCGATCTCCACCCGTGTTCTCCAGACGAATTTCGGCACGACCAACCCGGACCCGTGGACCAGGGAGTCGCTGATCGGCTACCTGCTCGCCGAGCTGCCGTTCCTCGTGGACACCCCGCGCATTCTCGGCGTGGAGAACTCCGTTTTCTGCTACCACCGGGACAGCCCGATGGTGGAGCTGCTCTCCCGGAGCAGCTTCTCGCCGCGGATCAGCCCGAACCAGGGGCACATCGTGGTCTCGATCGAGACCGAGCCGGTCGTACCCGCGCCGCGCGCCTCGGTCGAGTCGGCTCAGGAGGGGCTCGCGGTGCGATGACCGTGGCGCCGGCCACCCCACCGCAGCCCGCGTGGCCGCAGGTGGACTACCCCTTCGTCCGTGATCCGCTCGGTGGGCCGCCGCCGATCTTCGACGAGCTGCGCAGGCACTGGCCGGTGTGCCCGATGCGGATGCCCGACGGCGAGCGGGTGTGGCTGGTCACCCGCTACGCCGACGTGGCCACCGTGCTCGCCGACCCACGCTTCTCCCGCGCCCTGACCTGCGCCGACAACGCGAAGATGCTGCGGGTCGGGGTGTTCGGGGACCCGGCGAACATGTTCAACATGGACCCGCCGGACCACACCAGGCTGCGCCGCATCCTGGCGCCGATCTTCGCCCCGGGGGCCGTTCGCAGCCTCCGGCCGTTCGTGACCAGGGCCGCGGGCGCGCTGGTCGAGCACCTGGCGACGCTGACGCCGCCGGTGGACCTGATGACGCAGCTGGCGATCCCGTTGCCCACCGCGATCAACTGCGACCTGTTCGGCATCGCCGAGCGGGACTGGGCCGAGGCGGCGATGCTCGCCTCCGGCTTCAACGCCACCTCCACCTCCGGCACCGACCTGCGGCGGCAGTACCGCAGGCTGCGGGCGCTGCTGGAGCGGCTGGTGGCCGAGCAACGCGCCCAGCCCGGCGTCGGCGTGCTGTCGATGATGATCGCCGCGCGGGACGAGGAGGACCGGCTCAGCGACGACGAGCTGCTCGCGACGGCCGCGGTGCTGCTGGTCGGCGGGACCGAGACGGTGTCCTCGGTGGTCGGCCTCGGGGTGCAGGCGCTGCTGGGCCATCCCGAGCAGCTCGCGGCGTGCGTTGACGACCCCAGGCTGTGGGCGACGGCGGTCGAGGAGACCATGCGCTACCGCCCCGGCTTCGACCTCAGCGCGATCCGGATCGCCCGCGAACCCGTCGAGCTGTCGGGCACGGTGGTACCTCGGGGAGCCTCGGTGTGCGCGCCGGTGCTGGCCGCCGCCTACGACCCGGCGGTGTTCCCCGACCCGCACCGCTTCGACATCCACCGCGACAACGCGTCCCCCATCCACTTCGGGCACGGGCCGCACTACTGCATCGGCGCGGCGTTGTCGCGGTTGGAGCTGGAGGTGACCTTCTCCCTGCTCTTCGAGCGGTTGCCGGGACTGCGGCTGGCCACCCGGCCGGAGGAGATCCCCTGCCAGCGGGGCTCGGCCCACATGCGACCGACCCGGCTGATGGTCACGTGGTGACCGCCAACCGGGCCGGGTACGCGGAATGCCGGAGCTGACTAGCTCTTCGTGTCCTCGCCGTCCTTGCCGCCGTCCTTCGCCTCGGGCTCGGCGGCGGGCTCCTCCTCGGCGGGCGTGGGAAGCAGGGCCTCCAGCGCCGCGCCGGTGATCCGGCGGAACGCGCGCTGCGGCCGGGTGCGGTCCAGCACCGCGACCTCCAGCTTGCCGCCGGACCCGCCCTTGGCAGGAGCGGCAGCGGCAGCGGCGGCGGCCTGCTTGGCGGCCGCCGAGGAGCTCGCCGTGCCCGCGTTCAGCGCGGCGGCCGCGACCTGGAGCGCGTCGGCCAGCTCCATGTTCTCGCGGTAGGACTCCTTGAGGGCGTTGCTGATCGCGTCGGCCTGGCCGCCCATCACCACGAAGCCCGGCTCGTCGAAGATCGAACCGTCGTAGGTCAGGCGGTAGAGCTGGTCCTCCTCCGCCGAGGCGCCGACCTCGGCGATGCAGATCTCCACCTCGAAGGGCTTGAGCTGCTCGGTGAAGATCGAGCCGAGGCTCTGCGCGAAGACGTTGGCCAGCGCGCGGGCGTTGACGTCGCGCGGGTGGTAGGAGTACCCGCGCACGTCGACCCAGCGGATGCCCGCGGTGCGCAGGTTCTCGAACTCGCTGTAGCGGCCGACCGCGGCGAAGCCGATCCGGTCATAGATCTCGGAGACCTTGTGCAGCGTGGTCGACATGTTCTCCGCGACGAAGAGCACCCCGCCGGCGTAGGAGAGCACGACGACACTGCGACCGCGGGCGATGCCCTTGCGGGCCAGCTCCGAGCGGTCCCGCATCACCTGCTCGGCTGAGGCGTACAACGGCATGGTCATGGCGAGCTCCAGGCGTTTAAGAGAGGGCAGGGGCCGGGTTTGACGGTCGGCGGCTCAGCCGCCCGGGCGATCGTGGCGCCCGCGCACCACGGCCTCGGCGACCTCGGCGACCTCGGCCTCGGAGAGCCGGACCGACCCCTCCGCGTCGACGGTGGCCACGACCGGGTAGATCCGCCTGGTCAGGTCGGGCCCGCCGGTGGCCGAGTCGTCGTCGGCGGCGTCGTAGAGCGCCTCGACCGCGTTGCGCACGGCCGTGGCCTTGTCCGCGGTCACCTCGTGCCGCTTCTTCAGCGCCGACTTGGCGAACACCGAGCCGGAGCCCACCGCGTGGTAGCCCGCGTACTCGTCGTAGCGCCCGCCGGTGACGTCGTAGGAGACGATGCGCCCGGCCTTGGTCGAGTCGGACTCGTCAACGTCGTAGCCGACGAACAGCGGCAGCACCGCGAGGCCCGCCATGGCCGCGTCAAGGTTTGCGCGCAGCATGGTGGCCAGCTTGTTGGCCTTGCCGTCCAGCGACAGCGGGACACCTTCGAGCTTCTCGTAGTGCCGCAGCTCGACGGTGAACAGGCGCACCATCTCGATCGCCAGACCGGCGGCCCCCGCGATGCCCACCGCCGAGTACTCGTCGGTCAGGAAGACCTTCTCGATGTCGCGCTGGGCGATGACGTTGCCCATGGTCGCCCTGCGGTCACCCGCGATGAGCACGCCGCCGTCGTAGGTCAGCGCGACGATCGTGGTGCCGTGCGGGGCGTGCGCCTCGCTCCCGTGACTCCCGTGGAGCGCGCCGCCGGGGGCGAACCTGCGCCCCGGCAGCAGGTCGGGCGCAGCGGCCTGCAGGAACTCGCTGAACGACGACACGCCTGGGGTGAAGAAGGCGGACGGCAGGGCTGCGCCCGGGTAGGACCGGGCCGAGGGGTTGTCCATCGGCTGTGTCTCCATGGGTTTGTCGGCTGGGACGGGGAGCGAGGTGCCCTCGCGGCGGCTACTCGCCGCCCTTCTGCACGTACGCCCGGACGAAGTCCTCCGCGTTCTCCTCGAGGACGTCGTCGATCTCGTCCAGGATCGCGTCGACGTCCTCGCCGACCTTCTCCCGGCGTTCCTGGCCGGCCGCGGCCGCGCCGCCCGGCTCCTCGTCGCCGTCGCCGCCGCCCTGACGCTGCTTCTGCTCTTGTGCCATCTCGCCCTCCGGTTCGATAGGCCTGTGTCCAAACAGTACCGATCGGGACCGACACTCGTCCCAGTCCCGCGTTGCTCCGTCTGATCGATCTTGTTACGGATCAGCGACGGGTCAGGGTCGCCACCAGCTGTTCGGCGGTTTCGGAGTCGTTGAGCAGCTGTTCCACGTGCGCCTTCGTGCCGCGCAGCGGTTCCAGCGTCGGGATCCGCACCAGGGACTCCCGGCCCAGGTCGAAGATCACCGAGTCCCAGGACGCCGCGGCCACCTCGGCGGGGTAGCGAGCCAGGCAGCGGCCGCGGAAGTAGGCCCTGGTGTCCTCCGGCGGCTCCGCGATCGCCTCGCGGACCTCCTCCTCGGTGACCAGCCGCTTCATCGAGCCGCGCGCCACCAAGCGGTTGTACAGGCCCTTGTCCAGCCGCACGTCGGAGTACTGCAGGTCCACCAGCTGCAGCCGGGGCGAGGCCCAGGTCAGGCCGTCGCGGGCGCGGTAGCCCTCCAGCAGCCGCAGCTTGGCAGGCCAGTCCAGCCGGTCGGCGCACTCCATCGGGTCACGGGCCAGCGCGTCGAGCACCTCGCCCCAGACCCGGAGCACCTCCAGGGAGGCCTTGTCGCCGCCGCGCCGGTTGTAGAACTCCGTGGCGCGCTCGTGGTAGGCGTACTGGATGTCCAGGCCGGTGTACTTGCGACCTCCTGCGAGGTCGACCTTGACCTTGAGCGAGGGGTCGCGGCTGATCACGTGCACCGAGCGCACCGGGTCGGACAGCCGCAGGTCGTCGAAGCGCATCCCGGACTCGATCATGTCGAGCACCAGCGCGGTCGTGCCGACCTTGAGGTAGGTGGAGTACTCCGCGAGGTTGGCGTCGCCGATGATCACGTGCAGCCTGCGGTACTTGTCCGCGTCGGCGTGCGGCTCGTCCCGGGTGTTGATGATGCCGCGCTTGAGCGTGGTCTCCAGTCCGACCTCGACCTCGATGTAGTCGGAGCGCTGGGACAGCTGGTAGCCGGCGTCCTCGCTGGAGGCGCCGACGCCGACCCGGCCGGAGCCGACGACGACCTGCCGGGAGACGAAGAACGGGGTCAGGCCCGCGATCACCGCGGTGAACGGGGTGGAGCGCGACATCAGGTAGTTCTCGTGGGTGCCGTAGCTGGCGCCCTTGCCGTCGATGTTGTTCTTGTAGAGCTGGATCTTGGGCTGGCCCGGCACGCTCGCCGAGCGCAGCGCGGCCTCCTCCATGATCCGCTCACCCGCCTTGTCCCAGATCACCACGTCCCTGGCGTTGGTCAGCTCGGGCGTGGAGTACTCCGGGTGCGCGTGGTCGACGTAGAGCCGCGCGCCGTTGGTGAGGATGACGTTGGCCGCCCCGAGGTCCTCCACGTCGGGGTCGGTCGGCGGCAGTCCCGGCGCGCCGAGGTCGAACCCGCGCGCGTCCCGCAACGGTGACTCCACCTCGTAGTCCCAGCGCGCGCGTCGCGCCCTGGGGATCTCGGCCGCCGCCGCGTAGGCGAGCACGACCTGAGTCGAAGTGAGCACCGGGTTGGCCGCAGGGTCGCCCGGCACGGAGATGCCGTACTCCACCTCGGTTCCCATGATCCGCCGCATGTGTTGCACCTTACGGCCTCTGTGTGACGATCAGGGGGTGGCGGTGATCGACGAGTTGGTTGCGATCTTCGACCCGCGCGGTAACCGGGTCGGCGGCGAGCGCCGGTCGGTGATGCGCGCCAAGGGCCTCTGGCACGGCTCAACGGCGGTCCTGGTGCGCTCGGGCGACGGCCGCCGGGTGTACGTGCACAAGCGCAGCGACGGCAAGGACTTCGCGCCGGGGATGTACGACTGCTGGGCGGGCGGGGTGCTCGGTGCCGACGAGGACCCGGCCTCCTGCGCGGAGCGGGAGCTGGCCGAGGAGCTGGGCGTTTCCGGGGTGGAGGTGGTGCCGCTGTTCACCGCGACCTACCTCCGGCCGCCGGTGCGCGCGCACATGTTCGCCTTCGAGACCCGGTGGGACGGTCCCGTGGTGTGGCAGCCGGAGGAGGTCGTCTCCGGGGGCTGGATGGAGCTGGCGGAGCTGCGGTCCCGGCTGGCCGACCCGGACTGGCCGTTCGTGCCCGACGGGCGCCAGCTGATCGAGGAGTGGTTCCGCCGCAACCCGCTCCCGAGCTCCGTCTGATCGGCCCATCGCGACGGTCGCTAGTGGACCGTGCGTCCTCAGCCCGCCGCCCTCTTTTCGCGTTATGGACCCTTAGCGCGAAAAGAGAGCGCTCCATCGCGCAACAAGGTGACAAAACGCGAACCCTGACCGCGCGCGGCCTCAGAGCAGCGCGGCAGGCCCTAGCCCGCGGCCAGCACCGCCGCCAGGGTCAGCACACCGGGGATGACCTGCACGAAGAGGATGCGCTTGGTGGCCGTGGCCGCGCCGTAGATCCCCGCGACGATCACGCAGACGGTGAAGAAGACCTTGAACTGGAAGCCGACGTCACCGCCGACGACCAGCCCCCAGGCCAGCCCGGCCGCCAGGAACCCGTTGTAGAGGCCCTGGTTGGCCGCGAGCGGGGCGGAGGCCGCCGCGAACTCGGGGTCGGTGCCGAAGGCGGCCATGGCCTTGGGCGTCTGCCACAGGAACATCTCCAGGACCAGGATGTAGACGTGCAGGACGGCGACCGCGCCCACGAGGATGTTCGCCAGGAGCTGCATCGGCGCAGCCTCCGTTTCGTGCTCGGAATGATTCGCTACGGTATCGTAGCGTTAGCCGCTGGGGCACGCACAGCGAACCAAAGGCGCCCCTGACCTGCCAGAGGTGTAATCCGATCAGTCATCGCGCTCCAGTAGCGTCTGTGCGCGTGAATGACCTCGTCGCCGGCCGTTTCGCGCTCGTCGACCGGATCGGCGCCGGTGGCGCGGCGACCGTGTGGCGCGCCTACGACCACCGCACCGGCAAGTACTGCGCGGCGAAGCTGGCCAACGGTCACAGCGCGGACGTGCTGGTCCGCGTGGTGCGCGAACAGGGAGTCAGGCTCACCCATCCGCATGTGCTGAGCCCCTACACCTGGGCGGCCGAGGACGACGGGGTCCTGGTAGCGAGCGAGCTGGTGCGCGGCGGGACGCTGCTCGCGCTCGTCCGCGACCACGGCGCGCTCCCCTGGCGCTACGCCGCCGAGATCCTGCTCCAACTGCTCGGCGCGCTGGACCACGTGCACTCCGCCGGTCTGCTGCACCGCGACGTGAAGCCCTCCAACGTCCTGATGGAGGCGACGGGCTCCGGAGCGCCACACGCGCGCCTGGCGGACTTCGGCATCGCCTACCCGGCCGACGGCCCTCGGCTCACCGAGGTGGGGTTCGTCGTCGGCACTCCCGGCTACCTCGCGCCGGAGATCCTGGCGGGCCACCCGCCGCAGCCGAGCCAGGACCTGTTCGCGCTCGGCGTGCTGGCGTGGCAGTTGCTCGCCGGACAGGAGCGGCCGGAGCAGCGGACCGCGAACTCCCGCCCACCCGGTGTGCCGGATCCGGTGTGGGCGGTGGTGAGCCGATTGCTCGACACCGACCCGACCCACCGGCGCGACGCCAAGGACGTGCACGCGCAGTTGGCGCACGCGCTCACGGGCGTGCCACTGCAGCTGCCCGCCCTCAGCGCCATCACCGGCGAGCCGGTCGAGGTCTACGACGTCCTTGGCCCGCTGCCGTCCGGTTGGAGCGATCCGGCCCCCGTGACGCCGTCGCCGCTTCCAGTGACCAAAGTGGACACAACGCCGCCGAGGTCACGGCGTGGAGTTGTCCTCGCAGCGCTCGCCGTGGTCGCCGCCGGAGCCGCGACCACGGCAATTCTCTTGCTGGACAACGAAAAGCCGAGCCAACCGAACACGCCAGGAACAACTGCGACGACGAGCGCCTCCCAGAAGGCTCCACCACGAGCCGACATCCAGGTGGACGGCCGCTGCGACTGGCAGGACGTGGCGAACCAGGAGGTCTCCGCGAACGGAGTCCTGGTCCGCTGCGTCCAGCAGCCCGGCGGCGACTACCGGTGGAAACCCGTCGGCTGACGCCTGCGCCGCAGGAAGAACCCGCCGAGCACCAGCACGAGCACCACGGCGCCCGCGACCACGATCCACACCGTCACCGGAACTCCCTTGCTGGAGGCGCTGTCCACGGCGACCGAGGTGCTGGTCGGAGCGGTTTCCGGGGCGGGCTTGGTGCCCTCGCCGAACACCCCGCCTTCCTTGGCCTCCGGCGAGGCGAACCCGTAGTCGGGTCCTGGCTCCGGCTCACCAGCGACCGTAAGGTCCAGGTGCACCGGAACGGCGTTGCGCGGCTTGTCGGTGTCGGCCAGCGCACGACCGAGCTTGACGGAGATGTAGTACCACCCGGCGATGTTCGCCATGCGGTCCTTGCTGTCGTTCGCAGTGCGGTTGTTGTAGCGGACCGGCTTCGTCGCGAATGCCTTGTTGCCCGTGGGCAGCGAGCTGGCGCTACCGGTGTACGCGGTCCGGTCGCTTTCGATCGGGCTGCGGAACGGCGTGTAGAGCGTCGTCTCGATGTTCACGATGTTCGCGGTGGTCCTGTCCGGCGTTTCGTCGTAACGAACCCGGTAGGCAAGCCCCTGTCCCCAGTTCAGCTTCACGCGGTAGAAAACGAACTCCCCCTGCTGCAACGTGTCCGTGTAGTGGCCACTGCCGTCGAGGGCGCCCGCGACGGTGAACGAGCCGCCACCGGGAACGGGCCGAGCGGGACCGGCGGGGTTGACGAACGACACGCGCTCCGCGGCGACCACGGCGCCTGTGCCGCCGACGACACCCGGCTCCACACCGACGAGCAGTTCGAGCGGCAGGCGCTCAGGCTGGTCGGTGGAAGCGGGGCCCCACTCCACCTCGAAGACGTAACGGCCAGCTCCGGTGCACACGCCACGCGACTTCTTCGCACCCTCCCACGTGATCGACGCCGAGACGGTCTCGCCGTCCTTCGACATCGTCGCCATCTCGCTCTCGGTCTTGTGGCAGTCCGTACCCTCATCGTCGAACACGCGCAGCCGCAGACCGTTGATGTCCTGACGGTCCGCGGTAGTACCGCGCGGGTAGGACATGGTCGCGCTGAAGTACGCCGTCGCGTCCTTCGGCACATCCACGGCGTAGTGCCGCTTCTCGTCTCTGCCAAGGGTGTCGAGGTACTGGCCGGGTCGCAGGTCCGGCGCGCTGCGCACGTCGGCCGTTCCGGTCACCGGCTGTCCCGCGTGCTGGTAGTTGCGCAGCGCGCTGGCGGTAACGCGCGGCAGCACCCGCTCCAAGGACTTCGGATCGGGCGCGTCGGTGTAGGTGCCGCCAGTGGCCTGTGCGATGCAGGTGAGCTGCTTGCGCGCCGCAGCGTCGACGCCGAAGCCGATGGTGTGCGCGATGAGGTCCAGCCCCTGCTGGCGCAGTTCCTTCGCGACCTCACATGGGTCAGGCGGTGAGCACGTGTCGATGCCATCGGAAACCAGCACGATCGAGCGCGGCCCCGACTTCGGCAACGCGTCCGCAGCAGTGCGCAGCGCGGTTCCGATCGGGGTGTAGCCGCGCGGCGCAATACCGTCCACCGCCGCTGTGAGCGCGGCCTTGTCGATCCGTTCCGCCTTGCGCAGCACCGTGACGTCCTTGCACCCCGCCGCCTTCTCCGCGTCCGAGGAACCGGTCGAGGTGCCGTAGACGGTCAGTCCCATCCGCGCCTCGGCCGGAGCGGCGGCCACCACGGTGCGAACCGCGTTCTTCGCGGCCTCCATCCGAGACCCGCCCGCGTCCACCTTGGTCATCGACCCCGACGCGTCCAGGACGAGCATGGTCGGCGCGTACTCCCGCGCCTGCTGGTCCGCCTGTGCTGGGATCGCGGCGGGCCCCAGGCCGAGCAGCCCGGCCAGCACCGCCGACACCACCGCGGTCGTTCTTGCCATCGTCCCCACATCCACTCTCGGTCGCCGGTCGAATGTTACGCTTGCGAACGGCCGTGACCAGCTTGTACGCAGGTCCATGTCGCAGACGAACAGATCTTCGGACGCGACTGCAAACAGATCGGTTCCACATGAGAACGACTCGGCGAGGGGGACGATGAGCACCGGCGAGGATGTCGTCGCACGCAACCAGCAGTTGCAGACCGAGTGGTACGGCGAGCAGCTCGGCGCCAAGGTGCGCAGGCTGCTGCCAGGGCTCGGGCTGTCCCAGTCCGCCTTCGCCGACGTGATCGGCCTGTCCGCGCCGATGCTCTCGCAGCTGATGTCCGGCCAGCGCGCCAAGATCAGCAACCCGGCGGTGCTCGCCAGGCTGCTCGCGGTGGAGTCCCTGGTCGCCGACCCGGCCTTCGACCGGATGTCCCAGGGCGAGCTGCGGGACCGCCTCGCCGAGATCCGCGCGGACACCCCGCCGACCTCCTCGACCCTGCGGCTGAGCTCTGCCGCCCAGCCGGTGCCGCAGCCGCCCGCGGACCCGGTGCCCGCGATCCAGGCGCTGCTGCGGGCGCTGGCCTCCGCCGCGGAGATCGAGGCCGCCGCGGCGCGCCTGGAGGCGGACTCCCCGGGCCTGGCGACGTTCCTGCGCGTCTACGGCAACGGCCGCACCGACCACGCGCGCGAGCACTTCACGAACACGCTGTAGGCGAAGCAAAGGCGCCCACCATCCATAATGGACGGTGGGCGCCTTTCGTTCGGTCAGTCCGTCGCCAGCGCCTGCAAGGGGCTGGTGCGCGCGGACCTGCGCGCCGGCCCGACCGCCGCGACGAGGGTGAGCAGCAGCAGGCCGCCACCCACCACGGCCAGCTGGCCGTACGGGATGCTGATGACGTCGAACTCGCCGAGCGAGCTGACCCCGAGCGCGCCGTAGAGGCCGCCGAGCAGCAGGCCGAGCACTGCGGCGCAGGCGCCGAAGACCACCGCCTCCCACGCCAGCGTCGCCCGCATGCCCCCGCGGGTCAGGCCCAACGCGCGCAGCAGACCGTTCTCCTGGGTGCGCTCGACCACCGACAGCGACAGCGTGACCGCGACCCCGACCACCGCGACCAGCACGGTCATCCCGACCAGGCCGAGCGCGACCAGCGTCATCGTGGTGAGGATCTTCTCCATCTCCGCCTTCTGGTCGCCCGGCGACTCGATGGTCAGGGTGCTGTCACTGCCGAGCGCGGCCCGGACCGCCGACTTGAGCTTGTCCTTGTCCACTCCGGAGGCCGGGTCGACGAGCATGACCCTGGGCTTCGCGGTGGGCACCACCGTGGCGAAGTCCGAGGGGTGCAGCGCCGCCGAGCCGAGCGCGCCGTTGCCCCGGTAGATCGCGATCACCTTGGCCTGCACCGACTGACCGCCCGTGCCGGTGATCGGCAGGACGTCGCCGACCTTCGCGCCCAGGTCCTTGGCGCCGCTGCGGCTGATCGCGATCGTGCCGGGGACCAGGTTGCGCAGCGCCCCCTCGTCGGCCGTGGTGTTCGCGATCGGCGGGTAGGCGGCCACGTCCATGCCCGTCGCGTAGACGTCGACGCCCTTGACCTTGACGCTCCCCCGGGAGACCAGCGAGAACGAGCCGGTCTCGGGCAGCGCGCGGATCTTGTCGGCCGCGGCGGTCGCGATGCCGGTGCCGCCGCTGGCCTCGATCTGGACGGCGGCGGGGTACTGCGAGGCGATCCGCTCGGCGGAGCTGGCCGCGATCGAGCTCATGCCGACCAGCACCGCCGTGACCAGCACGACGCCGAGGGTGAGCACCGTGGTGGTGTTCGCCGTGCGCTTGGGCACCCGCAGCGCGTTGCCCACCGCGAGCCGGCCCGGGGTGCCGCCGACCAGCCGGACCAGACCGCCGAGCAGCTTGGCCAGCAACGGCATGATCACCGGTCCGGCCGCGATCAGCGCGAAGAACGCCATCAAACCGGAACAGGCGACGAGCGCGAGCGAGAAGAACGGGTTCTTGCTGACCGGGACGAACAGCAGGCCGACCGCCACGGCGGCGAACAGGACCGCGAACACCATGCGGCGCACGAAGCGCGCCTGACCGGCATCGGTGACCTTGGCGGCGCCGAGGGCCGCGATCGGCGGGACCCTGGTGCCGCCGATCGCCGGGGACAGTGCCGCGACCACGGTGACCACCATGGCGAGCAGCACGCACAACAGCAGGTCCGGCACGGAGACCTGGAGCGGCGGCAGCGGGTCCTCGGTGAACCGCCCGGCGATCGCCAGACCCGCGTAGCCGAGACCGACCGCGGCCAGCACGCCGACCACACCGGCCACGAGCCCGGACAGCGCCGCCTCGAACAGCAGCGACCGCAGCACCTGGGCTCTGGTCGCGCCGACACAGCGCATCAGGGCTGTGCGGCGACGACGCTGCGCAACCACGATCCGGAACGTCGACGCCACCACGAGCGCGGCGGCGACCAACGCGACACCGGTGAACACCGCCAGCACCGCGAAGAGCACGTCGACCACGCTGAGCTGGGCCTTGACCTCGGCGGCGCGCTGCTCGACACCGGTGCGCACGCGGAGCTGGTCACCGGCGGCCGACTTCACCGAGCTCAGCAGGGCGCTCTCCGAGACACCGGGGGCGGCGGCCACGTCGACCTGGGACCAGCTGTCGCGGCCGGAGAGCGCGACGACCGTCGCGGGCTGGGCCACCAGCACGGAGCCGTAGTCCGCCTTGCCCTTGACCACGGCGGTGACGGTGACGTCCTTCGAGCCCCGGGCGCCGTACTGCGACACCGACAGCTTGGCGCCGACGGCGATGCCGCTGGCCTTCGCGGTCCCGTCGGTGATCGCGACCTGGTCCGGCCCTGCGGGGGCCGAGCCAGCGACCACGGAGTAGCGCGAGAGCGGGCCCTTGCCGACATCGGAGGCGAGGCTCCAGTAGCCGGGCTCGGCGGTGCCACCCGCCTTGGCCACCACGATCGAGCTCCTCGTGACCGGCGCGACCTCGGCGACGCCGGGAACGGCGCGCACGGTGCTCACGACCTTGTCGTCGAGCGGCTTGTCGGAGCCGTAGACGACCACGGCCGCGTCCGCGGGCGTGATGCTGGCCTGCATCTCCAGGCCCTTGCGCAGGGTGTCGGCGAACATGAACGTGCCCGCGGTGAACAGGGTCGCCACGACGACCGCGAGTCCGGTCAGCAGCAGCCGCGTCGGCCGCTGCCGCGCCTCGGCGAGCACTGCCGAGGTGAGGGGGGAACGGGCCACGCCGTCACACCCCCAGGCGGCGCAGCGCGTCGAGCACGCTGTCCTGGGTCGGCCGGAAGATCTCGCCGGCCAGCCTGCCGTCGGCGAGCAGCACCACGCGGTCGGCGAAGGTGGCCGCCGCCGGGTCGTGGGTCACCATCACCACGGTCTGGCCGAACTCGTGCACCGAGCGGCGCAGCAGCGCCAGCAGCTCGTGGCCGCTGCGGGAGTCCAGGTTGCCGGTCGGCTCGTCGGCGAAGACCACCTCGGGCCGGGTGACCAGGGCGCGGGCCACCGCGACGCGCTGCTGCTGGCCGCCGGAGAGCTCCGAGGGCCGGTGCCCGAGCCGCTGGCCGAGGCCGAGCACGCCGATGAGCATGTCCAGCCACTGCCGGTCCGGCTGCCTGCCCGCCAGCTCCAGCGGCAGCAGGATGTTCTGCAGCGCGGTCAGCTGCGGGAGCAGGTTGAACGACTGGAAGACGAAGCCGACGCGGTCCCGGCGCAGCGTGGTCAGGTCGCGGTCGGAGAGCTTGGTGAGGTCGGTGTCCCCGAGCAGCACCGCTCCGCCGCTGGCCGCGTCGAGCCCGGCGAGGCAGTGCATCATCGTGGACTTGCCGGAGCCGGAGGGCCCCATGATCGCGGTGAACTTGCCCGCGTGGATGTCCAGGCTGACCCCGTCCAGCGCCCGCACCGCGGCCTCGCCGCTGCCGTAGACCTTGACGAGGTCGACCGTGCGCGCCGCCACGCGCAGACCGGTGCGACCGCCGACCGGCGGAGCTGAAGTCACTGGTGTCTCCTTGCGTTCGTAGCCATGCTCATTCGTCCACTTCGGACAAGCCCGAAAGGTGTCCCGGTGGGACGGCACCCGGTGCACAGTCTGCGCATCGTTGCTGAGCCCGTCCTCAGGTCCATCCCGGATACAGACCCGGAGTTCACTGTTTCAGCGCCCTCGGGGTCGGTTCTGAGACCGGCCTCACACCGCCGGTCCCGGCCTCCGTCCGCAACAGCACGGCTCCCGCGGAGATCACCAGAGCGAGCCCCGCGACGGCGGCCATCCCCACCCTGAGGTCGCTCGCCTCCGCGACCAGTCCAATGAGGACAGGGCCGAGCAGCAGCCCCGTGTAGCCGAGCGCGCCCACCTGCGCGATGGCGACACCGGCCAACCGTTGCGGCACAACCGTGCCAGCGAGCGAGAACGTCAACGGCACCGCGACGCACACCGCCGCGCCGACCAGGGCGAAGCCCAGCAACGCCGACCACGGCGAGCCGGAGGCGACGACGAGGACGAAGGCACCCGCCGTCCCCACCCCGGCGGCACCGAGGAGATGCCGCGCGCCGTACCGCGCGCTGGCCCGGTCACCGACCAGCCTGCCCGCGAGCATCGCCACCTCGAAGGCCGGATATCCCAGTGCCGCGAGCGAGTCCCCGGCCCCGAGCGCGTCCCGCAGGTACAGCCCGCTCCAGTCGGCGACGGAACCCTCGATCAGGAAGGCGATGAAGCACAGCGCCCCGACGAGGTAGACCGCGGCGGGCAGCCGCACCCGGCCGCGCACCGGTTCCCCCGCCCCGGTCCCGGTGGGATCGCAGAGGTAGTCCCGGCCGAGCAGCACGGCGACCGGGACGCTGAGCGCGCCGGCGAGCGCGAGCGTCGGCGTGAAGCCCAGCCCGGCGGCGGCCGCCGCGGCCCCGGCCAGACCACCGAGCACGGCGCCGGCGCTCCACCCCGCGTGCATGCCGTTCATCACCGGCCGCCCCATGGCGAGCTCCACAGTGGACGCCTGCGCGTTCATCGCGATGTCGGTGAGGCCGAAGGCCATCCCGAACAGCACGGCGAACGCGAGCAGCACCGGGTAGGAGTCGGCGACCGAGACCAGCAGCACGCCGAGCCCGACAGCGGGGGCCGCCAGCCGCAGCACGGTCCGGCTGCCCGACCTGGCCAGCACGGACCGGGTCAGCTGCATGCACGTCAGCGCGCCGATCCCCCACGCGAACACGGTGAACCCGACCGCGCTCTCGCCGAGGGAGAGCCGGTCGGCCAGCGCGGGAATGCGCACGGTCCAGACGCCGAAGACGAAACCCACGAGCGCGAACGTGGCCGCTGTGGACCGACGTGCGCGCGCTACTCCGGTGGTGGCCACCGGGATCACCCTTCCCAGGGGTGAACGCCGCTGACTGGGGACACGACGAGAAGGACACCACGGGGAACGGGAATTCGCGCTGTGAAACGCCACTGCGACGCGAAAGAGTCCAGTTCGGACACCAGGGTGCGATCGGCCGGAACCGAGTGGGCCACGTCCCACTCGCCAGTGCGGCGCTATCACCCCATCGATCGAGAAATACCGGCCGCCACTGTAACGCAGCGTGCAAGCCCCTTCCCGCCGGGCCAGGCTCTCCCCTCCGGAAAGCGCCGGACGCGCTCGGCCCGAAAGGTTTCGGCGACAGACGAAAGGCCCCCACCTCGTTCAGGCGGGGGCCTTTCGCCGGGCCGTGCTAGAGGTACTGACCGGTGTTGTTGGCGTTGTCGATCGCCCGTCCGGTCTCCTGGTTCTTGCCGGTCACCAGGGTGCGGATGTAGACGATGCGCTCGCCCTTCTTGCCGGAGATCCGTGCCCAGTCGTCCGGGTTGGTCGTGTTGGGCAGGTCCTCGTTCTCGGCGAACTCGTCCACGATCGCGTCGAGCAGGTGCTGCACGCGCAGACCCGACTGCTGGTGGTCCAGCACCGACTTGATGGCGGACTTCTTCGCCCGGTCCACGATGTTCTGGATCATCGCGCCGGAGTTGAAGTCCCGGAAGTACAGGACCTCCTTGTCACCGTTGGCGTAGGTGACCTCCAGGAAGCGGTTCTCGTCGGACTCCTCGTACATCCGCTCCACCGTGTGCTGGACCATCGCGTCGATGCAGGCGCGCTTGTCCCCGGCGAACTCGGCGAGGTCGTCCTCGTGGATCGGCAGGTTGTCGGTCAGGTACTTGGAGAAGATGTCCGTGGCCGCCTCGGCGTCCGGCCGCTCGATCTTGATCTTCACGTCGAGCCTGCCTGGCCGCAGGATCGCCGGGTCGATCATGTCCTCGCGGTTGGAGGCGCCGATGACGATGACGTTCTCCAGGCCCTCGACACCGTCGATCTCGCTGAGCAGCTGCGGCACGATCGTCGTCTCGACGTCGGAGCTGACACCGCTGCCACGGGTCCGGAAGATCGAGTCCATCTCGTCGAAGAACACGATCACCGGGGTGCCCTCGGACGCCTTCTCCCGCGCCCGCTGGAAGATCAGGCGGATGTGCCGCTCGGTCTCCCCGACGAACTTGTTGAGCAGCTCCGGACCCTTGATGTTGAGGAAGTAGGACTTCGCCTGGTCGCTGTTGGTGTCGCCCCTGGCCGCCGCGACCTTCTTCGCGAGGGAGTTGGCGACCGCCTTGGCGATGAGCGTCTTTCCACAGCCGGGAGGTCCGTAGAGCAGAACACCCTTCGGCGGCCGCAGCTCGTACTCGCGGAACAGGTCCGCGTGCAGGAACGGCAGCTCGACGGCGTCGCGGATCTGTTCGATCTGCCGGAACAGGCCACCGATGTCCTCGTAGCGGACGTCGGGCACCTCCTCCAGCACCAGGTCCTCGACCTCGGCCTTGGGCACCCGCTCGTAGGCGTAGCCGGCCTTGCTGTCCACGAGCAGGGAGTCACCCGGCTTCAGCGGCGCGTCCAGCAGGGGGTGCGCCAGCAGGACGACCCGCTCCTCGTCGGCGTGCCCGACGACCAGCGCCCTGGTCGCGCCGTCCACGTCCGCCTCGGTGGTGAGCAGCTCCCGGAGGGTGCACACCTCCCCGATGCGCTCGAAGTCGCCGCCCTCGACGACCGTCAGCGCCTCGTTGAGGCGGACGGACTGCCCTTGCCGGAGGGTCTCGGACTCCACGGCGGGCGAGACCGCGACGCGCATGCGTCTTCCCGACGTGAACACGTCGACGGTGTTGTCGGGATGCCTGGCCAGGAACACGCCGTAGCCGCTGGGCGGCTGGGCGAGCCGGTCCACCTCCTCTCGCAGGGCGAGGAGCTGACCCCGGGCCTCCTTGAGCGTCTCCACGAGCTTGGTGTTGCGCTCGGTGAGCTGGCTCACCCGGTTGGACGCCTCGGCCAGCCGCTGCTCCAGCAGCCGGACGTGCCGTGGCGACTCGGTCAGTTTGCGGCGCAACAGCGCCACTTCATCCTCGAGAAATCGGATCTGCGCACTCAACTCGGCCGCGCTGCCGCTGCTCTTCCGCTCGCCGCCCTGCTCAGGGCGGCTGCCGGGATGGTCGTGCTGCATGTCGGCACCCTCCTCCCGCACTCGTGTGACCACGGTACCGGCGATCACCGACAACGGAGATGTCCGCCAGGCCACTTGGGCGTAACGAAGCTGATAAACGCCCGCTCGGCGGGATGAACTGCTCCATCTCGGTCACGGTGGGAACCAGGTACCCACTACCGTGCGTCCAGTAGCCGTTCTCCAGCGTCCGATCGGGCGTTTTCCAGACAGAGGCCTTCAGGAGACCCGATGTCGACACCGCCTTGGGAGGGTGGGCAGTCCGGGCAGTCGCCCGGCACCCCGTCCGAGCTGGGAAGTCACCAGCAGCAGGGATCGGTCGGCATGCGCTGGCAACACCAACAGCCCCAAGGGTTTCCCCCGATCGGACCGGGCGTAGTTGATCACGGAGCGCGACGTCCCGAACACGCACAACCCGTGCGGCGGACGTGGCCGTGGATCGCGGTCGGCGGCGCGCTTCTGGCCGCTGGAGTGGCAGTGACCTCGGTCTTCGTGCTCAATGGCTCCGAAAAGGACGATCCTCGGGTGGTCGCGGAGGCCTACGCCGCCGCACTGTCCAAGGCGGACGGCAGCGACAAGAAGCTGGTGTGCGCCAAGGACAGGACAGCCATGGAGGCGATGGAACAGGTGACGAAGGGCCTCGGCGAGCTGGCGAAGGGCCTCGGGCTCGGCGCGGGTTCCGGCCTGTTCACCCCGGAGAGCGCCACCGTGACCGCGGTGACGGCCGACGGGGACACCGGGACGGCGACGTTCCAGATGCGGGTCAGCGGCTCCTCCCGGCCGGTGACCGAGAAGTACGACCTCGTCATGGAGGACGGGGGCTGGCGGATCTGCGGTGTGACCAGGGGGCTCGGCCTGCTCGGCAACCTGGGCGGCCCGAGCGGTGACCGCTGATGTCCGGCAGTGAGCGACGAGTGAAACAGGAACGGTGATGACCTACCCACCCCAGCAGCCCTACGGCGGCCAGCCCGACCCCTACAACCAGGGCGGAGGGGGCCAGCAGCCCTACGGTCAGCAGCCGCCGAACACCGGTGGCTTCAACCAGCCGCAGGACCCCTACGGCCAGCAGCAGGGCGGATACCCGGGCGGACAGCAGCCCGGTGGCTACCCCGGCCAGCAGGGCGGATACCCGGGTCAGCCCGGCCAGCCCGGTCAGCCCGGCCAGCCGGGTCCCTACGGCTACCCGCCGCAGGGCCAGCCCGGCCCCGGAGGCCCGCAGGGTCCCTACGGCCCGCCGCCCGGCTACGACGGCTACGGCACCCCGCCCGGCGGCCCGAAGAAGCGCACCGGCCTGATCATCGGCATCGTCGTCGCGGTGGTCGTGCTGGTCGGCGGCGGCATCGGCGCGTACTTCCTGTTCTCCGGCAGCGACCCCAAGGCGGCCGCGGAGAGCTTCTTCCGGGCTTACGAGAAGCTGGACAACTCCGAGGACCCGACCGCCGAGATGACCCCGGCGGACTTCGAGGCCTTCACGTGCGCGGCGGACATGACCGCCCTGCGGACCCAGTACGACAAGGTGGTCGAGCGCAAGAAGACCCAGACGCCGAGCACGCGCACGACCAGCCCGCGCCCCAAGACCACCTACAAGTACGTGGTCAAGGAGGTCATCGGCGAAGGCGACACCGCGCGCAAGGTCAAGGTCGGCCAGGAGACCATCACCGAGGGCAAGGAGCCGAAGACCAGGGACCAGGACATCGACGTGATCATGGAGAACGGCGACTGGAAGGTGTGCGGCATCTTCAAGACCAGTTCGGGCTCCGGCGGTTCGTCCGGTAGCCAGGCGCCGTCCACCACGCGGCCGCGTCCGTCGTTCACCCTGCCGTCGATGCCGTCGCTCACCCTTCCGCCGATGCCGTCGCTCACCCTCCCGGTTCCCACCAGCTGACCCGGGTCGGTCACACACCACGAAGGGCGCTCCCGAGAGGGCGCCCTTCGTGGTGTCCGGGGTGGCTCAGCCCTTGCTGGGACGGCGCTGCGGCTTCGGCGCGGTCACGCCCTCGGCGAGCAACCGGGCGGTGAGCAGGAACGCGGTGTGCGCGACCATGCGGTGCTCGGGGCGGACCGCGAGCCCGACCGAGTGCCACGGGCGCATCAGCGTCTCCCAGGACTGCGGCTCGGTCCAGCAGGTCTGCTCGCGCAGCGCCTCGGTGATCCTGGACAGCTGCGTCGTGGTGGCCACGTAGACGGTGAGCACGCCGCCGGGCACCAGGTTCTCCCGGATCATCGGCAGCATGTCCCACGGGGCGAGCATGTCCAGCACCACGCGGTCCAGCTGCTCGCCGGAGTACTCGGCCGCGTCGCCGAGGTGCAGGTCCCAGTTGGCCGGGTGCTCGCCGAAGAAGCGCTGCACGTTGCGCTCGGCGTGCTCCAGGTGGTCCTCGCGCACCTCGTAGGAGGTGACCTGGCCCTTCTCCCCGACCGCGCGCAGCAGCGAGCAGGTCAGCGCACCTGACCCGGCCCCGGCCTCCAGCACCCGCGCGCCGGGGAAGATGTCGCCCCACATCACGATCTGCGCCGCGTCCTTGGGGTAGATCACCTGGGCGCCGCGCGGCATGGACAGCACGTAGTCCGCCAGCAGCGGCCGCAGCGCCAGGAACTGGGTGTTGCCGACCGAGGTGACCACGCTGCCCTCGGGCTTGCCGATCAGGTCGTCGTGGGCGATGGCGCCGCGGTGGGTGTGGTAGTCCTTGCCCGCCTCCAGCACCACGGTGTACTTGCGGCCCTTCGGGTCGGTGAGCTGGACCCGGTCGCCGGGCTGGAACGGGCCACTGGTCCTGCTCACTGCTGTCTACCTCCGGGAGGACGTGCGTGCTGTCGGCGCACGATCGTCGCAGACGCGTGCTCAGCGGCCGCGAGCGGAGCCCAGCGCGGCCAGCAGGTCCTCGCGGCGCAGCACCCCGCTCGGCCTGCCGTCCTCGTCAACGACGAGGAACTGCCACGCGGCGGTGGTGCGCACCCGCTCGGCGACCTCCTCACCGGAGTCGGCGGCGAGCAGCACGGTCTCGGCGGTGATCGGCTCGGCCGCCTGCTCGGCGGGGGTGTTCGGCTGGGCAGCGGCCAGCCGCTCCGCGACGGCGGTGTCCAGCAGCCCGACCGCGATCCCGTCGGCGCGCACCAGCACGACCCCCCGGCCCGCGGCCGCGGCGAGCGCGTCGGCGACCGGGCTCTCCGCGGGCAGCTGCAGCACCGGGCGCAGCAGCTCGGCCAGGGTGAGGCCGGGCGGCCAGCCGGTGCGGCGCTCGGCGGCGTACTCGGAGCTGGCGCCCATCACCACGAACACCGCCATCAGCACGCACACGCCCAGCCGCAGCCACTGGTCCGGCCCGCCGTCGACGAGGCCCCGCACGGCCCACCACACCAGCCCGGCGGCCACCAGGCCCGCGCCGATCACCGCGGCCCGCGTCCCGGCTCCCCGGTGCCCGGTGGCGCCCCAGACGGCGGCCCGCACGATCCGCCCACCGTCCAGCGGCAGGCCGGGCAGCAGGTTGAACAGCGCCACCGCGCCGTTGGCGATGGTGGCCTGGAGCAGCAGCACCCAGGCCACGGTCTCCGGCTCCGACAGCAGCAGGCCGAGGCCGAAGACCCCGGTCAGCAGCAGCGACACCACCGGCCCGGCCGCGGCGACGATCCCCTCGTGGCTGGGAGTCGAAGGGGTGCGCACCACCTCGGAGACACCGCCGAGCATCTGCAGCCGCACCCGGCGGACCGGAAGACCGAGGCGCAGCGCGGCGAAGCAGTGCCCGAGCTCGTGCAGCAGCACCGAGACCGCGAGCAGCACGGCGAAGACGGCGGCCAGCGACGCCGACACCCACAGCGGGCTGCCGGGCAGCAGCAGACCGACCAGCGGCGTGTAGAACAGCACCACCAGCACGGCGAAGAGCCACCAGGACGGCGCCAGCAGGACGGGGACACCGGACACCCGCGCCAGGAGCAGTCCGCCCCTGCCGCTGTTCGGTGCGCTCCAGCCTCCGGCGGTCGTCACGCGCAGCAGCCTAGGGGTCACGGTGTTGTGTTGCCGTGTTGGCGCGCGGTGGGGCTTGACCGGTCTTGTCGGTGGGCTGGCCTAGGGTGCCAGGCGTGGCGGAGATCGCGAACGACCCTCCAGTGACGGGTTCCGACGGCGCCTCCGGGGCTGCCCCGGACGAGCGCGGGTCCCTGCGGCCGGTCCGGCGGCCCGCGCTGTCGCCGTCGCGGGCCAGCGACTTCAAGCAGTGCCCGCTGCTGTACCGGTTCCGCGCGGTGGACCGGCTGCCGGAGAAGGCGACCAGGGCGCAGGTGCGCGGCACGGTGGTGCACTCCGTGCTGGAGCGGCTGTTCGGCATGCCCGCGGCGCAGCGGGTGCCCGGCACCGCGAAGGACCTGGTGGAGCCGTCGTGGGTGGACCTGCTCGCCGAGCGGCCCGAGCTGGCCGAGATGTTCTCCGGCGCGGACGACCCGGAGCTGGTCAGCTGGCTGGAGTCGGCGAAGTCCCTTGTGGACGGTTACTTCGTGCTGGAGGACCCGCGTCGCCTCGAACCCGAGGCGTGCGAGCAGCTGGTGGAGACCGAGCTGTCCTCCGGCGTGCTGCTGCGCGGCTACATCGACCGCATCGACGTCGCCCCGACCGGCGAGATCCGCGTCGTGGACTACAAGACCGGTGCGGCGCCCCGGGAAATCGGTGAGGCCAAGGCGCTGTTCCAGATGAAGTTCTACGCGTTGGTGCTGTGGCGGCTGCGCGGAGTGGTTCCGAGGCAATTGCTGCTGATGTATCTCTCCGACCGGCAGAACCTGGCCTACACCCCGGACGAGGGTGAGCTGGTCCGCTTCGAGCGAACTCTCGACGCGATCTGGCAGGCGATCCTGCGCGCGGGCCGCACCGGCGATTTCCGCCCCAATCCGGGCAAACTGTGCGACTACTGCGACCACAAAGCGCTCTGCCCGGCTTTCGGCGGCACACCCCCGGACTATCCGGGCTGGCCGGAGCCCGACGCGGGCACGGAGACACTGGCAGACCGGGCGGACTGACACGAACACCGATCACGTCCGTTCGCGCGAAAGTGCAGGCTTTCCCCTCGGTAGGCGGTATTCGGCGACATCAGTGCCAAGGTATCCATGAATGGCACGGAGAAGCCGTTAGCCAGGTGTCCCGGGGGAGGAAGACTATGAGCTCCGGAATCGATGTCTCACGGCATCAGGACGTGAACTGGTACGGCGTCCGCGACGCCGGGTACGAGTGGGCCTACATCAAGGCGACCGAGGGAATCGGTTATGTGGACCCGCGTTTCGACGCGCATGTGAACGCGGCGCGCTCGGTCGGCTTCACCATCGGCGGCTACCACTTCGCCCGCCCCGACACGAACCCGCCGGAGGCCGACGCCGAGCACTTCGCGACGGAGTTGAACGCGCGCGGGCTGGCCGGGGAGGGGAACCTGCCGCCCTGCCTGGACATCGAGCGGGACAACGGCGGCGACCTCGCGGAGTGGGTGCGGGTGTTCATCGCCGAGACGCGCCGGATCACCGGCCGGAACCAGATGGTGGTCTACGCGAGCACCAGCTGGTTCCAAGACAAGCTCAACCCGGACCACTGGCTCGACGACGACGTCCGGCTGTGGGTGGCGCACTACGGGCGGCCGCCGGGCCAGCCCGGCTACCTCACCGACAAGGTGTGCGCGCACCAGTACACCGACGAGGGCAGGCTGCCTGGCATCGACGGCTACGTCGACCTCAACCTGTGCATGGTCGAGCTCGACGACCTGAAGCGGTAGCGGCACAACGGGAGAAGGGACACTCCTATGTGGACGAAACTGTTCTGGCTCGGAACGCTTGAGCGCGCGATCAAGACCTTCGCGCAGGCGGCGGTCGCGGTGCTCGCGGCCAACTCCGTCGGCCTCCTGGACGCACCGTGGGGCGCGGCGGCCTCGGCGGCGGGCATGGCGGCGGTGCTGTCCGTGCTCACCTCCATCGGGTCGGCGACGGTGGGTGAGCACAACAGCCCCAGCCTGGTCAGGACCGCGCCAGCGGCGGGGGCGGCGGTGTTGTCGACGACGCCGCCCGACACCCGGACGCCCTCGCCGGGACCGATGACCTGAGTCAGGGAATGACGCCCCTGGAGTCCAGGGCGTCCTGGATCGCGGTGCGCAGCCCGGCCGCCGCGGCGGCCGGGTCCAGGCGCGCGGGGTTGGCCAGCAGGGTGGAGATCATCGACGAGACCGTCTGGTAGGACGGCACCTTCGGGCGCGTGCTCGACTGGCGCAGGGTGCTCAGGATCGCGTCCTTCATCGGGACCGACTCCGCGATGCCCGGATCGTCGTAGACCGACTCCAGGGTCGGCGGGACGCCGCCCTCGACCGCTCCGATGCGCTGGTTCTCCTTGTTCCGCAAGCACAGCACGGCGTCGAAGGACTCGGCCGGGTACCGCGAGTAGCTGCTGACGGCGTAGTCGATGCCGCCGACGGTGACCCTCGCGGGATCCTCGGCGGAGATCCTCGGGTACGGCGCCCAGGTGAAGTGCGGGAACAGCTGCGGGTTCTGCGAGCGCATCGCCGGGTAGACGTAGGGCCAGTTGACCATGAAGGCGGACCGTCCGGCCTGCATGGCCAGCCGGCCCTCGTCCTCGGCGCTGCTCGCGAACGCCGGGTTGACCACCGGCGAGGCGGCGATCTCCTTCAGCTGCCGCAACGCTTCCATCGCTCCATCGTCCACTGTGGACTTCTGGCCGTCCGCGCTGACCAGGCTGCCGCCCGCGGAGTTCACCAGCGTGTTGACCAGCACGGTCAGCCCCTCGTAGGACTTGCCCTGCGCCTCCACGTAGTACGGCTTGCCCTGGCGCTTCAGCTCACCCGCCACGGCCAGCAGCTCCGTCCACGTCGCCGGCGGCTTTGACACCAGGTCGGAGCGGTACCACAGCAGCTGCACGTTGGTGTTGTCCGGCGCCCCGTAGAGCTTTCCCTTCCAGCGCGCGGTTTCCAGTGGGATCTCCAGCGTTCCGCGTTCGATCTCCTCACGCACCCCGGCGGGGACCTCCCTGATCCACCGAGCCTCGGCCATCTCCGCGACCCACGTGACGTCCAGCCCCATGATGTCGATGTCCTCGTCCTCGGCGGCGAGCCTGCGCACGAGCTGTTCGCGCTGACCGTCGGCCTCGCGGGGAAGCTTGCGGTAGACCAGTTTGTAGCGCCCGGCCGCCCGCTCGTTGCAGTTATCCACAATGGACTGGAAGTGTTCCTGCGGGTACTTGTAGACGGCGAGCGTGGGGATGGAGCCGACCGCGGGCGCGCAACTGGTGAGCGCGGTGGCGGCAAGTGCGAGTGCGGTGAGTCGAACAGCGGTGGAGGGCATCGTTGCTCCCGTTCTGCTTGTCAGCTCGACGGCGGCGCGGTGGTTCCTCTGACGATCAGCCTTACCGGCAACACGATTCGCTCCGGCCGGTCGGGACGGTGCCCGCTCACCTGCCGGAGCAGCAGGGACGCGGCGGTGCTGCCCTGCTCCGCGACGGGCTGCGCCACGGTCGTGAGGTCGAGCACCTCGGCCATCTCGTGGTCGTCGAACCCGACAACCGAGACGGCCCTGCCGGGTTCGAGAGCGTGTCGGCGCAACGACTTCATCGCCCCGACCGCCATCTCGTCGGAGATGGCGAACACGGCCGTGGGCGGCGACGGCCTCGACAGCAGTTCGGTCATCGCGCGCTCACCGCCCGCGAAGGTGAAGCCGCCCTCGGCCTCCAGCTCCGGACCGGAAGGCAAACCGTTGGCGCGCAACACTTCACGAAAGGCGGTGCGGCGTGTCCTCGGCGTGGTGAAGCGGAGCGGGTCGTCGTCGCCGGTGATCAGCCCGATCCGCTTGTGCCCGAGGTTGACCAGGTGCTGCGCTGCCAACCGCGCGCCCGCCTCGTCGTCGATGCCGACCGAGATCAGGCCCCGGGCGCGGTGCCCGACCAGGCCCACCGGCACGCCGAGCCCTTCGAGCAGGCCGACCTCTTCCGCCGTGACCGGCAGGGCGAGCACGAGCACGGCGTCGGCACGCCCGCGCAGCGGCAGCTTCGCGAAGAACCGCTCGCGCGCCCGCGCGTCGCAGATGGAGTAGAGCAGCACGTCGTAGCCGGCGGTGCGCAGGACCTCCTCCGCACCGCTGATCACCTTGCCGAAGAACCACCTGGTCACGTGCGGGACGACGATCGCGACGGTGTTCGTGCGGCCGGAGGCGAGGCTGGAGGCGGAGCGGGAGGCGGCGAAGTTCAGCTCGGCGGCGACCCGCCGCACGTGCTCCCTTGTCGCCTCGGCCACGTTCGGCAGGCCACGCAGGGCGCGGGAGACCGTGGCGGTGGAGACCCCGGCCCGCCTGGCGACGTCGTCGATGGTGGCCACGCCGGACACGCTAGACCGCGAGGCAACACCAATGCAAGCGCTTACATCATGTGATCGCACGACACTGACAACTACGGGATGGCGCTTTGGTCATGCTCGTGCAAGCGCTTACTGCCAACTCGACACGGGCTTCACCGGCGGTGCTTGTAGCGTGTGGACCGTGAGCCGCCGCGTCGTGACCTTGGTGTTGAGTGCGTTCCTGGCCGCGGGACTCGCCCTCGGTTCGACCACCCTGGTGGTGCCGTACGTGGCGCTCGGCCCCGGCGAGATCCGGGACACCCTCGGCACCGTGGACGGCAAGCCGGTCATCGACGTCGCCGGCGCCCAGACCTACCCCACCTCGGGCAGGCTGTTCATGCCGACCGTCTCGGTCACCGACGAGCTGACCCTCTTGGACGCGGCGCAGATGTGGCTCTCCCCGAGGTTCGCGCTCGCCCCGCGCGAGCAGATCTTCCCCGCCGACAAGACCTTCCAGCAGGTGCAGCAGGAGAACGCGCAGGCGTTCACCGGCTCGCAGTCGGTCGCGGAGGCGGCCGCGCGGACGTATCTGAAACCGCAGTCCCCGATCCGGGTCACGGTGAACATCAAGGACATCGGCGGACCCTCCGCCGGACTGGTGTTCGCACTGACCATTGTGGACAAACTGACTCCCGGCGACCTGCTCCACGGCATGTCCGTCGCGGGCACGGGCGAGATCAGCCAGGACGGCAAGGTCGGCTCGATCGGCGGCATCCGGATGAAGATGATCGCCGCCAAGGAGGTCGGCGCGACCGTCTTCCTCTCCCCCGCGGACAACTGCAAGGAGGCCACGCAGACCGTCCCGGACGGACTGCGGCTGGTGCGGGTCTCCACGCTGACCGAGGCGGTCGACGCGCTGACCGCGCTCGCCGCGGGCCGCGACGCTCCCGGCTGCTGACCGGCCCCTTGCCCTGAACCGCCACGAGCGCCTACCGTGCTGCCCGCCGGACATCCCACGTCCTATGTCTCGGGAGGGCCGCATGGCCGAGCTCAGCAGGCGCACGTTCGCGACGAGCCTCGCGGCCGCCTCCGCCCTGCCCCTCGTCCCGGGCACGGCGGCCGCCGGTCCGGCCACCTCCGAGTGGACGCGGCTGGCACCGGTGCCGCCGAACTCCACCGCCTGGCACCCGGCCGTCCCGGTCGGCGCGCCGTACTGGCGCCAGCTCGGACTCGCGGGGCCGATCGCCGGGGTCCACGCCGGGCACCTGATCGCAGCGGGTGGCGCCAACTTCCCCGAACCGGCCAAGACCTCGAACCGGGCGAACACCCTCGGCAAGGTCTACTGGAACGACGTGTTCGTCATGGACCCCGGCGGTTCCTGGTTACCGACCACGTTCACGCTGCCCAACAGCATCGCCTATGCGGCCTGCTTGAGCACCGCGCGCGGGGTGCTGGTGCTCGGCGGCGAAGGATTTCCCGGTGGCCCCAACGGTTCCGCGCTCGCTCCGGTGCAGAAGTTCGCCGACGTCTTCTACCTCCGCTTCGACCCGAGGCGCCGCATGATCGAGCAGGAGCGACTTCCCGCGCTGCCGCGCACGATGTCCTACGCAGTGGCCGGCATCGTCGACGACGTCGTGCACGTGGCAGAGGGCGCGGACTTCTACGCCCTCGACCTGGCCCACCCCGGTGGCGGCTGGCAGAGCCTGCCCGCGTGGCCGGGAGATCCCCGCTCGGTCGCAGTCGGAGCCGCCCACAGTGGACGGTTCTACCTGCTCAGCGGGCGTTCGCAGACCGCAGCGGGCTGGCAGTTCCACCGCGACGCCTACGCGTACACGCCCCGGCAGCGCTCCTGGCGGCGGATCGCCGACCTGCCGTGGTGCGTGACGGCGGGCCTGGCCTACCCCACCGGCGACGGGCTGCTCGTGCTCGGCGGCGACCGCGACCTGGCGCGGTGGAACCTGATCCAGGAGCAGACCGCGCTGCGCGACCGGGAGCCGAAGAACTCGCCGGGATGGCACGAGCACAACGACGTGATCACCTGGGTCTACGACCACCACACCGGGTTCACCACGGAGATGCTGCGCTACGACCCCGCGCGGGACTCGTGGCGCACGGCCGGGCACTTCCCCGGCCCGCCGCCCGCGACCACTCCGGCGGTGCTGTGGAACCAGCGCCCCGTCGTGGTCAGCGGCGAGATCAGGCCGGGGGTGCGAACCCCGGAGGTGCTGCGACTGTCCTGACCGTCCTGATCGGTCTCAGAGGCGGCAGGAGCGGATGTCGGAGACCAGGATCGCCTTGGCGCCCAAGGCGATCAGCCGGTCCATCACCAGGTTGGCCTCCTTGCGGGCGACCATGGCGCGCACCGCGACCCACTGCGGGTCGGCCAGCGGCGACATCGTCGGCGAGTCCAGCCCCGGGGTGATCTCCACGGCCGCGTCGAGCAGGTCCTGCGGGCAGTTGTAGTCCAGCATCATGTACTGCTGGGCGAACACCACGCCCTGCAGGCGCCCGGCGAGCTGGGACTTCTCCGGCGAGGCCGGGGAGTCCGCGCGCTCGATCAGCACCGCCTCGGAGCGGCAGATCTCCTCACCGAAGGCGGCGAGCCCGTGCTGGCGCAGCGTGCGACCGGAGCCCACCACGTCGGCGATGGCGTCGGCGACCCCGAGCTGGATGGAGATCTCCACCGCGCCGTCGAGCCGGATCACCTCGGCCGCCCTGACCCCGTGCCGGGCGAGGTCGTTGCGGACCAGGCGGGGGTAGGCGGTGGCGATCCGCCTGCCCTCCAGGTCGGTGACCTTCCACTCGCGCTCGCCGGGGCCCGCGTAGCGGAAGGTGGAGAAGCCGAAGCCCAGCGACAGCGCCTCGGCGACCGGAGCCCCGGACTCCTGCGCGAGGTCGCGGCCGGTGATGCCGAGGTCCAGCTCGCCGGAACCGACGTAGATGGCGATGTCCTTGGGGCGCAGGAAGAAGAACTCGACCTCGTTGACCGGGTCAAGCACGGTCAGGTCCCGCTGCTCATGCCGCTGCCGGTAACCCGCCTCGGTCAGCATCTCGGAGGCGGGGCCGGCCAGTGTGCCCTTGTTGGGCACAGCGACACGCAACATTGGTCTTCTCCCGGTGGGTCTAGAGGTAGCGGTAGACGTCGTCGAGGGTGAGGCCGCGGCCGATCATCAGCACCTGCAGGCGGTAGAGCAGCTGCGAGATCTCCTCGGCCAGCTGCTCGTCGGACTGGTACTCGGCGGCGATCCAGACCTCGCCCGCCTCCTCCAGCACCTTCTTGCCCTGCGCGTGCACACCGGCGTCGAGCGCGGCGACCGTTCCGGACCCCTCCGGTCTGGTGGCGGCCCGCTCGGCCAGCTCGGCGAACAACCCGTCGAACGTCTTCACGCCCTGAATCCTTTCATCCTGAAACCCGCGGGGGCCGCCCCGGGTGGTCGGCCTCACCCGGAGCGGCCCCCTTTCCGGTGACCCAGACGGCGCTGATGACCTCTTCGGCGGTCAGCGGGGCACTGGCTGCTGCCCTCGCCCATGTGGCCGACCAGGCGCTCTGGGGCCTGCTCGGAGCGGCTGGTTGTTCATGCTCGTGGGACGAGCCTGGCGGCACTCCTGGAGGCGCGGCACTTGATATTCTGGCCGACTGCCTTCAGGAAGGAACCACGACGATGTCCGCTCCCCTGACCGACGAAGAGATCCTGAAAGCCAACGTGGGCGGCGACCCCACGCACAACGCCACGATCACCCTGGCCGAGTACGACCCCGAGTGGCCGAAGCTCTACGAGCGCGAGGTGAGACGACTGCGTGAGGTGCTCGGCGACACCCTGGTGCTCGCGGAGCACACCGGCTCGACCTCGGTGCCGGGCCTGGCCGCGAAGCCGATCATCGACATGAGCGTCGCCGTGCGGGACTCCAGCGACGAGGCGAGCTACGTGCCGCGGCTGGAGGCGGCAGGCTACGTGCTGCGCGTCCGCGAGCCCGAATGGTTCGAGCACCGGCTGTTCAAGGGCCCCGACACCAACATCAACATGCACGTGTTCACCGAGGGCTGCCCGGAGATCGAGCGGATGACCCGCTTCCGTGACCACCTCCGGGCCAACGACGAGGACCGCGAGCTCTACGAGCGGGCCAAACGCGAGCTGGCGACCAGGACGTGGAAGTACGTCCAGAACTACGCCGACGCGAAGACCGAGGTCATCCAGGAGATCACGCGGCGCGCAGGCGGCTGACCAGGTCACCCGCCGCGGCCGGGCCGACGAGCAGCCACGGCGCTCCGTCGGCCCCGGCCTGCCGCACGCACAGGTACCGGCCGCCACCGGTGTCGAAGTAGTGCACGGCGGCCGAGGAGGTGCGGCGACGGCCGGTCCGGTCCCGAGTCGCGGAGACGAAGAACCCGGCACCGGTCCTCGGCTGCTCCAGCAGCTGACGACAACGCCGCACGTCGGCGTCCTCGGGATGCACGCGCACCAGCAGCGAGTCCTGCGCGACCGGCTTCTCGGGCACCGAGAACAACCCACCACGTCCTGGTGGCATGGGCGGCAGCGCGGAGACCAGTGCCTCGGCCGCCAGCGCGGCGGGAACCGTCTCCAGCGTGACCTGGTCCTGGGCGACCACCACGAGCAGCGCGGCCGTGCCGACCACGGCCACGTGCGCCGAACAGCTCCGGTCGACTCCGCCGAACCACCCGAAGTACTCCACGGGTGGCTTGCGCAGCAACGACATCGCCGCGGTCAGGTTGACGCCCAAGGGCTGGATCTCGCGCCACGCCCGGCGTTCCAGCTCGCGCCGCTCCTCCATGGTGGCGCCCGGCGAGGGCACGGTCGCCAGCGCGGGCGGTTTCTCCCCGAGCGCGTGGTGCTGCCACAACACGTCGAAAGCCAGCGCGGAGATCGTCACGCGCATCCGTCAGCACTCCTCGCCGATGACCGGAGGCGCGACCTTCTGCATGTCGTTGGTGAAGACGTCGTCGACCTCCACCAGCCACGACGGCCGCTGGTGCTCGTCGTCCTCGGTCTTGTTCGCCTGCCCACCCGCCATCGGCCCGGCCATGGGCATCCCAGGCTTCCCCGGCGCTCTCGCGACCGACGCGGCGCCGGTGACACCACGGCTGCTCTCCCCCACTCCGCCGCGTCCACCCTGACCGGCCCCGCTTCCGGGTGCCCCTCCGGTCCCGCTTCTTCCGCCGAGGCCACCGGCCCGGCCGCCCGCACCGCCGCCCGCACCCCCTCCGACGCCCGCGCCGCCGAAGCCTGGGCCGCCGACCGCTCCGGTGAACCCACCCTGCCCCGTGCCGCCTTGAGCGCCCGGCTCGGGCTGCCAGGGCAGCGGCCCGCCTTGTCCGCTCTGGCCGGGACGCGGCGGCTCGAATGCGGCGCTCTCCGACCGCCCGCCCTGCTCGCCGCCCTGCTCGCCGCCGTGCGCGCTGCCTTGTTCACTGCCTTGTTCGCTGCCACCGTGGCCGACCACGCCGCCACCACGACCACCACCGCCACGCGGGTCACGGGGCTGGCCGATCGGCGGACCACCCGGATCACGCGGCGGTTGCTCGGCGGGCTTCACGGCACCATCGACCCCGTCGGGCGCACCGAACTGCGGCAAGGTCTGAACCGCGGTGTTGGTGTTGCTCCCGTAGCCCTCGACAACGCGAATGTTGTGCACCTGGTTCGCCTGCCAGCGCTGCATCTCCTTGACGAAGTCAGCGGCACCGGAGCCCATGAACCCGAAACTGACATTCTTCGGGTCCGGAGTGGGCCGAGGCGGCTCCACCTCGTTCTTGGCACGCAGGTAGCCGTCCCGCATGGCGGTGATCTGCCCCTGGGCGTTGTCCGCCACCTGCTTGACCTGGTCGGCCCACGCGACCATCGGGCTGATCCCACCCCGTGCTGCGTCGGCGGCCTGCCCGGTCCACACCGCTCGCGACTCCTCGATCCCCTTCTTGAGGATCTCGTTGACCTTGTCGTGCTTGTCGATGATCTGTTTCAGCACCGCCTCGGCGGCCGAGTAGGTGGGCTGCGGCCCCCGGTGCTTGTGGAACCAGTTGTAGATCGTCTCCGCGTCCCAGCCCGCAGGCCGGGCCTCCCCCGCGACCACCCTGGTGAACACCGCTCACGCCCCCGCTTTCAGCGTCTCCAACACCCAGTTCGCCACCCGGTCCGACGCCCTGCACGGCTCTTCGTAGTCCGGGTGCAGCACACTCGCGTGGGCGGACACCCTGAAGGCCACCGACTTGGCGATTCCCACTGCGGTGAAGCAGCTTCCGAACGCAGTCGTCCGGCCAGCTGGCGGCTTCTTGATGTCGGTGTTGACCGCCGGATAGCCGCCGATCCGGGTCTCCGCGAAGTACCCGTCGTTCCGAGACATGTACGCGGAGTCCAGACCAGCAGAGTCGACCATCAACGTGACCGCGATCGTGGTGTCATTGGACTTGTCAGCGTGCCACGTGCATTCAGGTCCGATGATCTCCGTTGTCACCTTGCCGGGATCCGCCACGATACCGATCGTGGCCAGTTGTTCACGCCGCACAAGCTGACACGGTTCGGAAGTGAACCGCCCAAAGGACAGTGCGGGTTGAGTGATCGGAGGCGCGATTGCACTGTCGGCACTCCTGGTTTCTGGTGTCGCCTGTCCGGAGCTCGTCGGAGCACAGCCAGAAAGCGCCAATATTGCCAGCACGCACACCATTCGAAGACGCATCACACCCCCCGAGTGAACTTGCGACGGCTTCGTTCCTCATTGTCCCGATACACCCTCAGCGACGCCTCCAGCTTGTCGATAAGGACACTCAGTTGGTTGAGTGCGCGCTGATTCGCGTAACCATATCCGCCGGGCTCGTCCCCGAGCGTCCGCTGCACCGCCTCCGCTGCGGCAATGCTGAACGGGTCACCATTGGGCTTAGGCACATACCTGAGGTCCTCACGACGCTTGCCGACCTCCTGAAGCTCGCTGCGTGCGTCCTTCAGGGCCTGGATCAAGCGCGGCGCGCGCTCGGGGTCGACGGTGTAACCGCCTCCCGCGGGCGCGCTACCGATGCTGACCTGCGGTATCTCCGCAACCTCGTATTCCGACGCGCCCTGCCCAGAACCCGACCCCGCCATTCCCCACCCCCGCTTTGCGCTCCCCGCAACCCACAGAATCACACCAGGACAGAAGCGGCCAATCACGGAGGACGGAACAGTCAGCAGATCCCTGCGGCCCATTCCGGCTCGAGCTCTCACCGCGTCTGGCAGTGACCTGCTTCGGCAGGGTCTCGGGAACCGAGTACGTCAGCGCAACTAGGCGGAGATCGTCTCCGCTTCCCAGCCCGTGGACGACGCCTCCCTCGACACCAAGGTGGGCACCGGTCACGCCCCCGCTTTCAGCGTCTCCAACACCCAGTTCGCCACCCGGTCCGACGCCCTGCACGGCTCTTCGTAGTCCGGGTTCGGCTTGTACGCGTGCGCCGTCACCCTGAACGCCACCGACTTCGCGATCGCCACAGCCGTGGAGCAGTCACCGAACGGCGTCGTGCGACCGACTGGCTTCTTGTTGTCGGTGTTCACCGCTGGGTAGTTCCCGATCCGCGTCTCCGCGAAGTAGCCCTCAGCTCGGGTCATGTACACCGAGTCGAGGCCAGCGGAGTTGGTCATCAGGATCACGGCGATACCGGTGTCGGTGGTCTTGTCGGCTTCCCACGAGCATTCGGGTCCGATGACTTCCGTAGTCGCCTTACCTGGGTCCGCGATGATCCCGATCGTGGCCAACTGCTCACGTGACACGAGCTGACAAGGGTCAGAGATGAATCGACCAAAGGTGAGTGCGGGCTGTGTGATTTCCGGAGGAGTCGTACTGTCAGCGCTTCCGGTTTCCGGCGGCGCTTGTTCCACACCGACAGAACTGCATCCCGACACCACAACCGTTGCCAGCGCGCAGCACAGCAGCCAGCGACGCATCACACCCCCCGCGTGAAGTTGCGACGACTACGTTCCTCGTTGTCCCGGTACACCTTCAGCGACGCCTCCAACTTGTCGATCAGCGCGGTCAACTGGTCACGCGCCGACCGGTTCGCGTATTCGTATCCACCGGGCTCGTTGCCCAGCATCCGTCGCACGGCATCGGCTGCGGCGATGCTGAAGGGATCACCGTCAGGCTTAGGTATGTACCTAAGATCCTCGTGACGGTCACGCAGTTCGCCGAGCATGCTGCGCGCGTCCTTCAGGGCCTGGATCAAGCGCGGCGCGCGCTCGGGGTCGACTGTGTAACCGCCTCCCGCGGGCGCGCTACCGATGTTGACCTGCGGTATCTCCGCAACCTCGTATTCCGACGCGCCCTGCCCAGAGCCTGACCCCGCCATTCCCCCACCCCCGCTTTGCGTCCCCGCAACCCACAGAATCACACGAGGACAGCAGGGGCGAATCGCGTCAGCGGGACAGAACCGCCGACAACACGGAGATGTCCACTTCCACGAGGGATTCGCGGAAGACGCGGCGCTCTCCCGGCTCTACGGGCACGTCGCACGGGACGACGAGCACGGTCGCGCCCGCCGCGACTCCGGCGGCCACGCCCGTCGGGGAGTCCTCCACGACCACGCAGCGGGTGATGTCCACACCGAGGCGGGTCGCCGCCGTCAGGTACGGCTCCGGGTTCGGCTTGGGGTCGGTGACCTCGTCGCCGCAGATCGTGATGTCGAAGTGCTCGCGGCCGATGGACTCCAGGGCGAGTTCGGTGAGTTCGCGCACCGTGGAGGTGACCAGCGCGGTGGGCACCCCGCTGTCGCGGACCGCGCGCAGCGCCTCCGGAGCGCCCGGGCGCCAGGGCAGGCCCGCCGTGAACAGCTCGCCCGTGCGCGCCGTCAGCCACCGGCCCGCGTCGGCCAGCGCCTCCGGTTCCGGGGGCAGGCCGACCTCGGCGAAGAGCAGCCGGAGGGTGCGCTCCTGGTTGGAGCCGACCATGGCCGCCCTGGTGGCTTCCGACAACCGGCCGCCGAGGCGGACCGCGAGCTCGGCCAGGGGGATGTCCCAGATCTTCTCCGAGTCCACCAGCGTGCCGTCCATGTCCCACAGCACGGCCGCCGGGCCGTCCACAGTGGACGGTCGGTTCACGGTGATCTCCTTACGCGTTGAAGTACTTCGCCTCGCGGTGGTGCAGGACGAAGGCGTCGGTGGACTGCTCGGGGTGCAGCTGGAGCTCCTCGGAGAGCTCCACACCGATCCGGCCCGGCTCCAGCAGGTCCACCAGCTTCCTGCGGTCCTCCAGGTTCGGGCAGGCGCCGTACCCCAGCGAGTAGCGGGCCCCCCGGTAGCCGAGCTTGAAGAAGTCCTCGACGTTCTCGGGGTCCTCACCGGCAACGGTGCCGCCGTCCGGCCAGACCAGCTCCTCGCGGATGCGCTTGTGCCAGTACTCCGCGAGCGCCTCGGTCAGCTGCACGCCGAGGCCGTGCACCTCCAGGTAGTCCCGGTAGGCGTCCTTGGCGAACAGCTCGTTGGCGAAGTCCGCGATCGGCTGGCCCATGGTGACCAGGTGGAACGGCATCACGTCCACCTCGCCTGCCTGGAGGGCCAGGTCGCGGGGGCGGAAGAAGTCGGCGATGCACAGCCTGCGGTCCCGGCGCTGGCGCGGGAACTCGAAGGTGTGCCGCACCGGGGCGTCCGGGCGGGGCTCGGTCAGGACGTGCACGGCGTTGCCCTCGGCGACCACCGGGAAGTAGCCGTAGACCACCGCGGCGTGCTGGAGGATGTTCTCCGTGGCCAGCCGCTCCAGCCAGTAGCGCAGGCGCGGGCGGCCCTCCGTCTCCACCAGCTCCTCGTAGCTGGGTCCCTCGCCGCCGCGGCTGCCGCGCAGGCCCCACTGACCGAGGAAGGTCGCGCGCTCGTCCAGCAGCGCCGCGTAGTCGGCCAGCGGGACACCCTTGATTACGCGGGTGCCCCAGAACGGCGGCGTCGGCAGCGGCAGGTCGACGGCCACGTCCGATCTCAGCGCTGTGCGGCCGTCCGCTGGGTCTTCCTCGGTCTCGGCGGCCTTGGCCCTGCGCTCCTCGGCGATGCGGCGGGAGCGCTCGTGGCGGGCCTTGCGCTCGGCCGCCTTGGCCCGCTCCTCCGGCGAGAGCGTGGGCTCGCCGCCACCGCGCTTGGTCGCCATGATCGAGTCCATCAGCCGCAGGCCCTCGAAGGCGTCCCTGGCGTAGCGGACCTCGCCCTCGTAGATCTCCGCGAGGTCGTTCTCCACGTAGGACCGGGTCAGCGCGGCGCCGCCGAGCATCACCGGCCACCGCCGCGCCACCCCGCGGGAGTTCATCTCCTGCAGGTTCTCCTTCATGATCACGGTGGACTTCACCAGCAGGCCGGACATGCCGATCACGTCGGCGCTGTGCTCGGCGGCGGCGTCCAGGATCGTGCTGATCGGCTGCTTGATGCCGATGTTGACCACGTCGTAGCCGTTGTTGGACAGGATGATGTCCACCAGGTTCTTGCCGATGTCGTGCACGTCGCCCTTGACGGTCGCCAGCAGCAGCTTGCCCTTGCCGTCGTCGTCGGTGCGCTCCATGTGCGGCTCCAGGTAGGCCACCGACGTCTTCATCACCTCGGCGGACTGGAGCACGAACGGCAGCTGCATCTGCCCGGAGCCGAACAGCTCACCGACGGTCTTCATGCCGCCGAGCAGCGTGTCGTTGATGATCTGCAACGCGGGCCGCTGTTCCAGTGCCGCGTCGAGGTCGGCTTCGAGGCCCTTGCGCTCGCCGTCGACGATGCGCCGCTCCAGCCGCTCGAACAGCGGCAGCGCGGCCAGCTCCTCGGCGCGGGATGCCTTGGCCGATGACGCGCTGACGCCCTCGAAGAGCTCCATGAAGCGCTGCAACGGGTCGTAGCCCTCGCGGCGGCGGTCGTAGACCAGGTCGAGCGCGACCGCGCGCTGCTCGTCGGGGATGCGCGCCATCGGCAGGATCTTCGAGGAGTGCGCGATCGCGGTGGTCAGGCCCGCCTGCACGCACTCGTGCAGGAACACGGAGTTGAGCACCTGGCGGGCGGCCGGGTTGAGGCCGAAGGAGATGTTGGACAGGCCGAGGGTGGTCTGCACCTCGGGGAAGCGGCGGTTGAGCTCGCGGATGGCCTCGATGGTCTCGACGCCGTCGCGGCGGACCTCCTCCTGGCCGGTGGAGATCGGGAAGGTCAGCGTGTCGACCACGATGTCGCTGACGCGCATGCCCCAGTTGGTGGTCAGGTCCTCGATCAGCCTGGTGGCGACGCGGACCTTCCACTCGGCGGTGCGGGCCTGGCCCTCCTCGTCGATGCACAGCGCGACCACGGACGCGCCGTGCTCCTTGACGTGGCGCATGATCCGCTGGAACCGCGAGTCGGGGCCGGCGCCGTCCTCGTGGTTGACCGAGTTGACGATGCAGCGGCCGCCGAGCCGCTCCAGGCCCGCGCGCAGCACCTCCGGCTCGGTGGAGTCGAGCATGATCGGCAACGTCGACGCGGTGGCCAGCCGCCCGGCCAGCTCGGACATGTCCTCGGTGCCGTCGCGGCCGACGTAGTCGACGCAGAGGTCGAGCATGTGCGCGCCGTCGCGGGTCTGGCCGCGCGCGATCTCCACGCAGTCGTCGAAGCGGCCTGCCAGCATCGCCTCGCGGAAGGCCTTGGAGCCGTTGGCGTTGGTGCGCTCGCCGATCATCAGCACCGACGAGTCCTGCTGGAACGGGACGGCCTGGTAGACCGAGGACGCGCCCGGTTCCGGCCGCGGCCTGCGCTCGGCGGGCGTGAGCCCCTTCGCGGCCTCGGCGACCGCGCGGATGTGCTCCGGCGTGGTGCCGCAACAGCCGCCGAGCAGGCGGACGCCGAACTCGGTCGCGAAGCCCGCAAGGGCCTCGGCGAGCTCGTCCGCGCCGAGCGGGTAGACCGCGCCGTCCGGGCCGAGCTGCGGCAGGCCCGCGTTGGGCATCACCGACAGCGGCACCCTGGAGTGCTTGGACAGCTGGCGCAGGTGCTCGCTCATCTCGGCGGGACCGGTGGCGCAGTTCAGGCCGATCAGGTCGATGCCCAGCGGTTCGAGCGCGTTGAGCGCGGCGCCGATCTCGCTGCCGACCAGCATCGTGCCGGTGGTCTCCACGGTGACGTGGGCGATGACCGGGACGGCCCTGCCCTCCTCGGCCATGGCGCGCTTGCAGCCGATGATCGCGGCCTTGGTCTGCAGCAGGTCCTGGCAGGTCTCCACCAGCATCACGTCGACGCCGCCGACCAGCATGCCCTTGGCCTGCCCCTGGTAGGCGTCGCGGAGCTTGGCGAAGCGCACGTGGCCCAGGGTGGGCAGCTTGGTGCCGGGGCCGATCGAGCCGAGCACGAACCGGGGCCGGTCGGCGGTGCCGAACTCGTCGGCCACCTCGCGGGCGATCCTGGCGCCCGCCTCGGCCAGCTCGAAGATCCGCTCCGGGCAGTCGTACTCGGCGAGGTTGGCCCAGTTCGCGCCGAAGGTGTTGGTCTCGACCGCGTCGGCGCCCGCCTCGAAGTAGGCGCGGTGCACCGAGGCGACGACCTCGGGCCGGGTGACGTTGAGGACCTCGTTGCAGCCTTCCAGTCCCTGGAAGTCGTCCAGCGACAGCGGCCACGCCTGCAGCATCGTTCCCATCGCACCGTCGGCAACCAGAATTCGCTGGTCGAGGACGTCTAGCAGCGGCGATGTGACGCGGTCAGCCATACGGCCCAGCGTAGTGGGAGCCTCCGGGCGCGGCCCACGACGGCGACGGCGGCGTCCGCTGGGTGGGATCAGCGCCGTTGATGCGCGCGCCCGGCGCGACCCTTTGCCAGGGGGTTGTCACACCGGGGTCGTAGGCTGGCGAGGTGACAGATCCAGATCTCACGAGCGGCGCGCATCGGGCCTCCGGCGACCCCGGCGGGCTGCCGAAACTGAACAACCCGGTGATGGTGGCGGCGTTCGAGGGGTGGAACGACGCCGGTGACGCGGCGAGCACCGCGATCGAGCACCTGCTGCTGATCTGGGACGCCTCGCCGCTCGCCGAGATCGATCCGGACGAGTACTACGACTTCCAGGTCACCCGGCCGTCCGTGAAGAACGTCGACGGCGTGACCAGGCGGATCGAGTGGCCGACCACCCGGCTGTCGGTGTGCCGCCCGCCCGGCTCCGACCGGGACATCGTGCTGGTGCACGGGATCGAGCCGAACATGCGCTGGCGCGCCTTCTGCGCCGAGCTGCTGCGCTACGTCAACGAGCTGGAGATCACCACCGTGATCACGCTCGGCGCGCTGCTGATGGACAACCCGCACACCAGGCCGGTGCCGGTCACCGGGACGGCCTACGACGCGGAGTCGGCGGCCAGGTACTCGCTGGAGCGCTCGCGCTACGAGGGCCCGACCGGGATCGTCGGCGTCTTCCAGGACGCCTGTGTGCAGTCCGGGGTGCCCGCGATTTCCTTCTGGGCGGCCGTCCCGCACTACGTGTCCCAGCCGCCCGCGCCCAAGACCACGCTGGCCCTGCTGCACCGGGTCGAGGACGTGCTCGACGTGGAGGTCCCGCTCGGCGCGCTGCCGGAGCAGGCGGAGGAGTGGGAGCAGACGGTCAGCGAGATGGCCGAGGAGGACGAGGACGTGCGCGACTACGTCCGGTCCCTCGAGGAGCGCGGTGACCAGGACCAGGAGAGCAAGCTGACCGAGGCCAGCGGCGACGCCATCGCGGCGGAGTTCGAGCGCTACCTGCGCAGACGGTGGGGCGGCGGCGAGCCTCCGCGCTCGGGCATGTGACCGCTGGCGGGCGGGTTCGCACGGCTGGGCTGTACGCGGGCGGGTTCCTCGGGCCGTTCGGCGGCGGCGTGGTGACCGCGATGCTGCCCGAACTGGGTGACGCCTTCGGGGTGTCGGCGGGCGCGGCGTCGGCGTCGCTGACCGTCTACATGATCCCGTTCGCGGCGTTGATGCTCGTCTCGGGCACCTACGGCGAGCGATGGGGCGCGAAGCGCACGGTGGTCCTCGCGTACCTGGTGTACGTGGTCGCGTCGTTGTGCTGCGCGTTCGCCGGTTCGGAGGCGCTCTTCCTTGCCGGACGAGCGGTTCAGGGCGCGGCGAACGCGTTCACCACTCCCCTGTTGCTGTCCGCGGTCGCCGCGGTCACCCCCACGGAGCGACTGGGCACGGCGTTGGGGTGGTTCGCCTCGATGCAGGCGGCCGGCCAGACGTTCTCGCCGTTGGTCGGCGGGCTCACCGCGGAGGTGTCGTGGCGGTGGGCCTTCGTCGGTGTCGCGGTCGTGGCGATGGGACTCGCCGTGCTCGGCGTGCCCGGGGGCGAGCGGTCCGCCGCGACGAGCAGGCCCAGCCTGCGCAGCGCGTGGCAGCCGAGGGTGCTGCGGTCCGGCGTCGTGGCGATGCTCTGCTGGGGCTGTCTCGGCGGGTTGTCGTTCCTGGTCGCGCTGAGGCTGACCGACGGCTTCGAGCTCGGCGCGAGCACCCGGGGCGCACTGCTGACCGGGTTCGGCGTGTGCGGGTTGCTCACGGCGCGCGCGGTGGGCCGGGCCGTCGACCGCTTCGGCTCGACGCGGTGCGTGGTGGCGGGAGCGGTCGTCGGGGGTGGGCTGGTGCTGCTGGTCGGCGTGCTGCCCTGGCTGCCGACGGTCGCACTGGCGTGGGCGTTCGCGGGCGCGGCCACGCAGCTGATGCTGGTCGGGCTCAACGCGCTCGTGCTGACCTCGCACGGCGGCAACCGGGGCGGGGCGGTGTCGGTGTTGCAGTCGCTGCGCTTCCTCGGCGGCGCGCTCTCCCCCGCCGCGCTGGTCCCGGTCTACCACCTCAGCCCTGGCGCGGCGTTCGCTCTGCCAGCCGTCCTGCTCGCGGTCAGCGCTCCCGTGGTGCTTCCCCGGCAGCGACCAGAGCTGGACAGTCCTTGACGGCCGTCGAATCGTGCATGCACGGGTAGCACCACGGATACTCGTGGGCCCGGTTTCCCATGTGCGAGAACAACTCCCTGGCCTCGGCCCACCGTTCTGTCTGGGCGAGGACGTGGCTGACGACGGTGAGGTCGTGCAGCGCCATGGGTCCGACACCCACCCGGTGGATCTCCTCGGTGACCACGTCGGAGCGGTCGAAGGCGGCCGGTCGCCGACAGCCGTTCGGCTAGTCTCGCCGGAGGACGACCGTGCGACGAGGTGGAGAAGTCGGAACATGCGCAGCAACCGCGGATCGTCATGAACCCGACCTCCGAGTCCGCGGCGGGGAAGCCGAGGAAGTCCAGCAGACCGCCGCGGCACGAGGTGCCCGCGTGGAAGCACACCGCCGCCGCCGTGGTGGCGACGGTGGTGGAGATCGGCGCGTTCTGCTCGCTGCTGCTCGTGCTGCTCGGCGACAGCGCCCCGGACGTCGTCGACATCATCAAGTCCACCTTCGACCTGACCGGTCTCCCGGTGGACGGCAACGTCTTCATGGTGCTGGTGCTCGTCGTGCTCGGCGCGGCGCTGCGCAGGCGCAAGCGGGCCGCGCTGTGGGTCCTGGTGCTCTTCCAGGTGCTCTACGTCGTGGTCTACAACGCGATCGTCTCGCTGATCTGGCTGTACCTGCTGGCCATCGGCGACCCCGCGGTCTCAGAGGACGACCTGCGGGAGCTCGCGGTCTCGGACACGCTGTGGGACCTGGTGATGGCCAACCTGGTCAGCATCGGGCTGATCGTGTTCCTGCTGATCCTGCGCCCGGCGTTCCCCGCGCGGCTCAACGAGGGCGCTGGCTGGCGGGCGCTGGGCTCGCTGGCCGTCGGCATGCTGCTGATGACCCTCGTCGGCTGGATCGCCGCGCCGTTCTTCCCGGACGCGCCCACCGACTCGCTGCACCAGCTGGTCTGGTCCTTCAACCACGTCACCGGCAACTGGATCCCGATCGAGCAGCTCGGCATCCAGCTGGCGTCCACCTCCTGGCTGAGCTTCCTGCTGGAGCTGGGCGGAACGGTGGTCGGCGCGTACGCCCTCGCCAGGTTCTTCCGGTCGGCGCGCAGCAAGCGCCTGCTCAGCTCCGAGGAGGAGCTGGTGCTGCGGGAGCTGCTCGCCGAGCACGGGGAGAACGACTCACTCGGCTACTTCGCCACCCGCAGGGACAAGTCCGTCGTCTTCGCGCCTTCCGGCCGCGCCGCGGTCACCTACCGGGTCATCGGCGGTACCTGCCTGGCCAGCGGCGACCCCATCGGTGATGAGGACGCGTGGTCCTCGGCGATCGAGGCATGGCTCGCCGAGAGCTACAGCTACGGCTGGGTGCCCGGCGTGCTCGGCGCGAGCGAGAGCGGCGCGGAGGCCTACGCCAACGCGGGGCTCAAGGCGCTGGAGATCGGTGACGAGGCGATCCTCGACGTCCGCGAGTTCTCGCTGATCGGCAGGCAGCGCCGCAGCGTCCGCCAAGCGGTCAGCCGGGTCGAGCGGGCCGGGTACACCTCGCGCGTGCGCAGGCACGGGGAGATCCCGGCCGAGGAGATGAACCGCCTGATCACAGCGGCGCGGGAGTGGCGCGGTGAGGGCAGCGAGCGCGGGTTCTCCATGGCGCTGGGCAGGCTCGGCGACCCGTCGGACGCGCGGTGCGTGATGGTCGAGGCCTACGACTCCGAAGGGACGCTGCGCGGGCTGCTCTCGTTCGTGCCGTGGGCGCGGACCGGCCTGTCCATGGACCTGATGCGCCGTGACCGCGCCGCGGAGAACGGACTGAACGAGTACATGATCTGTGAGCTCGTCGAGGCCAGCGGCCGCCTTGGCGTGCAGCACATCTCGCTGAACTTCGCGATGTTCCGCGCGGTCTTCGAGGAAGGCGCCCGGATCGGCGCCGGGCCGGTGCTGCGGCTGTGGCGGCGCGCGTTGAGCATCGCGTCGCGGTTCTTCCAGCTGGAGTCGCTGTACCGGTCCAACGCGAAGTACGGACCGCGCTGGGACCCGCGTTTCCTGTGCTACCAACGGGGTCGCCAGCTCGCGCGGGTCAGCATCATCGCCGGTGTCGCGGAGGGCTTCGTCCCGAGCCGGCGCGCGCTGCTGCGCCCGAGCACGGCGCGGCGGGAGCTGCACACGCCCGAGGTGGCCGAGGAGTTCGTGCGGCAGGTGCACGCCATCGAGAACCGGGTCCGCGAGCCGCGGGTGCGGCGACGGCTGCCCGAGCAGGTGCGGGTGCGGCTGGACAAGCTCGACAGGCTTCGCGCCGAGGGGATCGACGCGTATCCCGTCGGCTTCACCAGGAGCTGCCGCCTCGGCGACGTGCGCGGCCAGGTCGGCGAGCTGCCGCCAGACACCAGGACGGGCAAGCGGGTCAGCGTCGCGGGCCGGGTCGTGGCCAAGCGCGAGGTGGGCAGGCTGTGCTTCGCGGTGCTGCGCGACTTCAGCGGCGAGCTCCAGCTCATGCTGTCGGTCGACGAGCTCGGCGAACGGCAGCTGGCCGCGTGGAAGTCCGCGATCGACCTCGGCGACCAGGTGGGCGTCGAGGGCGAGGTGGTCACGTCCAAGCGCGGCGAGCTCTCGGTGTCCGTGGCGAAGTGGGTGATCACCGCGAAGTGCCTGCACCCGTTGCCGGACAAGCGGAAGGGCCTCTCCGACGCCGAGGCCAGGGTGCGCAGGCGGTACCTGGACCTCGTCGTCAACGCGGAGTCGCGGAACATGCTGCTGGTGCGCTCGGAGGTGGTGCGCACACTGCGGGGTTCCTTGCACGCCAGGGGTTTTCTCGAAGTCGAGACGCCGATGCTGCAAGCCGTGCACGGAGGCGCGAGCGCACGGCCGTTCATCACCAACATCAACGCCTACGACATGCGGATGTACCTCCGGATCGCGCCGGAGCTCTACCTCAAACGGCTCTGCGTCGCCGGTGTGGACCGGGTCTTCGAGCTGAACCGCAACTTCCGCAACGAGGGCGCGGACGCCACGCACAACCCCGAGTTCACGATGCTGGAGGCCTACCAGTCCTACGCCGACTACACCACGATGCTGCACACCGTCCGCGAGCTCATCCAGGAGGCGGCGGTCGCCGCGCACGGGGCGCAGGTCGCGCGGCACCTCGGTCCGGACGGCGTGGTCACCGAGTACGACATCAGCGGCGAGTGGCCCGTCATCGGGGTGCACGAGGCGCTCGCGGGCCGGATCGGCGAGGAGGTCACCCCGGACACCTCGCTCGCCGAGCTCCGCGCGCTCTTCGGCAAGGCCGGGGTGGCGTACCAGGACGGGTGGAGCCGGGGGAAGTACGTGGTGGAGGCGTTCGAGCACCTGGTGGAGGGCTCGACGGTGCTGCCGACGTTCTACCGCGACTACCCCACCGAGGTCTCGCCGCTGACCCGCCAGCACCGAGGTGACCCCCGGCTCGCCGAGCGCTGGGACCTGGTGGCCTTCGGCGCGGAGATCGCCACGGCGTACTCGGAGCTGACCGACCCGCTGGAGCAGCGGGCGCGGCTGCTGGCCCAGTCGATGAAGGCGGCCAGCGGCGACGTGGAGGCGATGGAGCTGGACGAGGACTTCCTGCGGGCGCTGGAGTACGGCATGCCGCCGACCGGGGGCCTCGGCATGGGGGTGGACCGGCTGATGATGATGCTCTGCGGCGGCTCGATCCGGCAGACGGTGCTCTTTCCCTTCGTCCGGCCGGAGAACGTCCCGCACTGAGTCCACCGTCGTTCCGACGATCGGAAAAATGGACAAAGAAAGGGGAACCGGATGCCTGCGTGCGCCAGCAAGGAAATACGCGTGGGCGCCCGATCTCCGCGTTCCACTGTTTCGCTAGAGTGAACGAGGGACTTTTCTGGAGCGAGCGGGGGACTTGCGCCACATGACGAACAAGCAGGTCGAAGCGATGGTTCGGCGCCGCTGGGGGGTGCTGGCGATCCTGTGCACCAGCTTGTTGCTGGTCTCGATCGACGCCACCGTGCTGCACATGGCGATTCCCGCCATCGCCGATGAGTTGAAGCCGAACTACACCGAGCAGCTGTGGATCATCGATATCTACTCCCTGCTCGCCGCGCCGCTGCTGCTGGCCTTCGGCACGCTCGGCGACCACTTCGGCCGCAGGCGGGTGCTGGTGCTCGGCTACGTGGTCTTCGGCCTGGCGTCGCTGGCCGCCGCGCTGTCCACCACGGTGCCGATGCTGATCGCCTCCCGGGCGGCCCTCGGCGTCGGCGGCGCGATGATCATGCCGGCGACGCTGTCGATCCTGCGACAGGCCTTCCCCGACCGCGCCGAGCGCCGGATGGCCATCGGCGTGTGGAGCGGGGTCGCGGGCTCCGGCGCGGTGGTCGGTCCCCTGCTCGGTGGCTTCCTGGTGCAGAACTTCTCCTGGCACGCGGCGTTCCTGATCAACGTGCCGGTCATGCTGGTCGCGCTGCCGCTGACGTTCTGGCTCATCCCGGAGTCGTCCAACCCGCCGGGCGGCCGGTGGGACATCACCAGCGCGGCGCTCTCGGCGCTGGGTGTCGTCGGCATCGCGTTCGCGATCAAGCAGACCGGGCACGGCGGGCTGATGTCCGTGCTCGGGCCGCTTGCCGGGCTCGCGGGCGTGCTGCTGCTGGTCGCCTTCGTGCGCAGGCAGCGGCGGCTGGAGCACCCGCTGCTGGACGTCGCGCTGTTCACCCGCGCGCCGTTCAGCGTCGCCGTCGGCAGCGTGCTGCTGGTGATGCTCTCCCTGGTCGGTCTCGGCCTGTTCTTCGCCCAGTACCTCCAGCTGGTGCTCGTGCTGGAACCGCTGGACGCGGCGCTCAGGCTGCTGTGGGTGACCGGCGCCGCGGTGATCGGCAGCCTCGTCGCGGGGCCGCTGCTGCAACGGTTCAACAACCGGCTGCTCACCGTGGCGGGGTTCGCGGTGACCGGGCTGAGCCTGGTCCCCGCGGTGCTGTGGCTGGACACCACGGACAACAACGCGCTGCTGGCGCCGGTGCTGGCGGGTGTCGGGTTCGGTATCTCCATCGCGCTGACCGCGGCCTCGGACGCGCTCCTCGCCGCCGCGCCGGCCGAACAGGCGGGCGCCGCGTCGGCGACCGAGGAGACCGCCTACGAGCTGGGCGCGGGCCTGGGCATCGCCATTCTGGGCAGCATCATGGCCGTGGTCTACTCGGCGAACTTCCCCGTGCTCCCGGACGTGCCGCCGGAGGTGCTGGAGAACGCCCGCAGGGGCCTCACCGACGCCGCGGCCTCCGTCGGCGGTCTGCCCGCTCCGCTGACCGAGCAGGTGCTCACCGCCGCCCGTGAGGCGTTCGTCCTCGGCCTGCACGTCACCCTTATCGTCAGTGTCTGCGTGTTCGCCGTGGCGTCCTTCGCAGCAGCCCGCCTCCTACCGAAGACAGGTCCCGGCCAGCATGACCACCACTGAGATCCGCAAGGGCTGGCGCACGCCGGCCGTGTTCTACCGGCTGATCAGCAGCAGCGTGCTGCGCGCGGTGCTGGGCTGGGACTTCCCCGCCCACAACCTGAGGCAGTGGGTCGAGCCGGGTACCGGAACGACCTGCGTCGAGATCGGCAGCGGCGGCGGCTTCTACACCAGGCCGCTGCGCGCGCACCTGGGTGAGAAGAACACGCTCGTGGCGCTGGACCCCGCCGCGTCGAGCATGATGGCGCTGCGCGAGAAGCTGTCCACTGTGGACGGCGCGAGCATGCTCTACCTCGGCGGCGACGGCTGCAAGCTGCCCTTCGCCAGCGACAGCATCGACACCATGTTCTACGGCTACAGCCTGGAGGAGGTCCCCGACCCGCTGGCAGCGCTGACCGAGGCGCACCGCGTCCTCAAGCCGGGCGGCCAGCTGGTGGTCTTCCTGTGGCGACCGGTGATCATGCGGTCCCGGCGCGCCCCGGTGCAGCGGCTGCTGGACGAGATGTTCACCCGGCACGTGGTGCGCAGGGGACCGCAGAACATCCGGCTCTCCTACCGCAAGCCCTGACCTCAGGCGAAGAGGTTGTAGAAGCCGAACAGCCAGCCGGAGCTGATGATCAGGCCCGCCAGCAGCAGACCGCCGACCACACCGAAGAGCATGTCGCCCGCGCTGGTCGGGCGGTAGCACTCGGGGCAGTAGCAGCTCTCGGCCGGACGCGCGAGGTGCGCGGGCCGGCTGCGCAGCGAGCCGCGCGGCGGGGCCTGACGACGGCGCTGCGGCGCGCGTGCGGTCGAGCCGTATCGGTAGGCGTGAGCCGGCGTACTCATCGCTTGTCCTCCCCCTGAGGTCCCCGTCGTGATCACTTGTTGGACGTGGACTTCCCGGAGGCGGTTGCGTGTCAAACATCTCTTAACAAGATCGTCGCCAGACGCAACCGCCCCCGGTGGGTGCCGAGGGGTTCTTCCTGGCCTACAGGGCGATGCCGAGCAGGGCGTCCACCGCGTCGCGGACCAGGGCGGGGGCGGCGGTGTCGCCGCCGCGCCGGGTGAGCGCCTCCGCGACCCAGCCGTCCACCGCCGCGAGCGCGCGCGGGGTGTCCAGGTCGTCGCTGAGGTGGTCGCGCAGACGCTCCACAAGGGACTCCGCCGCCGGCCCCGCCGGCAGCGACACCGCCTCGCGCCAGCGGGACAGGCGGTTCTCCGCCGTCGCCAGCAACTCGGCGGTCCAGGAGCGGTCGCTGCGGTAGTGGTCGGCCAGCAGCGCCAGGCGCACCGCCATCGAGTCGACCTTGTCGGCGCGCAGCTTGGACACGAAGACCAGGTTTCCCTTGGACTTCGACATCTTCTCGCCGTCGAGGCCGATCATGCCGCTGTGGCTGTAGTGCCGGGCGAAGGGCGCCTGGCCGGTCAGCTGCTCCGCGTGCGCCGCGCTGAACTCGTGGTGCGGGAAGATGAGGTCGGAACCGCCGCCCTGCACGTCGATCGTGCCGCCGAGGCGGTTGACCGCGATCGCGGTGCACTCGATGTGCCAGCCGGGGCGGCCGGGGCCGAGCTCGCCGTCCCAGGAGGGCTCCCCGTCACGGGCCACCCGCCACAGCAGCGCGTCCAGCGGGTGCCGCTTGCCCGGCCGGTCGGGGTCGCCGCCGCGCTCGGCGAAGAACCTGAGCATCGTCTGCTCGTCGTAGTTGGACTCGTAGCCGAAGCGGCCCGTCGCGGTGTGGTCGAAGTAGATGTCGGGGTACTCGTCGTCGAGCCGGTAGGCGGCACCGGAGGCCAGGAGCTTGCCGACCGCCTCGATGATCTCCGGGATCGCCGCGACCGCGCCGACGTAGTCCCTGGGCGGCACGACCCGCAGCGCCTCCATGTCCTCGCGGAACAGCGCGGTCTCCCGCAGGCCGAGCACGACCCAGTCCTGGTTGTCCCGCTGCGCCCGCTCCAGCAGCGGGTCGTCGATGTCGGTGACGTTCTGCACGTAGTGCACCTCGTGGCCGTTGTCCAGCCAGATCCGGTGCACCAGGTCGAAGGCGAGGTAGGTCGAGGCGTGCCCGAGGTGGGTGGCGTCGTACGGGGTGATGCCGCAGACGTAGAGCTTGGCCACCTGCCCCGGCGAGGTCGGCCTGACCTCGCCGGATGCGGTGTCGTACAGCCGAAGCGGACGGGGCGCGCCGGGGACGCGCGGGACCGGGACAGATGACCAGGGTTGCATGGCTACGACCCTAGACAATTACCTGGCTCATCGTCTGCCCGCCGAGGGGGTTCGGCCCGCGCGAGCCTGCCCGGCCACCACACGGAGCGCCCGATGTGGATGGTCAGCGCCGGCACGAGCAGCGACCGGACCACGAGGGTGTCCAGCAGCACACCGAAGGCGACCAGGAACGCCAGCTGCGCCAGGAACAGCAGCGGCAGCACGGCAAGCGCCGCGAAGGTCGCCGCGAGCACCACCCCGGCCGAGGTGATCACGCCGCCGGTCACGGTCAGCCCGCGCAGCGTGCCGTTGACGGTGCCGTGGTGGACCGCCTCCTCGCGGACCCGGGTCATCAGGAAGATGTTGTAGTCGATGCCGAGCGCGACGAGGAAGACGAACGCGAACAGCGGCACGCTCGGGTCCGCCCCCGGCCAGCCGAGCACGTGCTCGAAGATCAGCCCGCTGACGCCGAGGGTCGCCGCGAAGGACAGCACCACCGTCGCGGTCAGCAGCAGCGGCGCCAGCAGCGAGCGCAGCAGCAGCGCCAGCACGATGACGATCACCACGAGCACAGCCGGGATGATCACCCAGCGGTCCCGCGACGACGCCTCCTGCACGTCGTACTGCAGGGCGGTGAACCCGCCGACCTTGGCCTCCGCGCCGGGGACGGCGTGCACGGCCTCGCGCAGCGTCCGCACCGCAGCGACGGACTCCGGGGAGTCGGCCGGAGCGGAGAAGGTGGCGAAGATCTGGACCTTCCCGTTGACGACCTTGGGCCGCAGCGCGCTCGGGTCGCTCGGCGGCGGCGCGCCAACGGGCAGGTCCAGGCCGATCGAGACGTCGGCGATGCCCTGCACCTTGGCCGCCGCCATCACCGCCGGGGCGGCCTGCGCGTTGGCGATGATCGCCGCCGGGCTGCCGATGCCGCCGGGGAAGTGCGCGGACAAGGCGTTCTGGCCGGTCACGGACTCGACCTTGGTGAGGAACAGGTCGGTCTGCGAGGTGCCAGCGGACGTGAACTGCGGCAGCAGCGCCGCGCCGCCGAGCAGCACCAGGGCGGTGACCATCCAGATCAGCCGTGGCCGCCTGCCCACCGCAGCGGAGACCTTGGCCCAGGAGCCGTGCTGCTCGACGTCGCTGGGCACCTTGGCGTGCTTGCCGGTGACCGCCATCGGCCGAAAGGGCCAGAAGGCGACCCGCCCGAAGATCACCAGGACGGCGGGCAGGAAGGTCAGCGAGGCCAGCAGCGACATCACGATGCCGGTGGCCGCGACCGGGCCGAGGCCGCGGTTGGAGTTCAGCTCCGACAGCAGCAGGCACATCAGGCCGAGCACGACGGTGCCCGCCGAGGCCAGGATCGGTTCGAAGGAGGCGCGGTAGGCCCTGCCCATCGCGGTGTACGGGGAGGCGTGCCTGCGCAGCTCCTCGCGGTAGCGCGCGACCAGCAGCAGCGCGTAGTCGGTCGCGGCGCCGAAGACCAGGATGAACAGGATGCCCTGGCTGGAGCCGGAGAGGGTGAGGACCTCGTTCGCCGCGAGCTCGTAGACCACGAAGGTGGAGCTGGCCAGCGCGAGCCCGGCCGAGGCGAGCACCAGGATGGGCAGCAGGGGGCTGCGGTAGACCACGACCAGGATCAGCGCGACCACGGCGGCGGTCACCCCGAGCAGCAGCTCGTCGATGCCCTTGAAGATGTCGGCCAGGTCGCCGAGCAGACCGGCGGGACCGGTGACGTAGGCGTTGAGCCCTGCGGGCAGGTTCTTGCCGACGACCTCGCGCAGCTCGGCGATGGTCCTGGCCAGCTGCGCCCCGTCCTGGGCGTCCAGCGCGGCCACGGCCTGCACCGCCATGCCGTCCTTGGCCAGGTCCGGCGGGGAGATCCTGCCTCCGACGCCGGGCAGCGCCGCGAGCTGGGCCAGCCGCTCCTGCAGGGCGTTCTGGTCGGTCATGGTCAGCCCGGCGGGACGCTCGAAGACCAGCACGGCGGGCAGCACCCGCTTGTCGGCGAAGCCCTCCTGGAGCTTCGTCGCCTCGGTGGACTCGGCGCTGGCGGGCAGGAAGGAGGCGTTGTCGTTCTTCTGCACCTCCGCGAGCCGGCTCTGGAACTGCCCGCTGAACCCGCCGAAAACCAGCCAGGCCAGCACCATCAGCGTGGGAAGCACCCACCGCCAGCGCGGTCGCCGCTCCTTCGGGAGCGCTACCGACGGGTTGGTGTCGCTGCGCACGGCCACGGGAGAAGTCCTCTCCTCTAGCGTCGCTCTCGTTGTACCAGGCAGCCATCATGCCGGGTGATCAACTGTTCCGCGCACCGACACAGCGGCGGTGCAATGTCCCAGATGGACGGTCCACCTATCGGGCGCACTCCGCGCGCGGATGTTTAGCGGCCTCAGCTACGCCGATTGCGCAAGTAGTCCGCGACAACGGCCGCGCCGAGCCCGTCCACCGTCGGCGCGAGCACACGTCCGCCGGAACGCCGCGCGACGGTGTCCACGAACGCCGCCAGCCTGGGGTTCTCCCCCAGCATGAACACCGTGATGCCCGCGCCCAGCCTGGTCAGCGCGTCGACCTCCACCAGGGTTTTCGCGATCGTCTCCCGGCGCGGCGGGTAGTCGAAGACCGCCTCGCCGTCGGGTTCGAGGTGCGCGGTGGGCTCCCCGTCGGTCACCACCAGCACCACGGGATGCGCGTCCGGATGACGGCGCAGGTGCCGACCGGCGAGCAGCAGGGCGTGGTGCAGGTTGGTTCCCTGTTCGTGGGCGCCCTCCAGAGAAGTCAGCTCGCCGATGTCCACGCTCGCCGCGTGCCTGCCGAAGGTGATCAGCTGGAGCTCGTCGGTGCGGAAACGGGTGCGCACCAGGTGGTGCAGGGCGAGCGCGGTGCGCTTCATCGGCACCCACCGTCCGTCCTGGACCATCGACCACGAGGTGTCCACGCACAGCGCCACGACGGCTCGCGACCGCTGCTCCGTCTCGGTGATCTCCACGTCGGTCACGTCGATCGACAGCGCGCCACCGGTTCCCGCCGTGCGCAGGACCGCGTTGCCGACGGTCCGGGCGGCGTCCCACGGCTCGGTGTCGCCGAAGCGCCACGGTCTCGTCGAGCCGGTCGGCTCCCCCGCAGCCCCCGCGCGGTGGGAGTCGCGTTCGCCCCGCGTGGCCCGCAGCTGACCGAGGACATCGCGCAGGGTGTCCTCACCCAGCCGCCGCAACGCCTTGGGGCTCAACCGGAGGTCGCCGTCCGGGCCGCGCTCCACCATGCCCTGGGCCCGCAGCTGCCGCTCCAGCTCGGCGAGCGCCCGCGCGTCCACAGTGGACTGTTCACCGAGGTGGCGCTCCAGGAGCTCGGTGTCGATGTCCTCCAGCCGCGCACCGGGATGGGACTGCGCGAGCTGTTCGGCCAACCGGTCCAGCTCCCCGAGCTCCTGCAACGCCTCGGTCGCCTCGGCCAGCCCCATCGACTCGCCGCCGCGGAAGCGGCCCCGCCCCGACCAGTCCTCCCCCGGCCGCAGCGCCCGCAGCTTCGCGTCCACTCCAGACAGTGCTTCCGCAAGCCGCGGATCGCCGAAAGCCTGCTGTGACAACGCGGCCAGCTCCGCGCGCTGCTCCGGCGTCATCGAGTTCAGCAACCGCTGCGCGGCGGCCGACCGGGCGGCGAGCATGTCGACCAGCTCGTCGGTGTTCTTCGGGTTCTCCGGGAAGAACTCGCCGTGCTCCCGCATGAACCGCTCGAACCGCTGCTGCGTGTCGGCGCGCCCCTGCGCGTGCGCGGCGAGCAGGTCGTCGAGGTCGGCGAGCATGCGCCGCACCCGCTCGGAGTCCTCCGGCCGCGCCTGTTTCAGTGCCTCGCGCATGCCCTTGAACCGCTGCTCCACCATCTGCTGGCCGAGCATCTGCTGGATCTGTTGGTAGGCCTCGGCGGCCTCGGCCGACCGCCAGTCGTAGTCGGCCAGCTCCCGCACGGCCCCACCGGCGTCGGAGGGCACCATGTCCAGCCGCAGCCGCCGGAACTGACCGTCCTCGCTGCTGTCGGAGTCCAGCGCACGGCGTTCCGCCTCCAGCGCCCGGTCCAGCAGGCGCCGCACCTCCTGCACGGTCCCGTCGAGCCGGTGCCGCCGCTGCAACGCCGCACGCCGCTGCCACACCTGCCGGGTCAGCTCGTCCAGCCCCCGGGTGCCGGGCATGCCCTGCCGCAGCAGCTCCCGCAACGCGGACTCGGGCGACGACCCGGCCATCACCTCCCGGCCGATCGCGTCGAGCGCCGCCCGCAGGTCCGGCGGCGGCGCGAGCGGATCACGGCCACCGTCCCACGGTCCGTACCGATAGCTGCCCGACTCGGCCATGCCCACCTCCACCTCCACCCTGTCACTCCCAACCCGGGCAACGCCAGTGCGCTACGCGAGGCGTTCGAGGACCGCGACCGCGGCCTGCGCCCCGTCCTCCGCGCTCACGGCTTCGCCGAGGCGGGCTGCGCGGGTGGCCGTCGACGGATCACCGAGGACCGAGCGGATCGCCGAGGCCAGGGACCGTGCCGTCAGCCGACGCTGCCCCAGTGGTTCCGCCGCGACACCGAGCGCGTGCAGCCGTCGGCCCCAGTACGGCTGGTCGGCGAAGAACGGGCACACCACCTGCGGGCGCCCTGCGGCGGTCGCGGCGGCCACGGTGCCTGCTCCTCCGTGGTGGACGATCGCCGCCATCTGCGGGAACAGCCAGTCGTGCGGGACTTCGTCGACCATCAGCACTTCTGGCGGCAGCTCGTGCGGACGCAGGCCGCCCCAGCCCGTCGCGACCACCGCGCGCACTCCCGCGAGCCGGATCGCGTCCAGGACCGCCGAGGTCAGACGGCGCGGGTCGCGGCCGACCATGCTGCCGAAGCCGATGTAGACCGGCGGCGGGCCCGCGTCGAGGAAGGTCGTCAGCTCACGGGCGGGCTGCCATCCCGGTGTCACCGAGGAGAACCAGTAGCCCGTGGTGTGCGTCCGGTCCGGCCAGTCGGTGGGCACCGGGACCACGTGCCCGCTGAACGCGTTCAGCACCGGCGCGGGGCTTCCGTCGGGCAACCGCAACGGGTTGTGCCGCGCTCGTCGCCTGGGCAGCCCGAGCTCTTCGCGCCACGCGTCGGTCGCGCGTGCGAGGCTGAGCACCGGCACGATGGTCACGCCGTAGCTCAGCCAGTTGAGCGCTCTCGGCAGCCGACCTGGCACGTAGGGACACGGGAACTCCTTGGTGGGCAACCACACCGGCACCAGCGGGGCTGGAACCGAAGGCACGCCAAGGGCTTCCGCGATGTGCGATCCGACGATCGCGAAAGGGTTGTGCACCACGAGGTCCGCGCCTTCCGAGGCGATCCGCCAGGCGTCCTCGAACATCGGCCGCGCGGTCCTGCGCGCCGTGCGGAACAGCTTCATCGTGGCGTACGTGCTGCCCTCCATCACCGTGCGCAGATCCCGGCTGTCGCTCACTGGGACCGGCCCCTGGCGCAGCCGCGCGAGGCGAACGCCACTGTGCTCGGCGTAGCCCAGCGAACGCGTCGAGACCGCCAGCACCGCGTCGTGCCCCGCCTTGCCGAGCGCCTCGGCCAGCCCGAGGTACGGCTGGGTGTCCCCCCGGCTGCCCGCGGTGAAGATCAGGACTCTCATCCCACGACCACCTCGCGCACGCGCTCGCGCAGCCACCCGTGCGCGGCGTCCGCGTCGTAGCGGCGGTGCCATGCCATCGACATCGGCAGCGGTTCCAACGGGAGCGGCACGTCGAAGACGCGAAGGCCGAGCCGGTCCGCGACCGCGGTGGCGAAGCCGCTCGGAAACGTTGCCACAGCGTCGGTTCCGGCCAGCATGTGCGCGGCTGCCGCGTAGGTCGGCACGGTCACCGCCACCCGCCGCCGCAGCCCGCGTTCGGCGAGCAGCGCGTCGATCGGGCCGCTGGTCCTGCCGCGCCGGGTGACGAGCAGGTGGCTCGCCTCGGCGAAGCGCTCGGCGCTCACGCGGCCCTTCGTCAGCGGGTGCCCGGCGCGGGCCACTCCGACGACGTGCTCGGAGTACAGCTGCTCCACGCGGACCGCGGGGCCGGTCGGGCCGAGCACGCCCACTTCGAGGTCGATCGCGCCGTCCTGCAAGGCGGTGGAGTCCTCGATGCCCTCGGCGAGGAAGCGCAGTGTCACGTTCGGGGCCTCAGCGGCGGCGCGTTCCACGAGCTTGCCTCCCAGCACGCCGATCATGGAGTCGTTGACCTGCAAGGAGAACGAGCGCGTCATCGTGGCCGGCTCGACCTCGGCGCCCTCGACGAGCACGGCCCTGGCCTGCTCGACGAGCGCGCGCACCTTGCCCTGCAACGCCAGCGCTCTCGGGGTCGGCACCAGCCCGCGCCCGGAGCGCACCAGCACCGGGTCGGACAGCGCGGCCCGGATGCGGCCCAGGGTCCTGCTGGTCGCAGGCACCGACAGGTGCAACCGCCGCGCCGCCCCGGTCACGCTGCCCTCCTCAAGCAGCACGTCCAGCGCGACCAGCAGGTTCAGGTCCATCGTGGGTTGCATGCAGCGCAACTTACCCTTGCAGATGTTTCACTTGTCGTTAATCCATAGGGTTCCTAGTTTCGGGTCGTGCGAAACACCGGAACATCCCCCCGTCGAGTGCTCGTGGTGACGACGCTGTGCGTCGTCCTGGTCGTCGGCATGGTGGCCGCGATCAACCTGGCCCTCCCCCAGCTCGCCGCGAGCCCCCTGCGCCCGTCGCGCACCGAGCTCGTCTGGATCGTCGACGGCTACCTGCTCGCGTTCGCGTGCCTGCTGATCCCCGGCGGCGCGCTCGGCGACCGCTACGGCAGACGGCGCGTGCTGGCCACCGGCCTCGCGGTCTTCGCGGCCGGTTCGGCGGTCGCCGGGATCACCTCGGACGTGTCCACGCTGCTCGCGGCGCGCGCGGTCAGCGGCACCGGCGCGGCCATGGTGCTGCCGAACACCCTGGCGCTGATCGTCGCGGTCGTCCCGCGGGACAAGCGCAAGGCGGCCGTCGCGACGTGGGCGTCCGCGACCGGCATCGGCGGCATCGTCGGCAACCTCGGCGGCGGCCTGCTGGTCGAGCTCACCTCGTGGCGCGGCCTGTTCGCCGCCGTGGCGCCGCTCGCCCTGCTCGCGCTGGCAGCCACCCTGCTCTGGACCCCGCGCACACCGACCAGTGACACTCCGATCGACCTGCCGGGGACCGCGCTTCTGGTGCTCGGGTTCGGCGCGTTGCTGTTCGGGATCATCGAAGCCCCCGAGCTCGGATGGGGCTCCGCCACCGTCGTGGTCGCCTTCGGCACGGCCGCCGCGCTGCTGGCGCTGTTCGTCCTGGTGGAACTGCGGCGCTCGCGTCCCCTTCTCGACCCACGCGTGTTCCGGTCGCCGATGCTGCGGGCCGGGACGACGGGCATCGCCGTTGTGTTCTTCGGGATGTTCGCGCTGTTCTTCGTCAACGGGCAGTACTTGCAGTACGTCCACGGCTTCGGCCCGATGGGCTCCGGCGCGGGCGTGCTGCCGATGGCCGTGGCCATGGTGGCCGGGGTCAAGGGCAGTGCCCGGCTGGGGCGGCGGATCGGCGAGCGCGGGCTGGTCGCGACGGGCCTGCTGCTCGTCGGCAGTGGGTTGGCCTTGTTGTCGTTGAGTGGAACCGAGACGCCGTACTGGGTCTACGCACTGCTGCTGGTGGTGACCGGCTTCGGGGTCGGCCTGGCCAACCCGACGCTCTCCGGTGACGTGGTCGCCGCACTACCGGCTCGGCAGTCCGGTGTGGCGTCCGGGCTGAGCGGCACCGCGCGCGAACTGGGCAGCGCGTTGGGCGTCGCCGTCCTGGCCACGGTCATGTCCGGTGCCGGTGGCGCGTTCCCGGACGCGATGGGTGCGGGCCTGCGTGTTGTGGCGGCTATGGTGCTGGTCGCCGGGGTACCCGTGGTCTGTTGGCGCCCCGGAGTGCCAATCAAGACCCGAACGGGTGATGATGGAGCGCACATGCACACCACCAGCCTCGCGGAGAGCCCGTGACCGACTGCGCCGCGCTCGCCGCCGCCCTGGCCGAGCCCCTGGCGGGAACCGCCCCGGTGGCGCCCGCCTGGCTCTGCCTTGAGCAGCCAGGCCCGTGGGGCAACGACGCCCTCGCGGACAGCCATCTCGACTCCGGGACCGGCGCCGAGCTGAACCGGCGGATGAAGGGCACCGGCGTGCGGGTCGTGCTGATCCGCCGCCCGGGACGTCACCCCGACCTGCACCGGCCGCGCCCGCGCCGGGTCTACCTCGCCTCGACCCGCCCCGGCGCGAGCTGGCTGGCCCGGAACACCGTCGACGACGCCAAGCAGCTGCTGGACCTGGACTTCACCGCACTCGCCCACGGCGACCGGCAGGGCTTCGGCACCCTGACCGCCGACCCGCTGCTGCTGGTGTGCACCAACGGAAAGCGGGACCGGTGCTGCGCGCTGCTCGGCAGGCCGATCGCCGCAGAGCTCGCCGCGCAGCACGGTGAAGCGGTCTGGGAGAGCACGCACACCGGCGGTCACCGCTTCGCGCCCGCCGTTGTCGCCCTGCCGACCGGGTACGTGCACGGCAGGCTGGACGGGCAGCAGACCCGCCGGCTGCTCACGGCGACGGCGGCGGGCGAGATACTGGCGGAGGGCTGCCGGGGGCGGGCGACGTGGACCCGCGCCGGACAGGCAGCGGAACTCGCGGTGCGCGAGCTGACCGGCGACCGCGACGCGAATTCCCTTGCGGTACAAGGTGACGAGGCACTGCCGAGCGGCGAGCACATGGTCACCGTCGCCCACAACGACGGCAGGCTGTGGCGCGTGCGCGTGGTGGAGGAAATCCAGCGGCCTCCGCGCGCGAACAGCTGCGGCAAGGCCCCGACGGAACCCGTGTCCTTCCGCGCGATCCTCTAACACCTGCCCCGCAAACCGTCCCGATCCCCCCGAGGCACCACCGCCCCCGCCCTCATGGACCAGCTGGCGCGGCCGGGCTTCTCGCGTTTTGTCACCTTGATGCGCGAAAGAGCGCTCCCATTTCGCGCTATGGCTACAAAACGCGAAAAGGAGGCACGCGGAGTGGAGAGGGCGCCAGGGGGGTGAGGGCGCCAGGGGGTGGTGAGGGCGCCAGGGGGTGGTGAGGGCGTCAGGGGGTGGTGAGGGCGTCAGGGGGTGGTGAGGTGGGGTTGCCACGTGCGGGACACGACTAGAAGCGGTAGCGCAGAATCCTGGCCTTGCGGGCGATCGCCTTGACGTGTCCGCACAATCGCGTCGTCACGCGCAGCCACAGCGGGAACAGGTCGACCTCGGGGACGTGGGCGAGGCTGGTCTCCTCGACGAGCCGCAGTCGCGGCGCCCAGCGTTCGGGCGTGCGCGGGTCGTTGAACCCGGCGTAGCTCCGCAGGTCGGTGATGCCCCTGGTGCGCGGGAAGAGCCGCATCAGCCACAGGGCGAACGCCATCCGGCCGTAGTCGTTGAACACCAGCTCCCCGCTGGCGAAGTGGTCGGTCAACGCGCGGAACAGCGTGCTGATCTCCTGCTCGGACAGGAACGCGAACAGGCCGTCGGCCACGACCACTGTCGGCCGGTCGCGGGGGATCCCGTCCAGCCAATGGGGATCGGCGACGGACGCGCCAACGGTGTGCGACGGCGGCAGCAAGCGGTCCCTGAGCGCGATGACCTCGGGGAAGTCCACGTCGTACCAGTCGACGGTCGCCGGTGGGGCGATGCGGACCATCCTGCTGTCGAGCCCTGCGCCGAGGTCGACGACGACCGCGTCCGGGTGCTCGGCGACGAACCGCCGCACGGCTCGGTCCAGCAGCAGGGCCCGCAGTGCGACCTGCCCGACGATGCTCGCCCCCTGCGCGAGCTTGGCGTAGTCGTGGTCGATCTCCTTGACCAGCTCGGCCGCCGTGGTGTCCCCGAGGATCGGGCGCGGCAGCGCGGCGTCGGCAGCCCTGTTGATGAGCGTGATGAAGAGCGTGTCCTGCACCGGTGTCAGGTGCTCGGCCGTGATTCCCATGAGCCCCTCCTTTTCTGTTTCATCAATTCGAAAGCTACACCCCGCAACGGTGGACCAACAACCCGGAAATACCTGTTTGCAATGGTGGTGAACGGAAATGCAACGACGACATAGTTGCAATGAGCTGCGGGTGAAAGCACACTGGGCACATGCCGGGAAGACGCCTCACCCACACCGATCGAGACCGCGTCGCCGCCGGGCTGGCGCACGGCAAGGGCTACGCCGAGATCGCCAGAGAGCTGGGCCGCCCGACGTCGACGATCAGCCGCGAGGTGGCTCGCAACGGAGGACCGGAGCACTACCGCGCCGACCACGCGCAGCAGGCGGCCGATGTGCGCGCGAGCAGACGACCACCGACGACCCCACCGCCACGGAGGAACGTCACCGACGACCTCGAAGAGCGCTTCGCGGAGAAGATGACGCTGACCGGCTTCCCCAAGATGACGAGCCGGGTGCTGGTGTGCCTGTTCAGCGCGGGGACCGGCGGTCGCACTGCCGCGGAGCTGGTGCGGCGGCTCCAGGTCAGCCCGGCGTCGGTGTCCAAGGCGATCAGCTGGCTCGAACAGCTGAGCATGGTGCGACGCGAACGCGACGGCCGGCGGGAGCGGTACGTCGTCGACGGCGACATCTGGGAACGCGCGTGGCTGCACAGCGCGGAGTCGATGCGGAGCTGGGCCGAGGAGGCGAAGGCGAGCGCGGCCCTGCTCGACGCGGAAACCCCTTTCGCCGCGAGACTGACCGAGATGAGCCAGTTCTTCGAGGTCGTGCACCACGACATGATGGTGACGGCGAGGACATGGCGGGAGCGCGTCACTCACTAGCGCCTGTCCTGCAAGCCGTCCCGATCCCCTATGCGGCGCACCGCCCCCGTACCCCCGTGCGCACGTGGACTGGCCAACGTGGTCGGCGTTTTCGCGTTTTGTCACCTTATTGCGCAAAAGAGCGCTCCCAAATCGCGTTAAGGCTCCATAACGTGAAATGGGGGCACGCGCGAGAGGGCTCCAGGGGAGTGAGGCGGTGTTACCACTTACAGGACACGACCTAGGCTGATCACCGTGGGGGAGAACAGAACCGGCAGGGTGCTGTTGCTGGGCGGGGTCGCGGTGTACGCAGCGGCGCTGCTGACGGTGCTCCTCACCGGCAACACAGGGGTGCGCTACACCGCCGACCATGACGACACCCGTCCACTGTGGCTGGTGTGGATCCCAGTGCTGGCAGGGTTTCTGGTGGCCTGGCTGCTACCGCCCAAAAACCCCGCGCCCGATCCGTTCGCAGGAACAGAACCCCGCAAGACCACCTCACAGGCCTGGTCACTGGCCGGGCTCGCGGTCGCCTTCGCCGTGGGCTACTACCTCTCGCCGCGCGGAGACCTGTGGTTCGTCGGCCTGAAGTGGTTGCTGCTCCTGATGATCCCGCTCGTGCTGGTGAAGGTCACATGGCGGGAATGGTCCACAGTGGATCTGCGAGGCCGTTGGCTGCGCCCGCTGCTGGCTGTGGCCGTCTACATCGGACTGGTCTCCACGCTCACGCCGTGGACCGGAAGCCGCGCACCGGACCTGCTGGTGGTCCTGTTCGTGTTCCTGGCGAACTCGTTCCTGGAAGAGGTGTTCTACCGCTTCTGGTTGCAGACCAGGCTGGAGTCCCGGTACGGGCGCTGGCCCGCGATCCTGCTCAGCTCGCTGCTGTGGGCGTCGTGGCACGTCGCCATCCAAGGCGGCGACGGCCTGCCGATCGACCTGGACTCAGTCGTGGTCAACCAGGGGGTCGCCGGGATCTTCCTCGGCTATCTCTGGTCCCTGCACCGCAATCCCTGGGCGCTCGTCCTGGCCCACGGCCTGGTCAACGCACCGATCGGCATGATCATCGCGATGGTCTGACACGCCGGGAACGGCGGCGGCGAACAGCGCCCGGCCCAGGGTGTGCGGATCGTCCATGCCGAGCGCGCTCAACGCGTCGTCGGGCAACGCCAGCAACGAGATCGACACCCCGAGGAAGTAGGCGTCGAGCAGCCCGGCGTCGCGCGGCGTGGTGTCCAGACCGGCGAATCGGTGCACCGCGACCACGCCCTCGGCGTTGGCCTTGACCATCTCGCCGAGCGCGGCGCGCACCTCGGGACGGCGCACACCCTCCAGGTAGAGCTCGAACATCGCCAGCGTCTGGGTGCGGTCACCGGAGAGCGCCCGCGCCAGCATCGCGGGGTAGAGCGCGCCGACCTGGTCCGGCGTCACACCGGCCGGGGTGGTCTCCCGCAGGACCTGGACGGCCGCGTCGTGCTCGTCCGCCATCCGCTGCGCCGCCGCGACCAACAGGGAATTGCGGGTGGGGAAGTAGTTCTTGGCGGTGCCGATCGGCACCTCGGCCTCGCGGTCGACGGCTCGGTGGGTGAGGCCTCGGCCGCCCTCCCTGGCCAGCACCTCGATCGCGGCGTCGGCGAGCAGCTCGCGCCGCGAGTGTGCCCGTGCTCCAGAAGTCATCGCCGTCCCCGACCCGCCACCACGACACGACCACCCTAGCTGTGGTGGTCGCGTTCTCGCTCGTCGGGGCGGATCTTGGCCCCGGACGGCCGGCACGCCCGCGAAAACCGCTTCGAGGGTGCCGACCCGGTGTGCCATGGTCTCCGCCGTGTCCGCTTCGCGTTGTTCGTTGCTGCATTGGCAGTTCGACCTGACCTGGTCGTTGTTCGAGTTCCACCTGGAGCGACTGGTCGAGGAGGACTTCCTGTGGGAGCCCGCCGCCGTCTGCTGGACGGTCCGGCGCCACCCCGACGGCGCGTGGCGGCCGGACTGGGACGAGGCCGAGCTCGACCCCGTCCCGGTCCCCACGATCGCCTGGCTCACCTGGCACATCGGCTGGTGGTGGAGCGTCACGCTGGACCACGCGTGCGGACACGCGCCGAGGGAGCGGACGGAGATCACCTGGCCCGGCGACGGCGAGCGGGCCGTGACGTGGCTGCGCGAGCTGCGCGCGGAGTGGGTGGCGGTGCTGGACCGGCTCACCGACGCCGACCTCGACCCGGTCGCCCCGTTCCCGTGGCAGAACGACCCCGAGCACCGCGTTGCCCACATGATCGCCTGGGTGAACTCCGAGCTGATGAAGAACGTCGCCGAGATCGGCGAGATCCGAATGATCCGCGCCTCCTCCGCGTGACCGTCGCCCCTACCCGATCACGACCGGCTGTGGCCGGACATCGCCCAGGCAGTGTCCGGCACCCCATCGCCGCGCCGAAACGCGTGGGCAGGTCCCAGGCCTCGCCCGCAAATAGCGACTCCCCCCTTCCCCGCCGCCCACCGCCCACCGCCCCCACCCCTTCGTTCGCGTTTTGTAGCCTTAATGCGAAATGGGAGCGCTCTTTTGCGCATCAAGGTGACAAAACGCGAAAAGTCTGACCACGCCAGCACGCGGAGCAGGGCGGCACCAGGGCGACGTGCGGGGCGACGTGCGGGGCAAGGCCTACCGGAGGCGGCGGTTGTAGGCGGCGACGAGGCGGTTCTGGTCCTCGCGGAACGCCTTCTCCAGGCTGCTTTCCAGGAGGCCGCCCACACCGAAGATCCTGGCTTCCACGGCGACCTCGGCGACCGCCCGGCATCTGCCTCCGGCCACGGGCTCGACGCGGAGCGCGCCCTCCATGCGGATCTTGTCGCTCTGGACCGACGGCGTCCGCGCCCACGTCCAGACCCCCGGCGCGGCGAACCCGGCCTTCTCGGTCTCCCCGTAGGAGGAGCCGAACAGCTTCCGCACAGGGCCGGGCCACGAGCGGGCGGGGTCGAACGCCACCGTCCGCTTCGTGTCCTGCCCCGAACCCGAGCGGTCGGCGACCTCCCAGCGGTGGTAGCCCACCTCGCCCACGAACACCTGCTTGCTGAGCTCGTCGTCGAGGAACAGCGCCCAGAACCCGGCTTCGTCGGTCGAGACCTCGTGCGCCATCGTGAATCTGCCCATGCGGCAACGGTAGGAACGCGTTGATCTTCCGTGGAAGACCCGCCACCCGGTCGGCACAGCACGTGTAGGGCATGCGCCCAATCCGGGATTTCTCACCGTGCCAACGGCAAACGAGGCGGAGGGCGTCGTGGCGCGACCGGTCAGTCCTTTGTGGACATACCGACCGCGAGTGGCCCGTCCGGCGACCCGGCGGTGCCGACGAGCGCTCCGCCCAGCAGCACCAGGCGCAGGCCGCAGACACAGCGCACGTATCGCACCGCGCCGGCGGAGGTGAGGTGCGAGGACATCGTCGACGGGCCCGCGTCCCCGACGGGCCATCCGCAGTTCGGGCAGGCCACCGCGTCCGGAATCTCATTGCGCTGCATGCCCCCAGCCTGCTGTCATGGGTTAGTGCACATCAACCCTTACGGCAGCGACAAGGCCTCGCTCGCCGTCGGACTGGTCAACGCCGACCCGGCGATCAGCCCGCCGGAGATGGGTGAGCTGCTGGAGTCCTACAACACCCGCCAGCCCGTGGTCGACGCCGCGCAGACCGCGGATCTCCTCGCGTGGGCGGCGAAACTGCGCGTCGCCTTCGAGGCCGATGACCTCGACGTGCGGATCTCCACGGTCAACCAGCTGCTCGACGAGGCGGCGATCCGGCCGACCATCGCGCGGCACGAGGGCGAGATGACACCGCACCTGCACTACTCCCTGGACACCGACGACGTGGTGAAGCGGGTGAAGGCGCGGACCGCCACCGGACTGGCGCACGTGATCTGCGCGTCCGGTGGCGGGCGGCTGGGGTGCTGCGACCGCGCGGGCTGCACGGTGGTGTTCATCGACACCTCGCGCAACGGCCGCAGGCGGTTCTGCTCGACGCAGTGCGCCAACCGGGTCTACGTCGCCGACCACCGCGCCCGTGCCGGCCTCACCCGAGGCGGCTCCGGAGGATGAGCCGCGCGCCGAGCGCGATCGCCATGCACAGCAACGGAAGCAGGAGCAGCGCGAACGGCAGCGTGACCGCCTCGGAGAGGCCGCCGATCACCGTCGGGCCGAGCAGGAACCCGGGCCAGGCGATGGCCGAGACCGCCGCGATGGACTGCGCGGGATGCCTGCCGGGCAGCTCGGCCGCGCTGGAGAACACCACCGGCACCGCGCACGCCACGCCGAGGCCGAGCGCGGCGAAGCCGAGCAGCGCGGCCCACGGTTGCGCCACCGCGAGACCCACGGCGAAGACCACGGCCGCCAGCGCCGAGAGGCCGCCGACCACCAGGCGCGGGCCGTGCTTGGCGACCCACCGGTCCCCCATCCCCCGGCCCGCGAACATCGCGACCGCGAACACCGAGTAGCCCGCTCCGGCGAAGGACGCCGTCGTGTCCAGCCAGTCGCGCAGGTAGATCGCGGCCCAGTCCGCCGCAGCGCCCTCGCACAGCAGCGCGGCGAACATGAGCGCTCCCAGCGCCAGCAACCGGCCGTCGCGCAACACGTCGCGGGTGCGGACCTTGGGCTGATCGTCGCTCACCTCGGAGTGGTCACCGCTCAGCAGCACCCGGCCGGCCCCGAACACGACAGCGACCAAGAGGGCGCCCAGCACCAGCATCTGCGCCGTCAGACCGATGTTCGCGCCCACTGCGAGCGCTCCCACACCGGCCCCGATGAAACCACCGAGGCTCCAGAACCCGTGGAAGCTGGACATGACCGGTCGGTCGTAGTGCCGCTCCACGAGCACGGCCTGGGCGTTCATCGCCACGTCGAGCGCGCTCTGGAACGCGCCCCACACCATCAGCGCGAGGAACAGCGCGACCCCGGAGTCGGCGAGGCCGAGCAGGAACGACACCCCGCCGTAGCCGACGGCGGTGACCATCATCATCGGTCTGCTGCCCCAGCGGGCGATCATCGGACCGGCGAGCAGGATCGCCAGCAGCGCGCCGAGCGGGGCGCCGAGCAAGAGCACGCCCAGCACGCCGTCTCCCACTCCGAGGCGCTCCTTGACCAGCGGGATGTGCGGCGTCCACGCTGCGAACAGGCCCGCGTGCACGCCGAAGACCACCGAGGTGGCGCGGCGCGCGGCGCGCACCGGGCCGGGCACGGCGAGCGCGGAGTCGGGACTAGGCAAGGTGCACCTCCACACCGGCTTCGCGGAACCGGTCTAGCTGGTCGGATGGCGCGTCCCGGTCGGTGACCAGGACGTCGAGGTCGCTGACCGGGCAGACCCGGCCGAAGGCGATCCGGCCGAGCTTGGCCGAGTCGGTCGCGGCGATCACCCTGGTGGACGCGCGGATCGCGCCCGCCTTCGTCTCGGCGTCAGCGAGGTCGTACGCGGTCACGCCGTCCTCGGCGGTGACCCCGCAGATGCCGAGGACCACGGTGTCGAAGCGCATCCGGTCGAAAGCATGGAGGGTGAGCGGGCCGTGGAAGGTCAGCTCGCGCGGGCGCACCTCACCACCGGGCAGCACGAGCTTGGTGCCCTGGACCTCGCTGACGGCGTTGGCGATGTGCAGCGACAGCGGCAGCACGGTCAGCCTGCGGCCCGCGACCGCACGGGCGACCTCCAGCGTCGTGGTGCCCGCGTCGATCACCACGCTCTCGCCGTCGTCGAGCAGCTCGCCGACCGCCTTGCCGATCCGCTGCTTGGCGTCAACCCGCTGGCGGGTCCGCACACCGTAGGGCGCCTCCTCCCCGCTGAGCGTGCTCACCGCCCCACCCCGGACGCGACGCAGCAGCCCGTCGCGCTCCAGCACGTCCAGGTCGCGGCGGATGGTCATCTCCGAGCAGCCGGTCAGCTCGGCGAGCTCGGCGACCTCCACCCGCTCCCGTTCCCGCAGCGCACCCGCGATCAGTTCATACCGTTGCGCACTCTCCACCTGTTCATACGAACACGGCAGTCGTTCATTCGACAAGCAGGTCCCAGACCAGTTCGGGCCGCTCGTAGTCCACCTTGGGCGGCCTCGGCGGCACGACGCCCACCCGGCGGGCGCCCATGCGCAGGTAGAACCCCTCGGCGGGCGGGTGCGAGACCACGCGCACCGAGGCCAGCCCGAGGTTCCTCGCCTGCTCCAGCATGTGCCGGACCAGCCGCGCCCCCAGCCCGCTCCCCTGTTCGGCGTCGGCGACCAGCAGCAGGTCGAGCTCGGCCGGGTCGGGGACCAGGCTGTAGTACCCGGCCAGCCGCCCGTCCGCATCCTCGGCGAGGAAGCACACCGTGTCCCGCACCTGGTCCTCGGTGAACTCATAACCGTCCAAAATGGACGAATACCGCCCCTGGTAAGCCGACGAGGCGTGCAGCAACGAGGTGATCCCCTCGGCGTCCACCGGCCGCGCGGGCCGAATCCGCATCTCCCTCATCCCCGCACCGTAGAACCACCCCCTGACACCCCACGCAAATGACGCCATTCGCGGGCTTATGGACCTTTTCGAGCGCGCTCAGCGGTCCATAAGCCCGCGAATGGCGGTGGGTTGACAGGGGGTGGCGGAGTGGTTTAGACCACGTGGGAGTCGGAGAGTGCGGAGGTTGGGATGGGATACGCCGGGACGGTGCACGAGCACCTCAGCGCGGTGGAGCGGCACAACGCCGACACCGTGGAACGGGCGATCGACGCGCTGCTGGGCGCGATCACCTCGGACGGGCTGATCGTCACCGCGGGCGCGGGCCACTCGCTGGCGGCCGTCGCCGAGACCTTCTACCGCGCGGGCGGGCTGTCCTGCGTGCGGCCGCTCTACCACCCCGACCTGCTGCCCATGCACGGCGCGAAGTCCAGCACCGATGCCGAGCGGCGGAGCGGCCTCGCCGCCGAGGTGCTGGCAGAGGACCCGCTCGACGAGAACGACGTGCTGATCGTCTTCTCCACCTCGGGTGTGAACCCCTACCCCGTCGAGCTCGCCAAGGCCGGGCGCGCCGCAGGGCTGCCGGTGATCGGCGTGACCTCCGGGCCCGCCAGCGCCGCGGCGCCCAAGCGGGCGGGCACCACGCTGGCCGCCGAGTCCTCGATCGTGCTGGACACCCTGGTCCCGCCGGGCGACGCCGCCCACCCGGCCGCCGCGCCGGTCACCGCGCCGCTGTCCTCGCTGTCCACGATGTTCGTGTGGAACCTGCTGCTCGTCGGACTGCACACGCGGGCCGAACGCGACGGCATCGAGCTGCCGTTGTGGCGCAGCGCCAACACCGAGGGCGGCGACCAGGCCAACAAGGACCTGCTCGCGCACTACGGCAAGCGCGTCCCCAGGCTGGCCTGATCCCCGCGTGACTCCAGGGCCGCGGTCGCCATCTCGTCGAGGATGACGGCCGCGGTCTCCGGCACGTCGGTGTCCAGCACGAGCCGGTCGCCGTCCCGCGTCACCGTGAAGGCGAAGAACGGGCAGCACTCCTCCTCGCGCCGCACCAGGTCGCGCAGCTGCGCCTCGGTCCCCTTGCCCCCGTCGAGCACGAGCCGCAACCGGGTCGGGAGCACCCGCTGGACGTCGACGAGGCTGCGCCGCCACAACGCGCCGAAGTCGTCGAGCGAGTGCGGCAGCGCCGCCGGAACCGCCGCGCCGGAGGCAGGCGCGTCCTGGAACTGCGTGCGGTACAGCTCGGCGTAGCGGCCGTTCGCGGCGAGCAGCTCGTCGTGCGTGCCGCGCTCCACGATCTCCCCCGCCTCCACGACCAGGATCTGGTCGGCGGCGCGGATCGTGGACAGCCGGTGCGCGATCACCAGCGCGGTCCGGCCGGACAACGCCTCGGCCAGCGCCTCCTGCACGGCCGCCTCGGACTCCGAGTCCAGGTGCGCTGTGGCCTCGTCGAGGATCACCACGCGCTGCCGCGCCAGCAGCAGCCTGGCGATGGTCAACCGCTGCCGCTCACCGCCGGAGAGCCGGTAACCCCGTTCTCCCACAACGGTTTCCAGGCCATCCGGCAGGGAGCGCACCAGGTCGGCGAGTCGGGCGCCGCGCAGCGCGTCCCAGATCTCCTCGTCAGTGGCCTCCGGCCGCGCGTAGCGCAGGTTGGCGCCGATGGTGTCGTGGAAGAGGTGCCCGTCCTGGGTGACCACGCCCACGGTCTGCCTGATCGACTCGAACGACAGCTCCCGAACGTCCACATCGGACAGCCGGACCGCGCCGGAGTTCACGTCGTAGAGCCGGGGAACCAGGCTGGCGATGGTGGACTTGCCCGCGCCGGAGGAGCCGACGAGCGCGACGAGCTGACCGGCCTCCGCGCGGAAGCTCAGCCCGTGCAGCACCTCCTCGCCGCCCCGCGTGTCGAGGGTCTTGACCTCTTCGAGGGAGGCGAGGGAGACCTTGTCTGCCGACGGGTAGCCGAAGCGCACGTCCTCGAACTCCACCGACACCGGACCGTCCGGGACCGCCGCGGGATCGGGCTTCTCGGTGATCGCGGGCGGCAGGTCAAGCACCTCGAAGACCCGCTCGAAGGAGACCAGCGCGCTCATCACGTCCACCCGCGCGTTGGCCAGCGCGGTCAGCGGCGTGTAGAGCCGGGTCAGCAGCAGCGCCAGCGACACCACGGTGCCCGCGGCGAGCTGGCCCTCCAGCGCGAGCCAGCCACCGAGGCCGTAGACCAGGGCCAGCGCCAGGCTCGACACCAGCGTCAGCGCGGTGATGAAAACCCGCGTGGTCATGGCGGTGCGGATGCCGATGTCGCGCACGCGAGCCGCCCGCGCGCCGAACTCGTCGGCCTCGTCCTTGGGCCGCCCGAAGAGCTTGACCAGGGTCGCGCCCGGAGCGGAGAACCGCTCGGTCATCTGCGTGGTCATGGTGGCGTTGTGCCCGGCCGCCTCCCGTTGCAGCGCGGCCATCCTGCGGCCCATCCGCCGCGCGGGCAGCACGAAGACCGGCAGCAGCGCGAGCGCGATCACGGTGACCTGCCAGGACAGCGTCAGCATCACGGCGAGCGCCAGCGCGAGCTGGATGACGTTGGCGACCACGCCGGACAACGTGGAGGTGAAGGCCCGCTGCGCGCCGATCACGTCGTTGTTGAGGCGGCTGACCAGGGCGCCGGTGCGGGTCCGCGAGAAGAAGGCGATCGGCATCCGCTGCACGTGGCCGACGACGGCCCGGCGCAGGTCGTAGATCAACCCCTCGCCGATGCGCGAGGACAGCCACCGCTCCAGGAGCCCGACCCCGGCCTCGACCAGCGCCAACGCCGCGATCAGCAGCGCGATGCCGACGACGACGCCGGAGTCCCCTCCACCGCTGATCTCGTTGACCACCCGGCCCGCGAGCACCGGTGTGGCCACCGCGAGGACCGCGGTGACCACCGTGACCGCGAGGAAGGCGATCAGCGTGCGCCGGTGCGGCCGGGCGAAGGAGAGGACACGCTTGAGCGTGCCCTTGCGAATCTTGTTCGGTGCGTCAGCGCTCTCCATGGCGCTGCGCATCAGCATCCACGTTCCGTCCACAGCGGTCCTCCCCCTGGTTGCGACCAGCACAACAGCAGGAGGACCACATGTCTTCCCTGCCGAGGGAAATTCGGTCGGAGAGGAAGGTCAGGCCCCGCCGAGCAACGCGCTCAGCTCGGCGAGCCTGCGCATCTGCGCGGCCCGCTCCGCGGCGAGCTGCTGTTCGGGAACCGGGTTCTCGGCCGCCGAGTCCAGCAGCGCGAGGGTCTCGCGCACCGCGCCCGGCTGCGGGGTGAGCACCGCGGCGACCAGGTTGCCGACCGCGCCGTCGAGCTCGTCGAGTGGCACGACGGAGTTGACCAGACCGATCCGCTCCGCCTCCTCCGCGCCGACCCGACGCCCCGTCAGGCAGATCTCCACCGCCCTGGCGTAGCCGACGCAGCGCACCAGCGGCAGAGTCCCACCGAGGTCGGGCACCAGCCCGAGTCCCGTCTCCGCCATGGCGAACTTCGCGTCGGCCGCGGCGATCCGCAGGTCACAGGCGAGCGCGAGCTGGAAGCCCGCCCCGATCGCGTGGCCCTGCACCCCGGCGACGGTCACCCGCGAGGGATCGCGTAACCAGCTGAACGCCTGCTGGAACTCGGCGATGGCCGCGTCCGCCCGCTCGGCGGGCATGGTCGCGATCGACATGAGCCCCGGGCCCCCGTCACCGGCGTCTGCGGTGAAGAGGCTGCGGTCGAGCCCGGCCGAGAAAGCCCGGCCGGACCCGCGCACCACGACCACCCTGACCTCCGGGGAGAGCGCCTCCCCGATCCCGCGCAGCGCCGCCCACGTGGCGGGCGTCTGCGCGTTGAGCACCTCCGGACGGTGCAGGGTGATGGTTGCCAGAGGGCCGTCCAGCGCGAGCTGGACGCCCCCGGCGTCGAGCAGGCCAGCGTCGACGATCGACACTCGGGCTCCTGTCCGTAACAGTGAGAGAAGGTTGCGCTGCCTTGCGCCGGGCCTACTTCTTCTTGCTCCGCGTGGCGCCACCACGGCCGCGGAGAGTCACCCCCGATTCGCTGAGGACCCGGTGCACGAAGCCGTACGAGCGACCGGTAGATTCGGCGAGGGAGCGGATGCTCGCCCCCTTCTCGTACTTCTTCTTGAGGTCAGCGGCAAGTTTGTCCCGGGCCTGCCCCGTGATCCGGGCGCCCTTCTTCAGGTCAGCCACCTTGTCCCGCCTTCCGTTTGACCAGTGAGGCCGATCATGGCCCCTGTCGCCGCAATGATCGAACACGGAAGCCGCAAATGCCAGGCGATCATGAAAAATCATCGCCACGTGATCGGCGAGTCACGCCCTGTGGATCATTGGAGCGCGCTAAAGGCGGTACCTAGGCCGCTAGTGGTGGTTGCTCAGGCGAGCTGGACCAGCTCAAGGTAATCGGCGGACCAGTGGTCCTCGGTGCCGTCGGGCAGCAGGATCACCCGCTCGGGCTCCAGCGCCTCCACCGCGCCCGGGTCGTGGGTGACCAGCACGACCGCGCCCTCGTAGCTGCGCAGCGCGTCGAGCACCTGCTCGCGGCTGGCCGGGTCGAGGTTGTTGGTCGGCTCGTCCAGCAGCAGCACGTTGGCCGCGCTGGAGACCAGACCGGCCAGCGCCAGCCGGGTCTTCTCCCCGCCGGAGAGCGTGCCCGCGGGCTGGTCCAGCTGCTCGCCGGTGAACAGGAACGCGCCGAGCAGCGTGCGCAGCTGCTGGGCGGGCGCGTCCGGCGCGGCGTGCCGGATGTTCTCCCACACCGAGGCGTCGTGGTCCAGGGTCTCGTGCTCCTGCGCGTAGTAGCCGATGCGCAGCCCGTGACCGGGCACGATGTCACCGGAGTCGGCGGTCTCGGAGCCGCCGAGCAGCCGCAGCAGCGTGGTCTTGCCCGCGCCGTTGAGGCCGAGCACCACCACGCGGGAGCCCCGGTCGATCGCCAGGTCCACGCCCGCGAAGATCTCCAGCGAGCCGTAGGACTTGGACAGGCCCTCGGCCGTCAGCGGGGTCTTGCCGCACGCGGCGGGCTGCGGGAAGCGGATCTTGGCGACCTTGTCGGCCACGCGCTCGTTCTCCAGCCCCGCCAGCAGCTTGTCGGCGCGGCGGGCCATGTTCTGCGCGGCGACCGCCTTGGTGGCCTTCGCCCGCATCTTGTCCGCCTGGGCCTTGAGCGCGCCCGCCTTCTTCTCCGCGTTGGCCCGCTCGCGCTTGCGCCGCTTCTCGTCGGCGGCGCGCGCGTCGAGGTAGCGCTTCCACTCCATGTTGTAGATGTCGACCTCGGCGCGGTTGGCGTCGAGGAACCACACCCTGTTCACCACGTCGGCGAGCAGCTCCACGTCGTGGCTGATCACCACGAGGCCGCCGCTGTGCCCCTTGAGGAAACCGCGCAGCCAGGTGATGGAGTCCGCGTCGAGGTGGTTGGTCGGCTCGTCCAGCAGCAGGATCGTGTCGGACTTGCCGGAACCCGCCTCGGTGGCGGCGAACAGGATGCGGGCCAGCTCCACCCGGCGGCGCTGACCACCGGAGAGCGTGCCGGTCGGCTGGGCCAGGACGCGGTCGGCAAGGCCGAGGTTGGCGCAGATGCGGGCCGCCTCGCTCTCGGCGGCGTAGCCGCCCAGCGCGGCGAAGCGGTCCTCAAGCCTGCCGTACTTGCGCACGGCGGCGTCGCGTTCCTTCTCGTCGACCAGCTCGGCCATGGCGGTCTGGAACTTCTCCATCTCGCGCAGGATCTCGTCCAGCCCGCGCGCGGAGAGCACCCGGTCCTTCGCCGTCATCGACAGGTCGCCTTCGCGCGGGTCCTGCGGCAGGTAGCCGAGCTCACCGGAGCGCAGCACCGAGCCCGCGTACGGCTCGCCCTCGCCCGCGAGCACGCGCAGCGTGGTGGTCTTGCCCGCGCCGTTGCGGCCGACGAGGCCGATCCGGTCGCCGGGCTGCACGCGCAGCGTGGTGTCGGACAGCAGGATGCGGGAGCCGGCGCGCAGCTCCAGGTCCGTGACAGTGATCAAGGAAGAACTCCAGATAATCGCGTGGCGGATGGCAGGCGTCATCTCCCCGCCAACACCATTGGCGGGGTCCACGCGCGGCTAGACCATCAGGACCACGGACCCGAGTTTACGCGAGCCCCGCGACCGCTTTTCCCACCACCCAGGACGACAACCCTGGCTACTCGCGGGTAACCGCCCCTAGAGTGCTGAGTCATGACCACGCCGAACGACTTCGCCGGACGCACCGCGCTGATCACCAGCGGCAGCAGGGGCATCGGGTTCGCCATCGCCGAGGAGCTGCTGTCCAGGGGCGCCTCGGTCACCATCACCGCGCGCAAGGCCGAGGAGCTGAACGCGGCCGCCCAGAAGCTCGCCGCCACGGTGGACGGTGGCGGGGACAGGGTGCTCGCGGTGGTCGCCAACACCGGCTCCGACGAGGCCCGCGCCGAGGCCGTCGGCAAGACCGTCGAGCGGTTCGGCTCGCTGGACGTGCTGGTCAACAACACCGGCATCAACCCGGTGTTCGGCTTCCTGATGGACGCCGACCTCAACGCGGTCCGCAAGATCTTCGACACCAACGTGGTGGGCGCGCTCGGCTTCGTGCAGCAGGCGTGGAAGGCGTGGATGAGCGAGCACGGCGGCGCGGTCGTCAACGTCGCCTCGGTCGCGGGGCTGCGCTCCAGCGGCGTGATCGCGGCCTACGGCGCGAGCAAGGCGGCGATGGTCCGGCTGACCGAGGAGCTGGCCTGGCAGCTCGGCCCGAAGGTCCGGGTCAACGCGGTGGCGCCGGCGGTGGTGAAGACCAAGTTCGCCGAGCACCTCTACACCGGCCGCGAGGAGGACGCCGCGAGCGCGTACCCGCTCAAGCGGCTCGGCGCGCCGGAGGACGTCGCGGGACTGGTGGCGTTCCTGGCCTCGGACGCGGCGGCGTGGATCAGCGGCGAGACCGTGCGCGTGGACGGCGGCCTGCTGGCCACCGGAACCCTGGGATGAGTTGACAGGTCCACGCACTCCCGACATTGTATCGAGCGTTCGGTACAAAGTCGGGAGTGTTCGCCATGCTGAGCTTCGCCTCCTTCCTGGCCGTGCTGGTCGTCGCGCCGATCGCCCTTCTGATCCTGAGAACACCGCTGAGCGGGAGGAAGCTGCTGGCGAACTGGGGTGTCACTGACGCGACCGAGGACGACCGGGCGCTCGCCCACGCGTACCTCAAGCGCCGCCGCCTGCTCATCCTGACGGCGTTGGCGGTGACCGTGGCGCTGTTCGTGGCCACGGGGAGCAAGGTCGACGGCGTCGGCCCGTACCTGCTGTGGGTGATCCTGCCCGCCTCCCTCGCGCTGTTCGCCTCCGAACTGGTGCTCGTCGGGCGCAAACCCGACGGACCCACCCGCCGCGCCTCGCTCACCCCCCGCTCACGCCGCGACTACGTGCCGCGCTGGGCGAACTGGACGCTGCTGGGGTACGCGGTGTCCTCCTTGCCCGCGATCAAGTTCATGTCGCCGTTCCACGAGAGCGTCGAACTGCACCTGGACTTCTGGATCGCACTGGGCATCCTGCTCGGGCTCGGCGCGATCGCGGAGAGCACGATCCGGATCGCGGTCGCCCGCCGACCGGTGGTGGAGTCCCCCGCCGACACGGCGATGCGGGTGCGCAGCGCGCGGTCCATGGCGGGCTTCCAGATCGGCATCACCGGCTTCATGTTCCTGATCACCTGGGCCGGCCTGGGGTTCGCGATGCTGTTCTTCGGCGAGAACCCGGTCATCGGCTGGACCCTGTTCTCGCTGGGGCCGATCGGTTTCGCCGGGGCGCTGACCGCGTGGGGCCTGCTCGCCTCACCGCCGAGGCAGGCCCGGCCGGCGCTCACCCCGGAGCCGACATGAACCTGCTGCTCGAAGTCGACACCGCCAGCGGCCAGCCGCCGTGGCGCCAGGTGCACGACCAGCTCCGCGCGTTGATCACCTCGTCGATGCTGGCGGTGGGTACCCGGCTGCCCACCGTCCGCCAGCTCGCCCGTGATCTGGGTGTGTCGGCGGGGACCGTGGCGCGGGCCTACCGGGAGCTGGAGACGGCCGGGCTGCTGCGCACGGCCGGCCGCAGGGGCACGGTCGTGGCGGAGATCACCGAGGAGTACGTCCCCGCCGAGCTGACCGCACTGGCCAGGGAGTTCGCCGAGGCGGCTCAGCGGATCGGAGTAGACCGGGCGACAGCCGTGTCCGCCGTTACGGCCGCTTGGCGGGTGGGCGCGGACTGAGGCGTGGGTAGCCTCGAACGGGATTCGCCTAGCCACACGGGGGTGTCCGCGTGTCCCGGTTCGATGCCGTGCTGTTCGACTTCTCGGGGACGTTGTTCGACGACGGGAACGTGATGACGCCGTCGGGTTTGCAGTTCCAGGCCGCCGAACGCGGAGTGTTACTCGGCTTCGACGAGGCGTCGTCACTGATCCGAAGAGCCAGACAGCGGGTGGACGGCCCGCGCGGCCTCGCCGAGCGCGAGGGCTGCGACCGCTCGGCCCAGCTGCACCGCGAGGTGTGGACCAGGCTGATGACCGAGTCCTCCAACGGCTTCCGCGACGACGCGGACCCGGGCGTGCTCGGTGAGTCCCTCTACGCCTGCCTCGCCGACCCCGGCTCATGGCCCGCCTACCCCGACACCGCCTCGGTGCTGAAGACCCTGCACGCCGAGGGCCTGAAGCTGGGCGTGGTCAGCAACATCGGCTGGGACATCCGCCCGACGTTCGCCGAGCTGGGCGTGACGGACCTGATCGACTCCTTCGTGCTGTCCTGTGAGCACGACACGGTCAAGCCGGAGCCGGACCTGTTCCGCATCGCCTGCGCGGAGCTGGGCGTCTCCCCCTCCCGCACGCTCTTCGTCGGCGACGACCCGGTGAAGGACGGCGCGGCGGCCCGGGTCGGGCTGGCGGTCTACGTCCTGCCGACCGACCGCCACCGCGACCGCCCCCGGGGCCTGGACGCCGTCCTCTCCCTCGCCGCCTGACTCCCCACGGCGACGTCCCGCACGGCGTGGCTCCTGGGTCGGCGTGGTCCCGCATGGGCTGGCGACGTCCCGCAGCCGCGGCACCACATCGGCTGGCGTCAGCTCCTCATCGGCAGCCGCGGCCCCCGCATGGGCTGGCGTCGGCTCCTCATCGGCCGGCGTGGCCCTTTCATCGGCTGGCGTGGCCCCTGGGTCGGCGTGGCCCCTGGGTCGGCGTGGCCCCTGGGTCGGCGTAGCCCCTGGGTCGGCGTGGCCCCTGGGTCGGCGTAGCCCCTGGGTCGGCGTAGCCCCTGGGTCGGCGTGGCCCCGCATGGGCTGGCGTGGCCCCTGGGCTGGCGTAGCCCTTTCATTGGCTGGCGTGGCCCCTGGGTCGGCGTAGCCCCTGGGTCGGCGTAGCCAGAACTCGCGTTTTGTAGGCATAACGCGAAAGAAAGCGCTCCCAAGTCGCGTTATGCCTACAAAACGCGAAACCCCACCACCGCAGGGGCGGCTTGGTGGACTGGTCTCAGAGCACGCCGGGGCGGATGAGGGTCTTGCCGAGTGGACGCTCGGCGAGGTGGGTGCGGATGGTGTCGGGGAGGGCTTCGAGGGGGATCTCGTCGGTGATCATCCGTTCCACCGGCAGCGTCGCCGGGTCCAGTTCGACCAGTGCCCGGACCGCCGCGCCGAAGTCGTCCTGGACCGTTCCGTAGCTGCCACCGACGCGGACGGGTTTGCCGTCCCACTCCGTGGTCACCAGCAGCTCGCCTCGGCGCACGGTGTCCAGGTCGCAGTCGAGGCCGGGGAGCGCGTCGCCCGGCGCGGTGCCGCCGTAGAGCAGCACCAGGCCACCGGGGACGACCGTGCGCAGTGCTTCGCGCAGCACCTCCGGCAGCACGAAGCTCGTCGCCACGATCGCGACGTCAAAGCCGTCCGTCGGCATCTCCGCCAGCGGGCCGACCGGGGCGTCCAGGACCGCGCGGGAGCGGAGGAACTCCGAGCGGTCCTGGCTGCGGTTGCCGAGGGTCACCTCAGCGCCGAGCGCGTGCGCCAGGCCCGCGATCAGCGCGCCCGCCGTGCCAGCGCCCAGGACGCCGATGCGGAGTCCCGCGAGGTCTTCACCGATGTGGCGGGCCGCGGCACCGAGGCAGTGCTGCGCGCAGGCCAGCGGTTCGGTGAAGACCAGCCTGCGTGCGTCGACGTCGGTTGGCACCACCGGGAACGCCGCGCGGAGCCGGTCGGCGGGGCCGGCCGCCCACATCGTCGTGGCGAAGCCGGTTCCGCGCTCCAGCGGCACGTTCGGGTCGAGGCTGACGCGGGTGCCCGGCGGGAGGTCGCCGAGGGAGGACTCCTCCACGACGGCGACCAGCTCGTGGCCGAACTGGCTGACACCGTGCCGGTTGCCCACGACCTCCTTGAGGTCGGAGCGGCACAGGCCCGCCAGTTCGACCCGGACGCGCACAGCGTGCTCTCCGTTGGGGCGCAACGGTTCCGTGTGCAGCAGCCGGGGGCCGTCCGGCCCCAGTTCCACCCTCACGACACCATGTCCAGCGCCTCGCCGAAGCGGTCCGCGATGAGGTGCGCGTCCTCCGGCGTCAGGACCAGCGGCGGCCGGAGCTCGATCACGTTGCCGAGGCCGTGCTCGGAGACCCGGGTCAGCGCGCCGCGCTCGTGGAGGGCGCGCTGGAACGCGTGGGTCTTCTTCACCGCCTTGCTCCCGTCCGGCTCGACCAGCTCCACGCCGAGCATCAGCCCGACCCCGCGCACGTCGCCGATCACGGGGTTGTCCTCCTGCAGGGCCAGCAGGCGGTCCTTGAGGACCTTGCCGCTCGCGCGCACGTTCTCCAGGAACCCGGGCCGCTGCACGATCTCCAGGGTCTTGACCGCGGCGGCGGAGGAGAGCGTGTGGCCGCCGTAGGTGAAGCCGTGCAGCGAACGGTCGAAGTTCGCCATCCGCTCCTCGGTGAGGATCGCCGCGAGCGGGAGACCGCTGCCGGTCAGTCCTTTTGAGACGGTCATCATGTGCGGATGGACGCCGAAGTGGTCGGCCGCGAACATCTCACCGGTGCGGCCGAAGGAGGTCTGGTTCTCGTCGAAGATCAGGACGATGTCGCGCTCCTCGCAGAACGCCTTCAGGTCCTCGAAGTAGCCCGGCGGCGGGACGATGTTGCCGCCGACGCCGCTGATCGGCTCGATGAGCACGCAGGCCACGCTGCCGGAGCTGGCGTAGTTGATGAAGTCCTCGATCCGGTCCACGCACAGCTTGGCGCAGCTGTCCGGCTTCTGCGCGTAGAAGCAGCGGTAGCAGTACGCGTCCGGCACGTGGGTGACGCCGGGGAACTGGTACGGGAACGGGGCGCGCATGCGGCTGCTGCCGTTGAAGCTCGTCGCCGCCATCGACTGCCCGACCTGGCCGCGGAACGGCACGATGACGTCGCGCTTGCCGGTCAGCAGCTGGGCGATCTTGATCGCGCCCTCGTTCGCGGTGGAGCCGCCGGAGCTGCGCAGGTTCACCCTGGTCAGGTTGGCCGGGCTGATCTTGACCAGCTCCCGCATGACCACGTTCGTCGGCTCGGTCTGGAACGAGGAGCTGGCGAAGACCAGGCTCTCCGTCTGCTCACGCACCGCCGCCATCACCTCGGGGTGGTTGTGCCCCAGGATGAGGTTGAACGTGCCGGACACGCAGTCAAGGTACTCGCGGCCGTCGCTGTCCCACGAGCGAACGCCCTCGCCTCGGACGAGCTTCGCGTCACCGATCGCGTACTGCGCGACCTGGTGCGGTGTAAGGATTTCCTCACTCATCGCGGTCACCGTGGTCGGCGTCGAGCCCGTCGAGCTGCGCGCGCACCCACGCTTCCAGGGTCCACGGCTCCGCCACTTCGCGGCGCCGCTTCGCGGCCTCCGCCCGCTCCTCCTCCGGCGCGGTCAGACCGTCCACAATGGCCTGGGCCTGCTCAACGAGGTCGAAGGGGTTGACCGTCGAGCACACCGGGGCGAGCACCTCGGCGGCGCCGCACATCTCCGACAGGATCACCGGGGCGTTGCGGGTGTTGACCAGCGGCGCCTCGAAGGTGCTGAGGTTCTGACCGTCCACTGTGGAGTTGAACATCAGCAGGTCGGCGCGCTGGAAGCAGGCGACGCTGTGGTCGACCTCGTTGTCGCAGTGGGTGCGCACGGTGTCCGGCCCCAGTTCCGCGTTGGCCTCGGCGACCGCGGCCTCCACCCGGCGCACGTACTCCGCGTTGGCCTCGACGTAGAGCCGGTTGGGGTTCATCCGCACCAGCATCTTCACGCCGCGCAGCCGCTCGTCGGAGCGCACCGCGAGCACGAACGCCCGCACCGCGCGCTCGGCGTTCTTCATCGGGTCGGTGCGTCCACTGTGGACGACGAGCTTGCCGTCGCCGGCCCACTCCGCGACGCCCTCCGGCAGGCGGGGGTTGCGGCCGTGCAGCGTCAGCGGGCTGTAGCCCAGCGGCATCGTGCGCACGCGGGTGCGGCGGCCGTTCCAGTGCACGACGCCGTTGTCCCGGTCGACCCTCGCCTCCGGCAGCAGGTCCGCGACGCAGTCGAGGAAGTTGCGGGTCCAGCGGTCGGCGAAGAAACCGATGGTGGTGGCGGGCAGCATGCCTTCGAGCAGGCCGACGCGCATCTGCCTCGGCAGGATGCGCCAGTAGTCCGGCGACGGCCACGGGATGTGCACGAACAGCAGGATCGGCGCGTCGGGGCGCTGCGCGCGCAGCTTCGCGGGCACTCCGACGAGCTGGTAGTCGTGCACCAGGTAGACCGGGTCCTCGACACCGGCGGAGCTCTTCAGCATGGCGTCGGCGAAGTCGTCGGTGAACTCACCGAAACGCGTCATCGCCTCGTAGGTCTCGGCGCCGAAGGTCGGCGTCCGCCAGCGATCCCAGCCGTAGTTGTTGGCCGCCCACAACAGCTCCGCGGTCAGGAAGTTCTGCACGACGTCGAAGGTGGTGCGGTCGTGCTGGATCAGCCGGACGTTGATCTCGCGGCCGGAGTGCAGGCTCAGCATCAGCCCGTCCGGGTTCTCCTGCGCTGCCCTGCGGTCGTCGTCGGTGTCCGCGCTGGCGATCCAGGACACGTTGAGCACCCCGGCCTGCTCCGCGACCACGTTGCCGGTGCCGCCGGGGGCGAGCCACGGGCGCAGCTCGCCGGTCTCCGGGTCCGGCGCGTAGGTGACAGCGGCGCGCTTGCTGGCCAGGAACAGATGACGAGCGGTCACTGGGTTTCCTCCCCTGTGGCGATGAGCTTGCTGCTGGCCTCGAAGACGTCGGCCGGTTCGAGTCCCCGCAGTTCGGCGATCCCCGAAGCGCGCTCGCTGTGCAGGCACGCGTTGCGGGGTCGGCACGCGTAGGCGGTGCTGTGCTGCGGCGCCGCGCTGACCAGGTCGGGGTCGACGCCGTAGCCGGTGGCGATGTGCCTTGCCCACTCCACCCTGGTCAGCCTGCGCGGGCCGCCGAGGTGCACGACACCGGTGTGCTCGGAGTGCAGCAGCGCGGCCGTCCACGCGGCCACGTCGTCGACCAGCACCGGGCTGTTCCAGTGGTCGCCGGGCACCGCGACCGGCTGCCCCGCGCCGAGCCTCTGCGCGCAGGTGGTGAAGAAGTTCGGGCGCAGCCCCGCGCGGTCCCACCCGTAGACGAGGCTGACCCGCAGCGCGACGGCGTTCCCGGTGGCCAGCAGGCTGTCCTCGGCGGCGAGCTTGACCCGGCCGTAGACGTTGGCGGGCTCGGTCGGCTCGGACTCCGCGCAGCTGTCCTTGCGGCCGGGGAAGACGTTGTCGGTGGAGATCATCAGCGCCCGCCTGCCGCCGAGCGCCTCCGCGAGGTGCCGGGCTCCGCCCTGGTGCGCGGCCATGGCCTGCTCCGGGTTGGCCTCGCACCAGGTGATGTCGGAGGGGCCGTGCACGGTGACCACCGCGTCCGGGGCGGCCTCGGCGACGGCGGCGCGGAGGGACTCCGGCTCGGCGACGTCCACCGGCAACCAGCCGAGGCCTCGGGACTCCGGCGTCGCTGGCCTGCGCCGCGAGCTGAGCACGGCCTGGTGCCCCAGTGCCTGTAACCGCTGACCGACGTGACCCGCCAGATACCCGGCGCCGATCACCAGAACCCGTTCGCCCATCACACTTCCTCCCTAGCGGATTCGCGGCCCGAGTGCGAGTGGCCTCATGCGGCGCGCGCGGGCGCGGGGAGGAGGCGCAGCGTCGCTGCCCCCGCCATCACGACCACCCCGAACAGGGCGACGACCGCCAGCACCGTCGGCAGGCCGAGCCAGCCGGAGAGGGTGCCCACCAGCGGCGGGCTGGACAGGAAGCCCGCGTAGCCCACGGTCGTCACCAGCGAGATCGCCTTCGACCGCTGGTCGTGGCCAACGGCGCGGCCCACCGCGCCCATCAGCGTCGGCACCACCGGGGCCAGGCCGATGCCCGCCACCGCGAAGCCGGCCAGCGTCGTCGCGGGGCTCCACGCGGCCGCGCCGACCAGGAGCCCGATCAGGCCGAGCACCCCGCCGAGCAGCACCAAAGCCCGGTCGCCGACCCGCGCGCCCTGCCACTGCGCCAGCAGCCGTCCCGCGGACAGCCCCGCCATGTACGCCGCGGGCCCGAAGCTGGCCAGCAGCGGCCCCGCCGCGAGCTCCTGCTCCAGGTGGATGGCGCCCCACTGCTCGACGGCGTTCTCCATCAGCAGCACGGTCGCGGCGACGGCCCCGACCAGCAGCAAGGGCGCGTAGAGCTGCCGGGGGCTCGCTCCGGTCTCGGCGGGCTCGGCGCTGTCTTTCCAGCCGTTCGGGTCAACCGCCATGACCGCGCTCAGCGCCACCAGCGCGGTGATGACCACGAGGACCGCGAACGCGGAGGCGCCGAACTCCCGCGCCAGTCCCACGCACGGCGCGGCGACCACCATGGCCAGCGGTGTCGCGGCGTGGACCTTGTTGAACAGCCGCTGGCCGTCACGGGCCTCCCGCGCGGCCATGGTGGCGTTGAGCGCGACCTCGATGGCTCCGCTGGCCCCGCCGACGAGCAGCAGCGACGCGGTGAAGGTGAAGACGGAGCCGGACAACCCGACCAGCAGGCAGCCCAGCGCGAAGACGCCGGTGACCACCGGAAGGGTGTGCTGGGCGAGCTTCTGCGCGATCCGGCCGGTCAGCACCATCGACGGCACCGCGGCCACCGGGACGGCGAACAGCGCCAGCCCGAGCTGCTGGTCGGTCAGCGCCAGGTCCGTCTTGATCTCCGGGATGAGCGCGGCCCAGCCGCCCCAGAAAAGACCCCAGCTCGCGGCCACCGCCAGGAGTCCGAGGACCCCGTTCCCTTGCCGCACAAACACTCCGTCTCGCTCGATCCGCACCCGGTGACCCAGGCCGACGCCCACGATAACGCGCAATCGTTGGCGGACTCGCGCCCGTTCCTCCGGTAGCGTGGCCGACGACGATCCGCCTGCGGGATCGATCATGATGGCGGAGATCGGCGAGACGGGTCAGCAGCGGGGGCGTGCCACGGTGACGTACTGGGCGATCGACGCGGGCGGGAGCGGTACGACCGCCTTGCTGGCGAACGGAACCCGCTGGAAGAGGGGCTCGGTGAACCCGGCGTCGGTGGGCGCGCGGGCCGCGGACGACGACCTGCGCGAGCTGTTCACCGCGATCAGGGTCAGTGCTGCGGAGTCCGGCGATCGGATGACAACCGGATGGCTGGCGACCGCGACGGTGGACGCGGACGCCCCTGACCACGAGCTGGACCGGCTGACCAGGCTGGCGGGGGAGGCCGGGCTGACCGGCACGCTGCTGATCTCCAGGGACGTCGTGCCGCTGCTGGCCGCTCCCCCGCTCAGCGGCAGGGGTGTGGCGGTGGTCTGCGGGACCGGCTCCGGGTTCATCGCCAGCGACGGCGAACGCGAGCCGGTTTCGGTCGGCGGCTGCGAGTACCTGGGCAGCGACGAGGGAAGTGCTTTCGCCATCGGCCTTTCCGGCCTGCGGGCAGGGGTCCGGGGTGTGGACGGCCGCGGCGCGCCGACCGCGCTCAGCGCCGCGCTCGCCGAGCTCGGCGGCGGCTCGGTGCAGGACCTGGCGCGGTCGCTGGCCGCGCGAGCCTTCCCCAAGTCCGCCGTCGCCGCGTTGTCCCCGGTGGTCTGCCGGTGTTGGCTGGACGGGGACGCGGTGGCGGGCGCCGTCGTGGACGGGGCGCTGGCGGACATGCTCGACGGGGTGCGCGCGGCACGGGACCGCGCGGGCCTGACCGGGAGCTGGTCGGCGACGCTGTCCGGCGGGGTGTTCCACGGCTGCCCGGAGTTCGCCGCGGAGCTGAGCGCGCGGATCACCACCGAGCTCGGCGCGCTGCCGCCGACGGTGGTGGCCGATCCGGTGGCGACGGTGCTGGCCGCGTTGCGGCAACACTGCCGACGACCCGCTCGCGGGGTTGAGAACCAGCGCAGCTCGCCGCCCCCCTGGTTCACCGGCCGGTGGGCGTGGACACGATCTCTGGGAGGGGACGGCTGATGGTGCACGGACCTATCCGGCTCGGCCTGTGCCTTGCGGCGTTCGCGCCCGCCGGGCTCGACGGGGCGTTGCGGGCGGCGGGACAGGCCGGGGTCGACGTGGTCGACCTGCCGACCGACAGCACCTTCCGGCTCGTGGACCCCGACCGGCTGGACGACCCGGCGCACCACGCGGAGCTGCGCGCCCGCCTGGGCGCGGCGCACATCCGCGTCGGCTGCGTGAGCAACAGCCGGGACACCCAGCTCGTGCTGGGGCCGCACGGACCGCACACCGATCCGGTGTGCGCGGGGACGGCGGAGGACAAGCGCGAGTACGGGATGCGCGCGGCGCTGGGCACGGTCCGGCTCGCCGCCGGGATCGGGGCGCCGCTGGCGCGGCTGATGCTCGGCGTGCCGGACCTCGCGCGGTGGCTGTCCTGGTGGGGCAGCGACGTCAGCTGGGCGGACAACGTGGCGGCGTGGTGCGACGCGGCGAAACCGGCGCTGGAGCTCGCCTCCGAGCTGGGCGTCCGCGTCGTGGTCGAGCCGCATCCCAAGCAGGTGGCCTACGACCCGGCGAGCGCCCGCGCCCTGCTCGCGGCGGCCGAGGGCGTCGGCCTGTGCGTCGATCCGGCCAACCTCGCCGCCGTCGGCCACGACCCGGTGAACGCGGTGCGCGGCTGGGGAGCGGACCTGGCAGCGGTGCACGCGAAGGACCTCCAGGTCTGGCGGGAGCCCTTCGCCCCGCGCGGCGCCGGCTGGTCGCGCTACGGCCCCGGCCCGGAGATCCGGTTCCGCGCCTTGGGATCCGGCTCGCTGCCGTGGTCGGAGATCGTGGCGGCGCTGCTGGACGAGGACTACCGGGGAGTGATCTACGTGGAGCACGAGGACGCGCTGCTGCCGACGGAGCAGGGTGCGGCGAACTCGCTCGCGGTGCTGCGGCGGCTGCTGCCCTCGGCGAGCGCACAGGGGAGGACCTGGTGAGCCTGGACGGTGTGCGCGGCGGTCTGCTCGCGGGCGGCCTCGGTGAACGGATGGGCCCGCTGACCGCGAGGGTGTGCAAACCCCTTGTGCCGTATGCGGCCTCGTGCCGCCTGGTGGACTTCAGCATGGCCAACTCCGTGCGGTCGGGGCTGCCGGAGGTGGTGCTGCTGTCGCTGCACCGCGAGGCCGACCTGGTCCGGCACCTGTTGACGCACTGGGACTCCTCGCCGACGAGGGTCCACTTCGGACCGCACGACGAGTGGGTGCGGACGCGGGAGTTCGACCTCCTGCCGGAGCGGCCCGCCGAGCGGGGCACCGCCGACGCGCTGCTGTCCAACGCGGAGTACCTGTTCGCCCCTGGCGCCTCGGACGTCCTGGTGCAGCACGCCGACCACGTCTACCTGTTCGACTACGCGCCGATGGTCGCCGCGCACCGGGCTTCCGGCGCGCACTGCACGATCGGCGTGCAGCGCATCGAACGCAAGTACGTCAAGCTCTTCGGGATGGTGGACGTGGACTCCGACCTGCGCGTGCGCGCGCTGGTGGAGAAGCCCGCCGACCCGACGTCCGACCTGATCTTCACCGCGTTCTGCCTGTTCCGGATCGACGCGCTGCAAGAGGTGCTCGCGGGCCTCGTCGCTCGTGGCGAGGACGGGTGGCAGCACGACATCAGCCGCGACGTGCTCCCGGAGATGATCCGCCAGGGCAGACCGGTGTCGGCGTTCCCGGTCGAGGGGTACTGGGCGGACATCGGCACGGTGGACCGCTACCACTCCGAGCAGCTGAAGCTGCTGGCACGGCCGCATCCCATGGACCCGTCGCTGCTGCCGCGCACGCTGTCCCCGTCCGCACCCCAGTACATGTCCGATGTGGACAGTCTGGTCGGGGAAGCGGTTCCGCCCGGCGCGGTGGTGGAGTCCAGCGTGCTCCACCCCGGCTGCGTGGTCGAACCCGGCGCGAAGGTGCTGCGCTCGGTGGTGCTGCCCGGCGCGGTCGTCCCGGCGGGCGTGACCGTGCGCGACAGCATCGTGCTGGCCGACGAGCACCTGCGCTCCGACCGCGAGGGCCTCTCCCCGCTGGCGTAGCACGACGCTGCACGACAAGTTTCCGAAGCGCGAAACTCCTCATCGAGCACGCGACGGTGAGGAATGAGTTACTCGGCGTTGTCTTCTTGCGGCGGTAGCACAGGTCGGGACGGGCGTGACCGAAAAGGTCCACAAAGGACTGCTAATACTCGATTCTCCTGGTATGCAACGGAATCCGGCGTTGATATTCCTTGGCACGGTTTCCGCCGGGAGTGTTAGGTTGCGAGGGAGTCACTTCGAGAGATACGGAGAGCAACCGAGTCATGCCCAGAACCGTTTTCACCCTCGGTGTTGCCGGCGCCCTCGCGGTCGGTGGCGCGTTGTTCACGGCTCCGACCGCTGATGCCGCTTCGAGCTGCCCCGACAAGCACGTGTGCATGTGGGAGGACTCCGGCTACACGGGTTCGCGGTACGTGAAGCAGAAGGCTGCGAACGGCACCTACGACATCGACGGGTTCAACGGCGACAACGAGATCAGCTCGCTGAAGAACCGCACCTCGTGCACGCTCACCTTGTACAGCGCCGACGACCCGAAGGCCAGCGCCTTCAAGTGGACCGTCGCGCCGGGCAAGAGCATCAGCAACCTGAAGAACCTCAAGGACAGCAAGGGCAACCACGCCAACGACGGCGTCCAGAGCTACAAGCTCAGCGGCTGCTGATCAGCTGTCCAGCTCGGCCGCGGTGATGAACGACGTGTGCGTTCCTGGCGAGCACACCGCGTGCGCGCCGGCCAGCGAGCCCGCGCGGGCGCAGGCGTGCCAGTCGCGACCGGCCAGGTAGGCGTAGAGGAAGCCCGCCACATAGCTGTCCCCCGCGCCGTTGGTGTCGACCACGCGCTCCGGGGGCAGCTCGACCGGGGGCACGTGCCGTGGCGGGTGGCCGGGGAGGCAGAGGTGACTTCCCTGGCCGCCCGCCATCACGATCACCGCGCGCGCCCTGCCGCGGTCCAGGATGTCCCCGGTGACCTCAGCCATCCGGCCGCCGAGTTTGCCCGCCGACAGGAAGACGAGGTCGCAGCCGTAGGCGAAGTCCTTCCGGTATTCGCTCACACCGTCCCAGTTGTGCAGGTCCGTCGAGGTGGTGAGACCGAGCTCCACCGCGTCGCGCAGCGCGTGCCGAGCCCAGTCCACAATAGACAGATGCGCGTGTTTTGCCTTGCGCAGCAAGGGTCGGTACAGCTCCGCATCGACCTCCATGCCGTCGGGGTGGCGGCCGTCGTAGAGCGAGGTGCGCTGGCCGCCGGGGTCAACCAGGTTCACCGCGCAGCGGGTGCCGCTCGGGTGGGTGCGGTAGTCGAACGGCAGCCCCGTTCGCGCGTAGTGCGCCAGCACGAACTCGCCGTCCGGGTCGTCGCCGATCACGTCCGCGAAGTGGGTGCGCAGACCGAGGCTGTGGCAGCCCATCGCGACGCCGTTGCCGGTGTGCCCGACGTAGCGGCGGATCGGCGGGACCTTGATGGTGTCCGCGACCGGCAGCGGGAGCTCACCCACCCGCACGATCGTGTCCACGCCGACCCCGCCGACCACGACAACGTCCAGCTCCGCCATGTTCTTGATCATCTCACCGCCGTGGCGGAACGGCAGGACAGATGCCCCGAACGGCCGCCAAGCAGGCCGGCTTCCGGCCATTCGCGGGCTTATGGACGTGCTCGCGGGCTGAGATGGGTCCATAAGCCCGCGAATGGCCATGAGGTGTCGCGTTAGAGCTCGAAGGCCGGCCGGAGGAACTCCGAGGCGAAGGCCTCGAAAGCGTCCGGTAGCTCGTCCAGCGGGACCTGCGGCGGATAGACCAGGACCCGCGTTACGCCGATCGCGCGCAACTGCTCCACCCGTTCCGGGGTGACGGGCGACGCCTCGGCGACCAGGTCGATCGCGCTGGGGTCGCGGCCCGCCGCCTCCGCGGCCGCCTTGCACTCCTCGAACAGCGGAACCGGGTCGCCGACCGCCGGGAAGAAGGCGTCCGCGAGCCGACCGGCGCGCCGTGCCGCGGCCACGCTGTGCCCGCCCATGATGAGCGGGATCGGCCGGGCGGGCTTCGGGTAGCAGCGGGCGCCGGTGAAGTCGTGGTAGGCGCCGTGGAAGGTCTCCTCGCCGCTCCACAACGCGCGCAGCACCCCGACGTACTCCTCGAAGCGCTTGGCCCGGTCGGCGAAGTTCACCCCGACCGCGTCGAACTCCTCGCGGAACCAGCCCAGGCCGAGGCCCAGTTCGAGCCGCCCTCCGGAAAGGTGGTCGATGGTCGCGGTCTCCTTGGCCAGCACCACCGGATTGCGTTGCGGCAGCACCAGCATGCCGGTGACCAGGCGGACCGAGGTGGTCACCCCGGCGACGAAGCTCAACCACGCCAACGGGTCCGGGTAGGGCCAGTCGGCGGGCACCGGCATCCGGCCGTCGTCGGAGTAGGGGTAGGGCGTGGCGTAGCTCTCCGGCAGCACGACGTGCTCCGGGACCCACAGCGAGTCGACCCCGTGCGCGTCGGCGAGCGTCGCCAGGGTCTTCGCCGCCTCCGGTGCGGTGAACGGCGGCATGCTCGGCGAGAGCAGTCCGATCCTCATCGCAGTGCTCCTTCCAGTAGCAGCCCGGCGAGCCGGTCCGCGACCGCCACCGTGGTCAGGTGGGTGTTGGCGCGCGGGATCACCGGCATCAGCGAAGCGTCACCGATGTACACATTGGACAGACCGTGCACCTTGCCGTCCGCTCCGGCGACGGCCATCGGGTCGTCGGCGGGCCCCATGGCGCAGGTGCCGACCGGGTGCCAGTACCCGCTGGCGGCGGCGAGGACCGCGGTCGGCTCGCGCTCCGCCGCCGACCACGGGGTGAGGCCGGTGAGCCCGGAAAGCCGCTCCGTGCGGGCGAAATCGTGCGCCAGCTCGATCCCTTCGAGGATCACCTTCTGGTCGTAGCCCTGCGCGTCGGTGAAGAACCCGTGGTCGATCTTGGGTGAGGCCGCCGGGTCGAGCGAGGCCGCGCGCACGGTTCCCCTGGAGCGCGGCGACATCACGAACACGTACAGCCCGGCGGAGAGCGGGCCGGTGTAGAAGCCCTGCGCGTCCTCGGCGGGACCGGCGGACGGCACGATGTGGATGTCCCAGGAGTCGTCGGCCTGACTGGAGCGGGCTTTCACGACCGTCTGGGCGAAGTAGGACTCCGCCGCGTTGGGCATCTCCCCCACCAGGGCGTCCAGCGGGTCGAGCATCAAGCCGAGGGAGCTGTGGTCGACGAGGTTCTCCCCCACACCGTCCAGTCGCAGCACGACCGGCGCACCGAGCTCTTTGAGCACGTGCTCCGGACCGACTCCGCTGCGCATCAACAAGGGCGGAGTGCCGTAGGTGCCACACGCGAGGATCACGTGCTTCGCGGTGACCGTGTACTCCTGACCGTCTCTGACGGCCACGACACCGGTCGCGCGATCGCCCTCGATGACCAGGCGGACGGCCAACGAGTCCGACAGGATGCGCAGGTTCGGCCGGTTCCGCGCGGGATCGAGGTAGGCGAAGCCGGTGTGCCAGCGGGTCGCGCCGACCGCGTTCAGCGGGACCCAGCCGATGCCCTCACGGGCCGACTCGTCGTTGATGTCGTCCAGGAACGGCAGGCCCAGCTCTCGCGCGGCGTCGATGACCGCGTGGTGCCACCGGGTCTGGTCCTGCTCGGGGACCGGACGCACGCGCAGCGTCTCGATCGCGTCTGTCAGATGTGGACGGAGCTTCTGGTAGTCCCAGACACCGTTGGAGTACTTGCTCCACGCGTCGTAGTCCGCCGGGGCGCCCAAGGTCGCCCAGCATCCGTTGTGCGCGGAGGAGCCGCCGATCACCCTGGCCCGCGCGCAGCACGGCGGCGCTTCGAGGTCCCAGTCGTGACCGCGTGCGGCGGAACGGGCGTTGAGCAGTTCGGCGGGCCAGCGCCGCGGGTCGAAGGGACCGTAGTCCGGACCGGCTTCGAGCAGGCCGACGGTGGTTCGTTCGTCCTCACTGAGCCTGGCGGCCAGCACGCAGCCCGCGCCGCCACCGCCGACGATCAGTACATCCAACGTCACCTTGGTGCGCTCCTCGCTTGGCAGTGTCAGGAAAGCGCCGCGTCCAGGGCGGCGGCGGTGATGAACGACGTGTGGGTGCCCGCCGTGCGGCAGGCCTCCGCGCCCGCGAGCGAACCCGCGCGAGTGCTGGTGTCCCAGTCCTTTCCGGCCAGGTGGGCGTAGAGGAAGCCCGCGACGTAGCTGTCCCCCGCGCCGTTGGTGTCCACGACCTCCTCGGGGGCGAGCGGCGTCGGCGGCACGTGCCGGAGCGGCCGGCCCGGCAGGCGGAGGTAGCTCCCCTCGCCGCCCGCCATCGCGATCACCGCGCTGGCGCGTCCCTTGGCGAGGATGTCCTCGGTGACCTCCTCGACGCGGTCGCCGAGCGCGGAGGTGGAGACGAAGACCAGGTCCGCTCCGTAGGCGAAGTCCTGGTGGTAGTCGTTCTTCCCGTCCCAGTCGTGCAGGTCGGTCGAGGTCGGGACCCCGGCGGCGACCGCGTCCGCGAGCGCGTGCCGGGCCCAGTTCATGATCGAGACGTGCACGTGCCGGGTTCGGCCGATCCACGGTCGGTAGAGCTCCGGGTCGACGGTCATCTCGAAGGGGTGCCTGCTGTCGTAGAGCGAGAGCCGGTTGCCCTGCTTGTCCACCAGGTTCACGCTGCGGCGGGTGCCGCTGGGATGGGTGCGGTAGCCGAAGGACAGGCCGGTCTCCGCGTAGGTCGCGAGCACCTTCTCGCCCTCGGGGTCCGTGCCGATGACGTCGGCGAAATGGGTGCGCAGCCCGAGGTGGTGGCAGCCGAGCGCCACGCCGTTGCCGGTGTGCGCCAGGTACTGCTCGATCGGCGGCACCATGATCGAGTCGCGCATCGGCAGCGGCAGCTCCGGCACCCGCACGATGGTGTCGACCCCGACCCCGCCGATCACGAGGACGTCCAGCTCAGCCATTGTTCTCCTTCTCCAGCACCACGTTCAGTCCGTCCCAGACCACCCGGCCGCCCGCCAGCGTGACCAGCAGCACCACCTGGGGCTCGGCCGACGCGGGCACCGTGCCGCCGAACCCGCCGTCGCCCGTCGGGTAGAGCGGCCACGCCCGGCCGCCCTGGACCACGTCCACCGTGCGGACCGGCCCGAAGCGGTAGGTCACCCGCCACCTTCCCGCTTCCTCGACGACCGCGCCACGTGAAGCCAGTTCACTTGCGTGGTCCGGGAACCTCGCGCAGGTCGCGACGTCGCCCCGCTCCCGCGCCGCCTCGAACAGCGCCCGGTCGTCCACGATCCCCAACCTCGCGGCGAGGTCGCCATCGCCGGTGCGCAGCGCCTGGTCACGGGCCTCGACGGCGTGCAGCGCGAGTGTCCTGTCGTCCACCAGGTCGCCCCATCCCCGGCGCAGCAGGGCCTTCGGGTCGGCCTTCAGCCCGCCGCGCAGTGTCGCGGCGAAGATCTGGTGGAAGTCGGCGGCGACCTTCTCCCAGGTGAACGACCGCGCCACGCGGATCGCATTGGCGCGCAAGCGCTCCAGCTCCTCCGGGGGCGCGGCGAGCAGTCTGCGGACCTGTGCCTTGATCTCGTCGACCAGCTCCCGGTCCTCCGCGCGGAACGACCTCGGCACCGCGGCCCCGGTCGTGCCGGACACGTGCTCGAAGTGCTCCATCCCGCGCTGCGCGGTGGCGACCGGGACCGCGCCGCAGGCCATCGCCTCGCCCATCGCGAGCAGGAACGTGTCCATCTCGAACTTCGACGGGAACAGGCACAGGTCGGCGGCGCACGCCAGGTCGATCAGCTCGGACTCGGGCAGCGGGCCGGTCTCCAGCCACACCTCTCCGGGATACGCCTCGGCGAGGGGGTTCAGCTCGGGGTCGTCCATAGGGGACGGTGAGAGGCAGTGCAGCACCGCGTTGAACCGCAGGCCCTCGTCCAGCAGCTCGTGCAATGCCCTGGCCAGCTCACGCTGTCCCTTGTGGTGGACGGCGTACCGGGCATTGTGGTAGACCGTCGGCAGTTCGGGCTTCAAACCCCTGCGCCGCAGCACTTCTGCTCTGTCCACAGTGGATCTGTCAGCGGCGCGCCATGCGCTTCCGACCGCGCAGCCGCCGACCACGAGCCTGTCCGCCGCGGCGCGCAGCTCACGGCGGACGGCCAGGCGCTGGAACAACGACTCTGCCGGAGTGTCGCCCTGGGTCACGACGTGTTCGAGCTGCCCCGAAGAAAGGAAGTCCAGCGCCGACGCCGTCCTCGCAACCAGCGCCAGCCCGCTGACGTAGTCGTGTCCCGGCCGCTCGGGATACTCGTTGTACAGGTGCGTGCTCGGCAGGTATGCGCGCATCTCACGCTCGACCACGCCGTCCAGCGGCGGATCGTCCAACCCGGTGGCCACGGTGGCGTCTCCGCCGAGGAAGCTCAGCAGCTCCCGGACTTCGCGGCCGTAGACCTTCTTGTTCACCGGCATGTTGCTCTGCACGGTGCACACGACTTCCGCGCCGGCCGCGCGAAGCGGTTGCGGCATCAGGTAGTGGTAGTACGGCTCGTGCAGGTGCACAACGGTGCGGGGCCGCATTGTGCGCACGAGATAACGGGTCGCGGCGATCTGGAAGACCAGCGGCTTGAGGAACGACAGGTCGCGGCCCTTGGACTCGTAGGGCGGGTAGAACGTGTCCGGGTACGCGTCGAGCAGCCCGCCCGCGAGCACCACAAGGTCGACACCAGGCAGGCTGATGCGATGCGCGGTCACCTTGACCGCGATCTTCGCGGACTCGCCGAAGTCCTTCCACACCAGCGGGTCGAGTGGCACATCGACGGTCAGGTCGTCCACATAGTCCAGATCGGTGACGTCGTAGTCCGCGCGCAGCAAGGGAAGTGCGCCGTGCGCCGCGGTCAGGCCGCTGACGGCGACACCGCGTGCGGACAGCGCCTGGCTCAGGTTCCACAGGTAGACGGAGATGCCGCCCTTGACGAGGCGGTGGTCGAACCCACCGAACTCGTAATGGCACTCGACAGCACTGATGCTCGGCTCCACCAGGGATTCCTCGGCATTCACGCCGGAACAGCCCCTTCCAGACCAACGACGAACTCGGCAAGGGAAATCCACGTCAGGTCGGCGTAGTACTCCGCGGCCGGGTCTCCCGCGCGCTCGCCGTGATACCGCAGCTCGTGCAACGTGCGCAGCAGGTACGGCACGGCCAACGCCTCGCGATCGACTCCCGCCGTCAGCGTTCGGGTGATCTCGCTCGCCCACCGCGCCCCTGGAGCGCGCCGCCGCCCAAGCGAGTTCGGGTCGAGCGCGGCCTCCCTGAGCTCACGGGTGTACTGGTGCTTGTCGAGCTCCAGCTCACGGGTGGTGCGTGCGACCTCCTCGTCGGCGGCGAAGCACTCCACCGCTCGGCACAGGGCCGCGAAGTCGTCGAGCGGGCTGCTCGCCTGCACGGTTTGCCCGTCCGGATCGACGAACCGCACCTGCTGCTCGTCATCGATCAGCACATGCGCCAGGTGGAGATCGCCGTGTCTCGGCCCCGCCGGGTAGTCGGACTCGAAGACAAGCTCCCGCACCAGGACACCGCACCGGTCGAGGAGGTCATGACGGTGCTCGGCGGAGCGCGGCAGCGTCCGGCGGACGTGCGCCAGCGACGACATCAGCTCGGACAACCGTTCGGTCAACGGCATGGCCTTGGCATCCGCACCGTCGGCGAGCCGCACGTGCAGTGCGGAGAGCGCTTCGCCCACGGCACGGAGCAGGTCAGTCGGGTAGCTCGGCCGTCCTGCCCAACCGGACCGCAGCGCATTGCGCAGCGGCTGGTCGAGCGGGGTTCCCACAACAGCATGCGTGATCAACGCCAGGCAGCCACCCGGCAGGCCATCGGCGTTCTCGTAGTCCAGGTATCCCAGAGGTTTCGGCAACAGAGCACAGTCATCCATCGCGGACAGCAGGGCGGGTTCGCCACGGTCGTCGCCGAGCACGCGGTAGACCTTGAGGACGAAATCGCCGCCGACCCTGGCAACGGCGTTGGTCGCGGTGGTCTGGAGGACCTCGTCCAGCGCCGGCTCCGACCACACCGGGCCGCGCCAGCGCACCAGCCCACCGGACCTCGTCCGCCAGGACTCGCGGGTTGTCAGGGTGAGCATCGCTTCGAGCAACGCGGTGTCGTTGTCCCCCAACACGAGAACCGCGCTCCGCTGGGCACCCTTGACCTCGGCCCAGCGCAGCGGCGTCCCACCGACGTCGAGCTCGTCCAGCACCCGCGCGCTGTCCGGGTCGAGCGTGGTCCGGGAGAACCACGACGCCCGCCGCAACACCTCGGCGAGGCTCACGGTCCCACCGCCTCGAACCGCCGGACGCCACGCGACCAGGTCAGCAACGCCAGCCCGGTCAGGACCCCGGCGACGACCGGCGCGAGCCAGGTCAGCACCCCACCGCCGTGCAGCAGGTAGTCGGCGGGCACGAACCCGGTGAAGGCGAAGGGAATCACGCTGGTCAGCACCACTCTGATCGGCACAGGGAAAACGTCAACCGGATAGCGGGCGGTGTCGGCGACCTCGTAGACCGCCGTCATCACCTGCAGGCTCGTGGTCGTCCAGAACGCCAGCGCGGCAAGGAGGAGCTTGACCGCCGCGAACACCGACGCTCCCACCAGGAGCAGCAGTCCGAACAGCACCAGAGTTCCGAATTCGGGGCTCAGGTCCAGTCCACCGCCAGCGTAGAAGATCACCGCGAGTCCGGCGATCACCTCGCCGAGCCCTTCGGGATAGCAGAAACGTTCCGACAGCAGGCTGAACAGCGGGTGCACCGGACGGACCAGGTAGCGCACCAGCTCGCCGCGCTGCACGAGCTTGCGGCCCAGCTCCCAGAGCTGGTCGGTGAAAGCGTGGTCGAGCCCGCGCACCAGCATCGCGACCCCCAGCAGCAGCAACGCCTCGTCGAAGGTCCAGCCGGCGATGTCGGAGACGTGCTGGTAGATCACGCCGAGCAGCAACGCGTGCATGACCACCCGCAAGGCGAACGCGCCGATGCCGATGAAGAAGTCCGACCGGTAGGCCAGGATTCGGCGCAGTCCGACCCCGGTGAGCAGCAGCGACAGCGAGAAGTAGCGGCGCAGCGCCCTCATCCCCCGCTCACCTCGCCCCGTCTCAGCGCACCGCGCCAGGCGAGCACGCACACCAGCATCCCCAGGCCCACCCACAACAGTTGCACACCAACGGCATTGAGCGCAGCGAGTCCGTCGATCCGCCCGAGCAGAAGGCGGACCGGTGTGTTCACCATGGCCGCGAACGGAAGCCACTCCAGCACTCCGCGCACGGCGGACGGCATGAGCTCCAGCGGCACGAGCTGCCCGGAGGCGAACGCGACGACAGTTCCCTTGAGGTAGCGAAGGCCCCACGTGCTCGTGGTGATGAAACCCGCGAGCCCCACCAACAGGTTCAGCAGGATGCCGAGCGCGGTGGCCAGCAGCGCCGACACCAGGAACCACGCGAACCCGACAGCAGTCGGCGTCGCGAGCGGAACGAAGACCAGCGCGAAAGCCAGCAGCGGCACCACGACCAGGACCAGCCGCACCGCGAGGTAGGGCAACGCCACTGCGGCGTGCGAACCGAGGAAACTGATCGGCCGCAGCAGTCCGACGACGTGGTCACCCCGGTAGATGTCACCGGAGAGCGTGTCGTCGATCTGGTTGGACAGCAGCACCGCCAACAGGTTCCCGGCCAGCAGGTACGTGGTCATCGTGGTGACGTCGTAGCCCTGGATGCCGGAACGCCCGTCGTAGACCGCGTTCCACACCGAAAGCTGGACCGCCAGCGACAACGCCGTGGTCAACGCGGTCAGCAGCAGCGCACCCCGATACGCCAGAGCGGTTCGCCATCCCGCACCGAGAACCGCGCCGTAGCCACGGGCCTGGAGGCGAAGGTCGGCCGTCACCGCGTACTGCCACGAGCGGGCTCAGCGGTCCGCACGTAGAGCGAACGCAGCACTTCACCGAGCGTGGGCTCCGGTGCGACGAGGTCGGTGACTGCGACGAGACCGGAGACCGCCGCGAGGACTCGTTGCGGAGTGGCGAGTTCCGGCGGCCCTTCGACCTTGATCCGCCGCCGCCCGGCCACCCCGACCTCAACGCGCCCGATGTCCTGACGCACATGGGAAGCGAGCACCTCGGGCTCGATGTCCCCGGAGTAGTCCAGCCGCACGGTGCGTGTGGGCGCCTGACGCAGCAGGTCGTCCAGGCTCCCGGTGTAGACGTCGCGGCCGGAGTCCACCACGACGACCCGCTCGCAGATCGCGGTGATGTCCGCGACGTCGTGGCTGGTCAGCAGGACCGTGGTGCCCCGATCGGCGACGACGCGGTTGACCAGCTCGTGCACCGCCTCCTTCAGCAGCAGGTCGAGCCCGATGGTGGGCTCGTCCAGCAACAGCACGCGCGGGTTGTGCAGCAGCGCCGCGGCGACCTCGGCGCGCATCCGCTGGCCGAGGCTGAGTGTCCGAACAGGACGATGGGCGATCTCGCCGAGGTCGAGAACCTCGTCGAAGAGCTTGCGGTTGAGTACGGCGTCCTCTTTGGACATGTCGTGCAGCCGGGCGAGGATGCGGAAGGACTCCTCGACGGGCAGGTCCCACCACAGTTGTGTCCTGTGCCCGAAAACCACGCCGATCGTGCGCGAGTGCGCGTAGCGGTCGGCGCGCGGGTCACGCCCGGCGACGCGGCAGTGGCCCGAGGTCGGTGTGAGCACTCCCGCGAGGGCCTTGATGGTCGTGGACTTCCCCGCGCCGTTCACGCCGAGATACGCGGTGCGTTCTCCAGCGGGAACGGAGAAGCTGACCCCGTCGAGCGCGCGCACCTCCTCCACGTCGGCGGAGACGAGCCCGCGCACCGCGCCCCACAGTCCGGGGCGCATCTTGCGGACCTTGAAGACCTTGGTCAGTTCGTGTGCCTCGATCATGAGGCGTCCTCCCGGTGCACCTGGTCGATCGCGCGGCCGAGACGGCGCACCGCGTCCACCAGCTCGTCGGGCTCGATGAGAAACGGCGGGGCGATGCGCAGCACCGAGCCCCCGGGCATGACGCGCACCCCCAGGTCCAGCGCGCGTTGGAACACCCGGTCCACCGCACCGGGGTTCGGTGCCCTGCCAGGACCGACCAGCTCGACCGCGTGCAGCAGCCCCAGGCCCCTGACCTCACCGACCAGCGGGTGTTCGGCCACAGTGGACAGTTCGTCGGCCAGCAACGGACCCAGCTCGCGCACCTTGGCGACGAGGTCGTCGCGGTGCAGCACGGTCAACGTGGCCGCCGCGGCGGCGAGGCCGACCGGGCCACCACCGAAGGTGCTGCTGTAGCCACCGACCGAGCCCCACGTCTCGTCGGTGAGCAGATCGGGTCGGCCGGCGAGCACAGCGACGGGATGCCCAGAACCCAAGCCCTTCGCGAGCGTGACCAGGTCGGGAGCGAGCCCGTAGTGCTGCGACGCGAGGAACTCACCGGTCCGGCCACCACCGGTGAGGACCTCGTCGGCGATCAGCAACACGCCGTGCTCGGCGCACGCCTCGCCGACCACGTCCCAGTACTCACGAGGCGGGACGATCACCCCGGCCGCGCCCTGGATCGGCTCGGCGAGCAGCGCCGCGACATCGGACCGGGCGATGGCCTGCTTCACCGTCAACCGCGCGCACAGCATGTCGCAGGACGGATAGGTCAGTTCGAACGGACAGCGGTAGCAGTACGCGGGATAGCCCAACAGCGTCGGCCCCGGTGGTTCGGTTCCGATGTCCCACTGCACCGCCGAGCGGGCTCCTCGGGTCTTGCCGTGGAATCCCCTGCGCAGCGCGGCGATCCTGGTCCTGCCCGGCTCGGCGGTGGCGTGCGCGATCCGGAGCGCGGCCTCGACGACCTCGGTGCCAGTGGTGAAGAACCCCATCGCACCAAGGTGTTCCGGCATCAGCCGGGCGAGCGCCGTCGCCGCTTCGAGCCGCGCCGGGGTCGGGTTGTCGTGCACGTTGACGAGCCGGCCGACCTGCTCGGTGACCGCCTGCCCGACCTCGGGATGGCTGTGCCCCAGCGACTGCGTCATGGTCCCAGCGGCGAGGTCCACGTACTCGCGGCCGTCGACGTCGACCAGCGTGCAGCCCCTCCCGTACGCGAACACGCGGCGCCCGAGCCCTGCCTCCTGGCTGGCCCCGAGCGCGACGAACTCCCGCTCCCCCGCGAGGTGCCGCTCCCCCTGCGCGCTCACTCGGTGAGTTCCAGTTCGAGAAGGTGCCTCTCCACATCGACATCGGGGTCGTGGGCGAGTTTCCAACGGCGAACGGCATGACGAAGACCCGTGGTGTCCAGCTCACGAAGAGCCGCGACGAAACGGGGGACGCGGTCGCCGGAGCGCGCCTCCTCCGGCGTCGGCACAGCCTCCGAAAGGTCCACTGTGGACGGCACAAGCGGTGAGAACAGCGCTGCGGCCTCGGCGCGGCGGTCCGGGGACAGCAGCTTCCTGGCGAGCAGCTCCTCGGGATGCCCTGCCACCGAGGGGATGCTCGACACCGGCAACGAGGAGAACAGCGCCAGCAGGCCGACGGCCCGGTTCCCGCCCAGCACCTCGAACACGCGAGAGCACCACGACGCCAGTCGGTCGGCCGACTCGGCACCACCGAGGAACAGGATGTCCCAGCAGTCCAGCTGCACGTCCAGTGCCTCGGCCACCAGAGGAGAGTCCCCCAACGCGGGCAGGATCTCCGCGTACAGCAACCGGACCAGGCGGTGCGGGCTGCGGTGCACGCGCCAGCAGTCGTCGTGCGAGTGGTCGGCCAGCAGCTCCTCCACCGCGATCACGCCGAAGTCCGTGCGCACCAAGCCGTTCGCCGCCTCGAAGTGGTAGAGCTCGTCCAGGTGCTCGCCCGCCCTCATCGACGCGGAGTGCGTCTCCACCTCCGCCAGCAGCGCCGCGCTGCGCTCCAGCAACCGCCGCCGGTGGTCCTCCCCGAGCGCCCCGACCCGGCGCTTGAGCTTGACCAGCTCCTCGGAGAACGCCTGCACCAGGAACGAGGTGGTGAACCGGTAGCTCATCGGCAGGCCGAGGTACGGGAACACCGCGCAGGTGCGGCACCCCGGCCGGGAACCGACCTCGGAGTCGCGGACCCGGATCAGCTCCGGGTCGGCGACGATCTCCCGATAGGGCCGGTCCCAGGCGATCGAGCCGTCCCATTCGTGGTAGCACGGCAGCATCACCTGCCCCGACGGCCCGATGGTGAGGATGCGCGAGTTCGCCCCGCACGCGGTCACCGTCGCCGGGTCCATGGTGCGCAGGTGGTGCAGGAACGCGAGGCTCACCACGGTTGCGGGGTCGTAGCGCCTCTCCGCGACCCGCTCGATGAGCACCGACGACGGTACCGAGGTCTGCGCGGGCGCGGCGGAAGCGGCGTTGCGGCCGTTGACCGCGGCCAGCTTCAGCTGCTTGATCGACCCGGCTGGGCGGACCTCGCTCTGGGTGGAGAAGTAGCTGAACATCGGCGAGAGGTAGACCGGGACCTCGTGCCGCTGGGCGAAGCTCACCACGTCGTCCAGCTCGTCCACGTTCTGCCCGGACACCACGCAGATCAGCTTGAGGTTGCGCGCGCCGTCGGAGCGCAGCGCGCCCACCAGCTCCACGGTCCGGTCCAGGGTGTCGGTGCCCCGGATGTCGTGGTAGCGCTGGGCGTTGAGCGTGTCCAGCGAGATGTTCATCGTGCTCACCAGCGGCACGATCTCCCGCGCCTGCCGCGGGAAGCGGATCGCGTTGGTCGTCACGTCCACCGCCATGCCCAGCGAATGGGCGTGGGTGACCGCGGCGACCATCTCCTTGTGCAGCGCGGGCTCGCCGCCAGTGATGTCCACATAGGACACCCCGAGCTCCGCGAGCTCGTCGAGGCAGCGGCGCAGGCCGTCCGCGGTCAGCTCCTGGTGGCCGTCGAAGACCGGGTCCTGCCAGACGTTGCAGTACCCGCAGCGCGCGTTGCACCGGAAGGTGATGTAGAGCCTGCCGTGCCGGAACCGGGTTGGGGCGGTCGCCACCGAGCTCCTCCAGAAGCCGAAGACGGGGTCAGTGCGGACACGTGCCTCAGGCGGTCAGCGCGGCCCGGATCTCGGCGTCGGTGACGTCGTCGGCGATCACCGTCTCGCCCAGCTGCACCGGCAGCACGAACCGGATCAGCCCGTCCCGGATCTTGCGGATCTGGCCGAGCGCGGCCACGGTCGCGCCGGCGTCCAGCGGCGCGGGCAGCTCCGCCAGCGTTGTCGGCAGCCCGACCGTCGTCAGCAGCCCGGTGATCCGGTCGAGTGCGGCCGGGGCGAGCAGGCCGCGCCGTTGCGCGATGCGTGCGGCGCAGGCCATGCCGAAGGACACCGCCTCGCCGTGCAGCACCGGGCCGTAGCCGGTGACGGTCTCCACGGCGTGCCCGATGGTGTGGCCGAAGTTCAGCGGCCGCCGCAGGTCCTCCTCGTAGGGGTCCTTGGCGATCAGCTCGCACTTGATGGCGCTCGCCCCGTGGACCAGCCGAGCCGAGGTGTCGGGGTCGGCGGCGAGGATGTCGCTGTGCTTGAGCTCGATCAGCTCGAACAGCTCCGGGGAGGAGATGACGCCCTTCTTGATCGCCTCGGCGAGCCCGGCGCGCATCTGGCGCCGGTCCAGCGTCGCGAGGTAGCCGACGTTCGACACGACCGCCTTGGGCTGGTAGAAGGCGCCGATCAGGTTCTTGGCCGTGGGGTGGTCCACGGCGACCTTGCCGCCGAGCGCGGCGTCGACGTCCGCGAGCAGCGTGGTCGGCACGTTGATGTAGGGCACGCCGCGCATGTAGGCGCTGGCCACCCAGCCGACGGTGTCGATCACCACGCCGCCGCCGACCGCCACGACGACGTCCCGCCGCGCCAGCTCGGTCCCGGCCAGCCAGTCCAGCAGCGCGGTCGCCGTCGCGACGCTCTTGTTGGCCTCACCGGCGGGGAAGGAGGTCATGACGACGTCCAGCCCGGTGCCGGTCAGCCGGTCGGCCAGCCGCCGCGCGTGCAGCTCGGCAACGGTGTCGTCGGTGACCAGCGCGACCCGTCTGCCGCCGATCTCCGCGACCAGCCTGGTGACGGCGTCGTCCTCGGAACGGCACACGTGCACCGGGTACTGGTCGTGCCGGTCGGCGGAGCCGACAACCGCCTCGTCCGGGTCGTGTGGCAGTGGCAGCCTTTCGGACACACGGACGTACGAACCCATTGCTTCCCCACCCGTCTATCGCCGCAGTCCCGTCGCTCCCCTCAGTTCTAGCCACTGGCCTCGGGTGACCCAAAGGAACCGCTTCCGCTTTCTTGTGGTGCCGGGACTGCCGGACGCGAGCGGGCCTCCGTACAATGATTGAACTTTCCACCGGCGGGTGCATACCAATGCCGTAGTCACGGCACTGGTCCACCTGGCCCACACCGTGTGGTGCAACTGTGCGTAGCGCGAGCTAACTCTTTTGATGGACAGTTGACAACTGTCCGGACGCACCGGGGTTCAGGAAAGCCTCCAGAGATCTCAAAGCAGTTCTCCGGTGTCGCTACGGGTCGAACAGAACGATCTCCACGGCCCGCGCCGCCTCGGCCGCCTCGTCGAGGACGTGCCTGCGCGGCTCGGCGACCGGCAGCACCCGTGGCTCGGCCAGCTCGAACAGCCTGCGCAGCCGCCGGTCCTCGCGCAGCGTTTCCAGCGCCTGCCGGTCGCCGCCGAGCACGACGGCGTCCACCGAGTCCAGCTCCGGCAGCAGCACCCGCGCCACGGTGTCGGCCGCGTCGGCGAGCGACTGACGCGCCTGCCCCTCGCGCCGCCGGGCGAACCGCTGCTGCGACCAACCGCCCGCTTTGTTGCGGCCGTGCACCTGACGGCGGTCGGTGCTGGAGGAGACGACCTTGCCGTTCTCCGCGACACCGACGCTGTGCCCGCCGAGGCGCACCAGCGCCAGCGCGATCCGGCGCGGGCGCGAGGCGTGCTCCAGCAGTTCCTCGACGGCCAGCCCGTCGCGCCGCACGGGTCCGGTCAGCGCGAGCCCGCCGAAGCCGACCGTGACCTCGGCCCGCGCTCCGTCGACGGCCGTGACGACCACCCGGTCCGCGCTGAGCTCGGAGACCGCCACCCCGCCGTGCCGCCCCGCGAAGCGCTCGTACCACCCGGCGAGGCGCTCCGGCGCGATCTCCACCGCCCTGCCGCCGCCCGCGACCTCCCGCGACCTCACCACGCCGGAGTCACCGTGGCGCCGCGGCGACCCACAACGGCAGTGGGTGACCGGTGTCCTTGGGGGCCAGCCGCTGCACCGCGACGAACCCGGACTCGGCGAGCGCGCGCTCGATGTCCTCCGCGCCGAGCACCTGGTGCCGGGTGGAGACGGAGCTGGCGACCTCCCAGCCGTCGCGCCCGCGCACGAGCTGCACCACCTCCAGCCCGTAGCTGGAGCCGTCGTCGGCCCAGTCCCACAGCTGCACGGTCACCTGGCGGTCCGGGCCCTGGCCGGTGACCCGCGGCGGCGGCGCGGTCGGCCGCAGCGGGCCGAGCCGGTCCAGCTCGGGAACGGCGGCGATCAGCAGGCCACCGGGGGCCAGCGAGCGGCACACCAACGACAGCGCGCCGGTCAGCGCGTTCTCGTGGGCCAGCCTCGGCAGCAGGTCGTCACCGGTGCGCACCACGTCGACCGGGTGCTGGACGCGACCGTCGAGCAGGTCGAGCAGGTCGGCGGTGCGGTGCCTGCCTGGACCGAGCACGGCGGTCGCGACCTCGCCGAACACCTCGGCCGGGCCCGACTGGGTCGCGAGTTCGTCCCGCACGGTGGTCACGGCAAGAGAGTAGGACCACCGCGATGACCGAAAATGCCCGGCCCGCCGAAACGGGCCGGGCATTCCGGTGCTCCGGGAACCTCCGCTAGCTCACGTAGCCGTTGAGCTTCAACGACACCGCGCGGATGGAGCCCTTGTCCGACGCGACCGCGTCGACCACCTTGAACGTCCAGGTCCCGTCGGCCGAGGCCTTGGTCAGCGCGGCCAGCGGGGTGGTCGGCCGCCAGGTGCCGGTGAACGGCGCCTGGGCCTGCGACACCGATGAGAACGGCTGGGCCGCGTTGTCGTCGAAGACCACCTGGCACAGGTTGTTGCCGTTGCCGCCGTTGCGCTGGAACAGCGTCGCTGTCACCCCACCGGGTGAGGTCAGCGTGCCCACCAGGTCACCGACGTAGGTGTGGTCGATGCCCACCGTCGTCGAGCCCTCGGTGGCCGAGCAGGCGGTGCCGTCCACCGAGAAGGCGAGCTTCGACGGCAGGCCGACCCCGGTGACCGGCAGCTGCACGCTGGCGCCCTCGGAGCTGCCGTCCGGGATCGCCACCGGGGCGCCGGTGTAGCTGAAGGTCTTGGTCTCCTCGGAGGGCTGCCCCACCGGGATCGAGAACCTCTGCGTGGTCGGCGACAACGCGCCGGCGAAGCTGACCTTGGCCTCCAGGGTGACCGGGACGCCGACCGGGTGGCTGGCTGGCACGGTCATGGTGAAGGAGCTCAGCGCGGTCTGGCCGGGCTCGATCGTGCCGTAGCTCTTGGAGCGCGGGCCCACGGTCACGCCGGGGGTGGGACTGGTCAGCACGACGCTGACCGAGGCCGCGGTGCCGTCGCCGCCGTTGTGCACGGGCAGCTTCACCTCGGCGGTGTTGCCCGGCTTGAGGTACGGGCTGCCGGTGCTGGGCACCACGGTCGGCGCCTCCGCCTTGGCCAGCGGCTGCGGGCTCGCGCCGGTGTAGGCCAGCAGCCGGTCCGCCATCACCACACCCGCGCCCGAGCGGTTGTCCACGCCGGGGGCGCCGATGTCCAGCGCCGTCTTGGTCAGCGCCTCGCGCACGTCGGCGGTGCTGATGCCGGGGTTGCCGGAGAGCACGAGACCCGCGATGGCCGCGGCGTGCGGAGCGGCGGCCGAGGTGCCGAAGAACGGGTTGAATCCGGGCGTCTTGGTGGCGACGCCGTCGGCGGCGGTGATGTCCGGCTTCTGGCGCACCTCACCCGCGGGCGAGGCGACCGGGGTGCCGTCGGCGTTGAAGAACACCCGGCGCGGACCGTCGGAGCTGAAGCGCTCCAGCTTCGCCGAGGTGCTGAAGGTGTTCGGGTACGGGCCCGCCGGGTTGGCCGGGTCGCCCGGCTCCAGGGTCCCGCTCCACGCGGCCGCTGCCGGGGTGGCCGCCACGCTGAAGGCGTCCTTGGCCGCGGAGTGGCCCCGGGTCACGCCGGGGGTGTTGTAGCCCTTGAGGTTGCCCGAGTCGCGGAACCGGCCGCGCAGCGCGGACAGCGCCAGGTACTTGTCGTCGCCCCGGTACTTCACCACGGCCACGTTGAGCCCGCCGGTGGTCGGGTTGACCCGCTCGTAGGGGTCGGCCTGACCGGTCTGCACGTTCTGGCTGAAGCCCACCACGTTGCCCGCGTCGTCCAGCAGGTACAGGTCGTAGTCGTTGGTGGAGTGGGCCAGCGGGTCGTTCCACCACAGCAGCACGGGGATGCTGCGGGAGTTGGCCGACAGCGGGTTCACGATCTGGGTCCCCGCCGGGCTCGGGTCGAAGTCGTGCGCGGAGCCGACGAACCGGCCGACGCCCTTGCCCGAGTCGACGAACTGGCCCTCCCAGTGGCCCGCGCTGCCGTCGGCGACGTTGCCCTCGTTGCCAGCGGAGGAGAAGAACAGCCCGCCGTTCTTGGTGACGTCGTTGACGGCCTGGGCGATCATGCCGTCCTGGAACGGCGACTCGTTGAAGTAGAGGACGTCGTCCACGATCACGTCGCACTTCTTCTCGAAGCGCAGCGCGCGGATGTTGTCGGCGAAGCTGGCGTCACCGTTGAACGCGGTGGCGAAGCCGAGCGCGGCACCGGGGGCGAGGTCGTGCAGGATCTCCAGCATCGCCGTGCCCTCGTCACCGCTGCCCTCCTGCCCGGCGATCACGTCGACCTCCGGCAGCTCGCCGGTCGCCTGGAGCGAGGTGAGCGAGTCGACGCCGTCGGAGAGCGCGCACAGCTTCACGCCGAGACCGCTGATCCGGAACTGCGACCGCGCGGTGTCCGCAGCGTGGACGCGGTCCCCCTCGGAGGTCAGCGCGGCGGAACGCTGCCTGATCGCGGTCGTGGCCTGCGCGGCGAGCCGGCTGGCCCTGGCCTCCTTGGACTCTCCCTTGGTGGCGGACGTGGTCAGCTGGCCGGGCGCGGTGGCCCGCGAGGTCATCGCCTCGCTGGCCGTGTCCACCCGCAGGACGTCCTCGCGCGCGGCGATGCCGTTGACGGCGCCGAGCGGCAGCTCCGCGCGCACGGTCCGCGTCGCGGGCGAGCTGTGCCGGATCGCGCCGCCCGCCTTGCGGATGGCGCCGGTCAGCAGGTCGGTCACCTTGTCGGCGCGGATGTCCACCAGCACGGTGTCCGCGTCGCTCACCGCCACACCGGTGTTCAGGTGCGGCAGGTTCGCGGTGAACGCGCCGCGGCGGATGCGGTTCTCCACCACCAGGCGACTGTCCACCTTGGACTCCGCCTTGGACAGCGACCCCTTGATCCGTTGCAGCTCGGCGATCTGCCGGGCACTGGTGTCCGAAAGGGACGTGGGATCGACCTTGCCCTGTGCCTGAGCGGGGCTGACGACACCCATCGCCACCACAAGCGCGGTCGCACCGGCCGTCACGACCCCGATAGTTCGTGACAGTCGTAAAGCTCGTGCCACGGGCCCTCCCCCGTGTCAGTGCGTGCCCCGACTCACGCGAAACGAACGGGCCGGTCATCCGGCCGAGGGCTAAAAGTAAGCACCGGGCAACCCCAGGTCAGCGGCCTTTCGGGTGACATGCCACAAAGTGAGACAGCGGAATTGTCAGTTTTTGACAACCATCGCGACCACAGTTATCCGGAACGGTGCGACTCCGCCCGCCGGAATGCGGCTGACACCGTTCGGCGGTATTCCGAACAAGGACATGGGGGAATGCCGAACGGGGAATGACACCGAATGGCCGCGTGCGGTCAGAGCACGAAGGCGTCAGTCCACAGTTGACCGGTCCGGCCGGACAGCGCGTCAAGCATCGCCACGGCCTGGGTGTCGGTGAGCGAGCACACGAAGTCCACGATCGCCCGCCCTCGCGCGAGCGCCCGGATGGCGTCCCGCCCTGTCGGCTGTTCGCCGGTGGCGCCGACGAGGGCGTCCGGCACGTGCTCGGCCAGCGCGCTGTACTCGGCGTCGGCGAGCTCGACGAGGTCGTGCAGCCGCCTCGGCAGCCGCGCGGCCTCGTGCCGGTCGGTCAGCCACTGGTCGAGCGCCTCGACGAGCGTGGTGAGCAGCCGGGCCTGACCCCGTTGGTGCAGCGCGAGATCCGGTCGCTCCAGCACGAACCGGTGGTGCACGAACTTGAGCACCTGGACCTCGTGCCACTGCTGCGGCGCGAGCGTGACGTGCGCGGAGCGGGCGGGCGGGTCGGCGAGCACGGTCAGCCCGTCGACCAGGCGCCCGGTCCACCGCGCGGAGAAGTCGGCGACGTTCTGCTCGGCCTCGACGGAGCCGTCGAAGGGCACCGCCAGCAGGCCGTCGACCAGCTCGTGCCGGATGCGCGCGACCGCGAGCGCGAAGGCCTCGTCGTCGAAGACCCACGCGTCCTTCAGGCTCAGCCTGCGGCGCAGCCTTTCCAGGGACCGCCCCGGCTTGCGGATCTCGGCGGTCAGCTCGGCCGGGGTCAGCGCGGCGAGCTCAGGCGCCTGGAGCTGCCACGCGTTGAGCTCGGCGGAGACGGTGGCGTGCTGGAGCACCCCGACTCGGTGGAAGTCCTCGACGTCGTGGATGGCGTAGGCGATGTCGTCGGCGTTGTCCATCACCGACGCCTCGACGGTCTGCTGCCACTGGTCGATGCGCCCGGCGAAGGGCAGTCGCGACTGCACCATGTCGTCGAGCTCGGTGACGTAGACGGAGAACTTCGCCGACCCGGCGCCCTTGGCGTCGGCGGGCTCGGCGGCTCCGCGCGGCGGTACCGGCATCCAGCGCGGGTGCTCGCGCGGGTGGGACAGCCGGGTCCACGGGTACTTGAGCATCGCCGCGCGGACGGCGACGGTGAGGTCCAGCCCGACCGCGGACGGGCCGCGCACGTCGGTGGTGGTGACGATGCGGAAGGACTGCGCGTTGCCCTCGAAGCCGTCGGGCAGCCCGAACCGGTGCCGCGCGACGCGGTCGAGCACCTGCTCTCCGAGGTGCCCGAACGGCGGGTGGCCCAGGTCGTGCGCGAGCGCGGCGGCCTCGACGACGTCGGGGTCGCACCCGCCGAGCTGCGCGATGAGCTCGGCGTGCGCGGGGTCGGCGACGAGCCGCTCGGCAACGGCGCGGGCGACCTGGGCGACCTTGATGCTGTGGGTGAGCCGGTTGTGCACGAGCAGCCCGGAGCCGGAGGGGCTGATCACCTGGGTGACACCGCCGAGCCTGCTGAAGAACGGCGAGCTGGCGACCCGGTCCCGGTCGGCGCGGAACGGGCTGGTGGCGAGGTCGACGGCGGGCGGTTTCTCGCCCTCCGCCTCGGAGCGGCGCAGTTCCCTCGGGTCCAGGCGTGGATCGTGCATGCCACACCGTATCCCGGCGCCCCGGCTCCGCCCGCCACCGTCACCGCCGCGTCACGGGCGGTTGACGTAGTCCTTGCCGTCGTACTGGATCAGGACCTTGTCCAGGTTCGAGAAGGGGCCGTGGCCGTAGGAGGTGCCCTCGCCCTTGCGCACCGTGCGCCAGCCGGAGTCGAAGTCGTTGTTGATCACGAACTTGAGCTTGACCGACTTGGCGCAGTTGTTGGTCGCGTGGGCTGTCGCGCCGATGGTGTCGTCCTTGTCCCAGACCTTCACGCAGCCGAGCTTCGTCGCCGCGCTCGCCGGGGAACCGACCAGGAACAGCCCGAGCACCGCCGCGGCGGCCGTCGTCACTTTGAGGATCTTCACCCGGCCAGGACTAACAAAGTCCCACCTCCGGCGAAAGCCGACTCCGGCCAGTGCCGAACCGTGACCCACTGCCGAACCGTGACCCCACTGCCCCGTGTGCCGACTCGGCCGGGGTTGTCGCGTTTTGTCACCTTAATGCGCAAAAGAGCGCTCCCAAATCGCATCAAGGCTACAAAACGCGAACCAGGGGGCCGTGTGGTGGGAGGAGGAGGAGGAGGAGGGAGGGCGAGGTGGGGTCGCTGCTCGCAGGGCGTGCCGTACTGGTCGCGGCGCAACGGCGCGCCGCCGGGAAACCGCTTGTCCTGGCGGGTGAGCATCGTGGACGACGAGGCCACGGTCGCGGTCCGGATCGCCGACAGACCGCTGCACCGGCGTGAGTACCGCCGCGCGAGCGTGCCCGGCTCGGTGCACCCGCCGCTCGCCGCCGCCATGGTCCGGCTCGCCGCGCCGCGACCGGGCGCCGTGCTGCTCGACCCGTGCTGCGGCTCGGGCACCATTCCGATCGAATCCCTTGCGGTGCAAGACGTTTTCGCGATCGGAACGGACATCGACCCGGCCACCGTCGCGGTTGCCCGCGGCAACGACCCGGCGGGCAGGGTGCGGTGGGCCGTTGCGGACGCGGGCCGCCCACCGCTGCGGGAGGTCGATGTGATCGCCAGCAACCCACCGTGGGACCGCCAGGTGGTGACACGGGAAACCCTTGTGCCGCAACGGTTCTCCGCACGCAAGGTGGTGCTGCTCCTCCCGGAGGGCGTCGACCTGGGCGGTGAGCGCCGACAGGTCAGCCTGTTCGGTCAGCGCCCGGTGATCACGGTGCTGGAGCGGTAGGCGGCCGGGGTGATGCCGTAGTAGCGGCCGAACCAGCGGGTGAGGTGGGGTTGGTCGGCGAACCCCACCTCGGCCGCGACCTCACCCGGTGGGCGCCCCCGCTCCAGCAGGTGGCGGGCGGCGCGCAACCGCACCTGGCGCTGGTAGTCGCTGGCCGCCATCCCGTACTTCACGAGGAAACCGCGGTGCAGGGCGTGGCGGCTGCATCCCGCGACGGCGGCGAGCTCGTCCGCACCGATGTTGCGGGCGTACTCGGCGTGCAGGAGCTCCCGGGCGCGTTCGACGGGGGCCGACACCGGCGCGAGCCGCGGCGGGCTGACGGTGCCACGGCGGGCCATCGCCAGCACCGCCGCGGTGAGTGCCTCGTCCTGCGCCAACCGGCCCGCGTCCTCGACCAGGGTGAAGCTCAGCCTGCGCAGCGCGGCGCCGAGCACCGGGTCCTCCAGGACCGGCACGGAGAACAGCGGCAGCGCGCTGGGCCGCTCGGTGGCGTCGGCGAGCACGTCCGCCACGAGCCGCGGTCCGATGTGGATGATCCGGTAGGTGAACCCGGGCTCCTCGGCGGAGCGCCCGTCGTGCGGGTCGTCGGGGTTGAACGCCATCACCATCCCGGCGGCGCTGGTGTGCCCGGCGCCCCGGCAGCTGAACGACTGCGCGCCGTGCTCGGTCACGCCGAAGGAGTACGCCTCGTGGCTGTGCCGGTGGTAGACGTGCCGGTCGAAGCGGGCGCGCATGACCTCGATCGGCCGGTCCGCCGCGCGCCAGTAGCAGCTCCATTCCTTCCCCACCCCGCCATTGTGCGCGCGAGCGTTCAAGACAGCGCGCGCAGGATGGACGCATGGCAGTGAGAACCAAGATCGCCGTCGTGGTGCGCGAAGACCTTGCCGTCTGGCAGAAGCTGAACGTGACCGCGTTCCTGACCAGCGGGGTGGCCTCCGGGTGCCCGGAGACCGTCGGCGAGCCCTACGAGGACGCCTCCGGAGTGAAGTACCTCCCGATGTTCGGCCTGCCGGTCGTCGTCTACGCGGCGGACGCCCAGGCGATCAAGGACGCGCACACGAAGGCGCTCGCGAAGGACCTTTCGATCGCCGTTTACACGGAGGAGCTGTTCGCCACGGGCAACGACGAGGACAACCGCGCCCAGGTCCGGGCGGTTTCCACGGAGGAGCTCAACCTGGTCGGCTTCGCCGTGCACGGCTCGCGCAACGCGGTGGACAAGGCGCTGAAGGGGTTGTCGCTGCACCGCTGAGCCGTTTTGCCGCAGTCCCGAGAACATGATCTGCTCGGAGCATGCTCGACGTGCTCGTGGTGGGCGCAGGCCCCGCCGGAACCGCTCTCGCTCACGCGACGGCCCGGCTGGGCCTGCGCACCGGCCTCGCGGATCCGGCGGCCGACCGTCCCTGGCGGGCCACCTACGCCGCCTGGGCGGACGAGCTCCCCGACGACGTCCCCCTCGCTTTCCGCAGCGCGCGCACTCGGGCGGCGGCGCTCACCGACCACACGATCGACCGCACGTACGCCGTGATCGACAACGAAGCCCTCCGGGCACGCCTGTCGGACTCGGTGACGGTCCACACGGCACGGGCGATCGCCGTCCGGCACGCCACAGACGGCAGCACTGTTCTGCTGGACAACGGAAACCACCTCCGCGCGCGAGTCGTCGTCGATGCGACCGGCACACAACAAGCCCTTCTCGACACCGCCCGCCGAACCGCGCCCGCCGAACAGTCAGCGGTCGGCGTGGTCGTGCCGATCGACTCCCAGCCCTTCGTCAAGGCGGGCGAGGCGCTGTTCATGGACTGGCGCGTCCGGCACAGCGGGACTCCGACGTTCCTCTACGCGGTGCCGCTCAACGCGCGCGAAGTCCTCCTCGAAGAGACCTCACTGGCCGACCGCCCCGCGATGAGCCACCGGGAGCTCCGCGCGCGCCTGCTGAACCGCTTGCGGGCCAACGATGTCCGGCTTCACGGCGATGAGCGCTGGGAGCGCGTCCGCTTCCCCATGGACGACCCGCTCCCGCGCCCGCAGCGCGTCGTGCCCTTCGGCGCGGCGGCCCCGCTGATCCACCCGGCAACCGGCTACAGCGTCGCGGGCTCGCTCGCGCTCGCTCCCCGCTTGGCGCTCGCGCTCGCATCCGGGTTGGAGCGTGGTCCGCGCGGCGCTTCGCTCGCGGGCTGGCGAGCGGTGTGGCCGCCGTCGGCCTTGGCAGTGCACGGACTGCGGCGCGTGGGTCTGCGAGTCCTTCTCGGATTGAGGCCGACCGAGGTCCCGGAGTTCTTCGAGGCGTTCTTCCGCGCTCCGGCCCACCTGCAGCACCGCTACCTGGCGGGCCGGGCGGACCTCGGCGGCACCGTCACCGCGATGACCGCTGTGATCCACGCCGCACCGCCCGCGCTCCGGACCCGCGTGGCGGCGCTCGCGGTCGGCTTGCCGCGCCAGAAAACCACCGTTTCGCACTCATAGCGGGGTTTTCGGGGTGATCACAGCCCGTTATGGGCACGAAACGGAAATCTCGGCCGCGCCAGCCGCCAATCGGCGCAACTCCACCGGGGTCCCCGTCAACCATTCGCGCGCGAATGGCGGTTGCGGAGTGCCATCCGCTCGTCAAACGCCGGCGAACAGCGAGTGAGTGGCACGAAGTTCGGAGTGCGGCAACTGTGTGAACACGCGGTGAACCCCCTCGTGGGTTCGGATATAAGGCGGCATGATCGGTGCCGTGCCTGCGTCGCTGGAAAACCTGCGGTGTGCCTTCCAGCCCTTGGTCAACCTCAACACCGGTGGTGTCGTCGCCGTCGAGGCGCTGATCCACCCCGTGCGCGGTGACCTCGCCGGGCTGCGCGCGGCCAGTGGGGACTCGCTGACCGAGCTGGACATCGACCTCGCCCTGCTCGCGGCGCGCTCCTCCGCCGAGCACGAGACGCTCCTTCCCCTGCACATCAACCTGCTCGCCGAGACGGTCGCCACACATCCCAGCGGAGTGGAGCGGCTGCACGGGGCCCTGTGCGAGCTCGGGCGGCGGCCACAGGAGGTGGTGATCGAGGTCGGCGGCCCGGTGCGCGGCTGCGACCTCGGTGAGATGGTGGACGAGCTGCGCAGGCTGCGGGCGGCCGGGTACCGGGTCGCATGGGACGGCGGCGACCTCTCGCTCGCGCTGCTGCTGACCGCCGAGGTCGACATCATCAAGCTCGACCCGCGCACCGTGGCCGGACTGCCCAGCCAGCCGAGGGGGCTCGCGCTGGTGGAGGCGCTCTCCCACTTCTGCCGACGCACCGGGACCACACTCGCCGCGGCGGGAGTGCAAACCAATGAGCAGCTGAAGGCCTTGCGCGAGAACAGGATTCAGCTCATCCAAGGCGATCTTGTCGCACCACCGGCACGAAGACCGCTGACGCGGGTGTCGGTGGCGGCGGAGGTGTCGGAGGTCGCCGAGCCGGTGGTCGCGGCGGGCCCACTGGTGACCGAGTTCCTGCACCCGGCGACGATGCTCTCCGTCGAGGCCACCGCGGACGAGGTGCGCTCCGTGCTGGCGAACCGGCCGGAGATCACCAGCGTCGTGCTGGTCGACGAGAATCTGTGTCCACAATGGACCATTGACCGCAACCGCTTCCTGCTCGCGGTCACCGGGCCGTACGGCCACGCCCTGCACGCGAAGCGGCACGCGTCGCGGCTGGCCGACAAGCCCATGCTGGTGGCGACGAACAGCACCGCCATGGACGCGCTGCACATCAGCGTCAGTGGCTCCGAACGACGCTACGACGACGTCGTCGTGGTGGACAACGCGTTGCGGTGCATGGGAATCGTGCGGCTGTCCGACCTGTTCCGCGGTCTGGCCGAGATGAAGGTCGAGGAGGCTGCGGCGCTGAGCCCGCTGACCCGGCTGCCCGGCAGCGACGCGGTCGCGCGAGAGGTGGACCGGCGGATCGCCAACGGGGACATCTTCGCGATGTGCTGGCTGGACGTCGACGGGTTCAAGGCGGTCAACGACAGCGCGGGTTTCGCGGCAGGGGACGACCTGATCCGGTCGGTCGGCCGCAGTCTCTCCGACGCGGCGGCGGCGTTGCGGTCGGTCTACGTCGGGCACGTCGGCGGCGACGACTTCCTCGCCGTCGTCGACGTCGACGACCTCGTCGCGCTCGCGCGGGCGCTCTTGGACACCCAGCACCAGGTCGACGGGCGGGCGGTCACGGTCTCACTGGCGACGCTGGTGTGCGCGACCGGAACGGTGCCGGGTTACCGCGAGGCCTCGCGGCTGCTCGCTCCGCTGAAGCGGGAGGCGAAGTCGCTCGCCGGGTCGAGCTGGGTGCTGGGCAGGCCGGGCTCCGACCGCGTCGACGTGCTCCGCGGTCATGCGGATCAGCGGCGCAGCAGCAGGGCCTCCGCGCCCACCGGCCGGTAGCCGGAGGCGAGCACCGCGCGCGCGGACGTGGCGTTGCCCGGCGCGACCTGCGCCCACACCGGCTCACCCGACGGCACGAGCTGGCGGGCGGCGGTGAACAGCGCGCGGCCGAGGCCCTTGGCCCTGCTGCCCCCGTCCACCTCGGCGGCGACCTCCCACCGGCCACCGAGGCCACGGCCGATCAGCACCATGCCGCCGGGACAGGTCCAGACGCGGACGTCGGTGCGCACGCCGTGGGCGCGGATGGCGCGTTCGTGCTTGGAGTCGGTGGCCGGGGCCAGGTCGAGCTCCGGCGTTCCGTCGAGCGGACCGGCGACGAGGACCTGGTCGATGTTGTTGACAACGCGGGAGGTCCTGTCGCACAGGGCGGTCAGGAACGGCGGGTTGAGCGGGGCGGAGAGGTCCTCGTCCGGGAGCACCGAGGACACCCAGTCCGGATCGGCGTCGGTGACGACCACGTGGTGCGCGCTGAAGGCGACCACGGCGGACATTCCGTCCGGCCCCGGCGGCAGGACTCGCACCGAGCCGTCCGGCTCCGGGTACTCACCGCGGGCGGCGCGGGCGAAAAGGTCTGCTAGCACGGGAAATGCTTATCAGGACCGGACAACCGCCGAATGGGGAATCACGAAAGTGTGATGTGGCGAATGTATCGGGAGAACTAAACATTCACCGGGCGAGTTACGCCCAACGACGCTCGCCACCGTTGTCTTGTCACTCCTAGCATCGGGCTGGTCACGCACCGCGCTCGCACACGAGAACGGGCGGACAGTCTTGGGGAGGGCAATGTGACCCAGGTCGAAGTTCCCCACGCTCCCGACGGACAGACAACGGCCAGGACCGCGACAACGGTCTCCGGCCGGCTGGTCACCGTGGGCGTGGAGGAGGAGTTCCTGCTGGTGGACGAGAGAAACCGGACGGTGGCCCCCAGGGCGGCCGCGGTACTGGCCGGCGCGGCCCATCTCGGCGCGACGGTGCAGCAGGAGATGACGTTGTTCCAGGTGGAGACCAGCACGCCGGTGTGCTCCACGATGACCGAACTGCACACCCAGCTCACCGCGCTGCGCAGGACCGTCGACGGGATGGCCCGGCAGCACGGCATGCGCATCAACGCCACGGGCACGGCCGTGCTCGGGCACCCCCCGACTCCCCCGATCACCGACGCCCCGCGCTACCGCCGCATCGCGGAGCGGTTCGGCTCCCTCATCGACGGCCAGAGCATCTGCGGCTGCCACGTGCACCTCGGCGTCTCCGCCCCGGAGAGCGCGCTGCTGGTGATGAACCACCTCCGCCCCTGGCTGCCGACGCTGCTGGCGATGAGCGCGAACTCGCCGTTCTGGCACGGCCGCGACACCCGGCACGCGAGCTGGCGCTACCTGATATTCGGGCGCTGGCCGACGGCGGGGCCGCCGCCGCACTTCGCCTCCGTCGACGACTACGACGCGGCCGTGCGCACGCTGCTGCGCTCCGGAGCCGCCCTGGACCGGGGGATGATCTACTGGGACGTCCGGCGTTCCTGCAACCACCCCACGATCGAGCTGCGGGTCTGCGACGTCGCGCCGACCCCGGACGAGGCCGTGCTGATCGCGGCGCTGACCAGGGCGCTCGGCACGCAGGCGCTGCTCGGGGGCGGTCCGCGCCGGGACGAGCGGCCGGTGTCGCAGGCGGCCCTGCGCGCCGCGCTGTGGCGAGCGGCGCACGACGGGCTGGAAGGCCGGGGCGTCGACGTGGTCAGCGGCCGGACCGTCCGGGCGTTCTCGCTGGTGGAGCAACTGGTGCAGCAGGTGCGCGACGAGCTGGTCGACTGCGGTGACCTGGAGCTGGTGCTCGATCTGGTGGCGCGGCTGCGGGAGCGGCGCTCCGGCGCCTACCGGCAGCGGGTCGCCTTCGCCGAACGCGGCGACCTGGCCGACGTGGTGGACATGCTCTCCGCGCAGACCGTGGCCTGACCCCGTGCCCACCCTCACCGTCGCGGGTGGGCACCCGCCACGGCGGCATTGCCGTTGACAACCGTTTCCATTAGCTTCCCCGTGATGACCAAGCAGCCAACCGGGCCCGGCCCGGTCTTCGACGCCGCCCAGCGGTACTTCGTCCAGTGGTCGCCCCTGCTGTGGGAGCCGGTCGGAGCGGCGACGACCGAAGCGTCCGCGCCGCGGCCGGGCGAGCGCGTGCTCGATGTGTGCTGCGGCGGCGGGGCGTCGGCGTTGCCCGCGGCGGTGAAGGTCGGCCCAAGCGGTTCCGTCGACGGCGTGGACATCTCCTCCGCGCTCCTCGCGCATGGCAGGACCGTTGCGGCGCAACAAGGTCTGACCAACATCCGGTTCATCGAGGCCGACGTCACGCGGTACACCGCCGAGCAGCCCTACGACGTCGTGCAGTGCGCGTTCGGGGTCTTCTTCCTGTTACCCGATGTGAATGGAGCCGTCGCACGGCTGATCGAGCTGCTCCGCCCCGGCGGGCGGTTCGGCGCGACCGTGTGGGCGCGGGACTCGACCACGGGCGTGAGCTCCGCCGCCTTCGACGCCGTCCGCGAGCTGCGCCCCGACCTCCCGCGGACGTCGCCGGTGTGGGAGTTCGCCAGGGGCCTCGACACTTCGGAGAAGCTCGAAGGATGGCTGTACCTGCTGGGGCTCAAGGACATCGAGGTGACCAAGATCCCACTGCGGGTGCCGCTGACGCCCGAGCTGGCGTGGTCGTTCGTGCTCGGAACCGGTATGCGCGGGCTGATCAGCGACCTCAGCGCGGACGAGGTGACGCGGACCCACGACCGGTTCCAGGAGCTGTTGGTGGAGCGCGGGATCACTGAGCTCAACGCGGACTCGCTCGTCGGTGTCGGGCGGCGCGCGTGAGAAAGCTCGTCGCTCTGGCATTGGGCGCCGTCCTGCTCACCGGTTGTTCGAGCGCGCCCGCCGCGGCACCGGACACTCTCCGGATCACCACCCCGTACAAGGTCAAGAGCCTTGATCCGATCAAGCAGGGCTTGTGGTCCCCGGAGTGGGGATACGGCGAACTTCTCATGCGCAGCACCGACAACGGCGATGTCGAGCCGTGGTTGCTGCAACGCCTTGAGCCGGTGACCGCGACGCAGTGGCGCCTGGTGCTGCGTCCCGGCGTCACGTTCTCCAACGGCCGCGTGCTGGACTCCACTGCGCTCAAAGCGGTTCTCAACCGGCACCTCGCGGAGAACGCGCTCGTGAAGGCGAACCTTCCAGGCGCGACGGTGGAGACGCCAGACCCGAGCACTGTGCTGCTCACCACGAGCACTCCTGTGGTGAACCTTCCGAACCTGCTCGCCGACGAACAGCTGGTCTCCGTCTTCGACGCGCAGGCCGAGGGTGTCTACACAGGACCGTTCACAGTGTCCAAACTGGACGACAACGAGCTTGTGCTGACCAGGAACCCCAAGTACTGGGGCGGACCGGTCACGCTGTCGGAGGTGCGGGTCCGCTTCGTTCCCGACGGCCAGGCCCGGTTGCTCGCGGTGCGCACCGGCGAGGCGGACATCGCGTTGTACCCGCGAACCGACACGCTCGGAGCCGTGAAGGACGCCACCTCCGGCCCTCGCATGGCGACCGCACCCCAAGCACTGCAACAGCTTCGCGCGATCCCGAACCTGCGTCGCGCGCCCATGAACGACATCGCGGTGCGCAGGGCGTTCGCGTTGGCGATCGACTACGACCAGCTCGCCAAGCAGGTGCTGGACGGGCTCTACCAGACACCGAAGGGGATCTACCCCAGCGTTGTACCGTACGCGCTGGAAACCCAGCGCACCAACGCTTCCGAAGCACGTCGGCTGCTCGATGAGGCAGGCTGGACTCCTGGCCCCGGCGGAGTGCGGGCGAAGGACGGCAAGCAGTTGCAGCTCACCGTCCTGACCTATCCGCAACAGCCGGACACCCAGACCGTCGCCGTCGCGATGCAGGCGCAGCTCGCCACCGTGGGCATCGGTGTCCAGATCACGGAGGTCCAGGACAACTACGAGGCGCTCAAGGGCAGCGCGTGGGATGTCGGCCTGTCCTTCGACGGCACCCTCGGCTACACCTATGACCCGATCGGCCCGCTGCGCGACTTCCTGACCTCGCAGGGCTCGAAGAACTTCGGCGGCATCACCGACTCGGAGCTGGACGACCTGGTCGCGGAGCTGAGGCGGACCGGGGACCCCAGCGCGAGGACTCCTGTGCTGCAACGGATTCAGCGACTGATCGCGGATCGCGGCTACCTGACCGTCGTCGCGCAGCGCAGTTCTGCCGCAGTCGTCGGCGGGGCCTTCACGGGCTACCGGCCGTCGTCCGTGCTGCACCACGTCGGCGCGCACACCCAGGTGGGCTAGGCCGTGTTTCCCAAGTCCGTGTTCGCGACTGCCGGGCCGATCCCGCCTCTCATCGAACGAGACCTGTGAAGGACGACCTAGTGCCGCTCGCGCTCCTGCGCAGAGCCGGTCAGGCCCTGCTCACGCTGTTCGCTGCCGGGGTCGTCGTGTGGTCACTGCAACTGGTGGCCCCCGGCGACCCCGCGCGGCGTGTGCTCGGCGCGCTCGGCTTCGCCAACCCGACCGACGAGCAGGTCGCGGCGACGCGGCACGACCTCGGGCTCGATGTCCCAGCGCCCCAGCGTTTCGTCCAGTGGCTGCTGGACGCGTTGAGCGGCAACTTCGGCACGTCGTGGCGCACCGGCCGACCGGTCACCGCCGAGCTCGCCGACCGGCTGCCCGCCACGCTGCGCCTGGCCGTGGTCGCGCTCCTCTTCGCGCTGCTGCTGGCGATCCCACTCGCGCTGGTCGCGGCGCGGTGGCGCGGCGGAGCACCCGACATCGGCGCACGAACGGTGATGTTCCTCGGTGCCGCGACGCCGAGTTTCGTTGTCGGAACCGTGGTTCTGGAGCTTGTCGTGCTGCGCGGCGGCGTCGGGCGCGTGCTCTCCGACGGGTCGTGGGGCGGGGCGGTGTTGCCCGCGGTTCCCCTCGCGTTGGCGGCGGGCTCCGGGTGGGCGCGTGTGCTCAGGACCTCGCTGGTCGAAGTCTCCGACGCGCCGTACATCCAGGTCTCCCAGGCACGTGGGGCCACGCCGCTGCGCAGGCTGCTCGTGCACGCGGTGCCCAGCGCCCTGCCCGCGCTGCTGGCCGCGATCGGCTTGACGGTCGGCTCGTTGCTGGCGGGTGCTGCCGTGGTGGAGACGGTGTTCACCTGGCCCGGTGTCGGCCGCTACCTCATCGAGGCGATCGGAGCACGTGACGTGCCCGTGGTGCAGGCGACCGTGTTGCTCGGCGTGCTCGGCTGCCTGGCCGCCAGCATGATCGCCGACAGTGTGACGATCGCGCTCACAGGGAAGGCGGTCCGGTGAACCGGGCACTGGGAACCGGTCTCGCGGCGCTGCTCGGCGTGCTGGCGATCGTGGTGCCGCTGCTGACTCCAGACCCGAACGCGACGGACTACGGCAGCAAGCTCGCCGCGCCGAGCTGGGCCCACCTGCTCGGCACCGACCAGGCCGGACGCGATGTGCTGGCCAGAACTGCCTCTGGCACATGGGTTTCCCTCGGCACAGCACTGCTGGTCGCTGCGATCACCTTCGTCGTCGGCCTCGCGGTGGGTCTGCTGGCGGCGGTGGCGGGAGGCGCGGTGGACGCGGTGATCTCCCGCGTCATCGACGTGACACTGGCCGTTCCGCAGCTCGTGCTCGCGCTGGCGATCGTCGGCGTTCTCGGCCCCGGGCACGCGAACCTGGTGCTGGCCATGTCCATCGCGGGGTGGGCGCATCTGGCCCGCTTCGCGCGCGCCTTCGCCAGCCAGCAAACGGAGCGGCCGTTCGTGCTCGCGTCGCGGATGGCAGGGATCGGCCGGTGGCGCAGCGCTTTCCGGCACATCATGCCCGCGACGGCGACCGGCGTGCTCGCCGTGACCACACTGCACATCGGCGAGATCGTGCTGAGCCTCGCCGGACTGTCCTTCCTCGGTCTTGGCGTCTCCCCGCCCACCGCCGAGTGGGGCCAGATGGTGGCAGAAGCCCGTGGTTACGTGGACCGTGCGCCATGGCTCGTGCTCGCGCCGGCCGCGGTGCTGCTGATCAGCGTGGCGGCGGCGTCACTGCTCGCAGACGCGGTGCAGGACAGGGGGAAGCGATGAGCCTGACCATCCGGGACCTGACCGTCTCCTACGGCTCCGGCGGCGGCGTGCGAGGTGTTTCGCTCGCGCTCGAAGCAGGTGAAACCGTTGCCCTGGTGGGAGAATCCGGCTCCGGCAAAAGCACCCTGCTGCGAGCGGTCCTCGGCACGCTCCCCCGCTCCGCCTCGGTCTCCGGCGTGGTCGAGCTGTCCGGAAGGAACCTGGTCACGCTGCCGGAGAAAGAGCTGCGCGAGATCCGTGGCCGGAGCATCGGATACGTCGCACAGGATCCCTTCGGCTCAGCTGATCCACTGTGGACTGTGGGCCACCACGTCGGCGAAGCCTGGCGCGTGCACGGCCAGAAACCCGCAGGAGTGGCGCGGCGGCTGCAAACCCTCGGCGTCGCCGGGACATGGCTGCGGAAGCGGCCGAACGCGTGGTCCGGCGGGATGTTGCAACGCGCGGACATCGTCGCCGCCACCGCGCACAGCCCTTCGGTGGTGCTCGCGGACGAACCGACCTCCGCACTCGACGCCGATGCCGCCGAGGCGGCACTGGCGACCCTCGTCGCACAGACGCGCTCGCTGCTGGTCGCCAGTCACGACCTGGCATTGGTCTGCCGCCACGCCGACCGGATTCTGGTGCTGCACAACGGAGAGCTGGTCGAGGAGATCGTCGTTGCGCGTGGTGGTGTCGCGGCACTGTCCACGAAGGCAAGGCATCCACACACGCGTGCGTTGGTCGCGGCGCTTCCGCGCCAGGCCGCGCGACAGGCCCCCGACCTCGGCGGCGTGGTGGCACGGCTGGACGACGTCACCCTCGGCTACCGGGGAAATCCGGTGATCACTGGGCTGGACTGGGAGGTCAGGGCGGGCGAGGCGGTCGGCATCCGCGGCCCCTCCGGCTCCGGCAAGACCACGTTGCTGCGCGCGGTCGCGGGCCTTCTGCGCCCGGAGCGCGGAGAGGTGTGGCTGGACGGGAAACCCGTGTGGGCGGGGCGAAAGCCACGTGCGCCTCGGCCCGGCTACGTGATGCCGGTGTTCCAGGACGCGGGGGCGAGCCTTGATCCGCGTTGGCCGGTGTGGCGCACGATCGTCGAGCCCCTGCCCGGCGGTGGGCGGGACGACGCCCGCGAGCTGATGGACCGGGTCGGGCTCACCGGCGTCGATCTCGACCGCAGGCCGGGTGCGCTCTCCGGAGGGCAGCGGCAGCGCGTCGCGATCGCCAGGGCGCTCGCGGGCTCACCCGCGCTGATCGTGGCCGACGAGCCGACCGCCGCGCTCGACCCGACCGTGGCCGCGAGCGTCGCCGAGACGCTGCGCGCGGTGACCCGCTCCGGCTGCGCACTGGTCGTGGTCAGCCATGACGAGGCCAGGCTCAACCAGATCGTGGACCGCGTGCACCGGCTCTGAACGGTAGCGTCGGACGGGTGATCGTCGAGGGAACCACCAGCCCGGGTTTCGAGCCGGTGCGCGAGGAGTTCGCGCGCAACTTCGCCGAGCGCGGCGAGCTCGGAGCGGCCTGCGCCGTCCAGGTCGGCGGCGAGACCGTCGTGGACCTGTGGGGCGGTTACCGCGACCGCGCCGGGCGAGAGCCGTGGCAGCGCGACACGATGGCCACGGTGTTCTCCGCGACGAAGGGCGTGGCGTCGATGGCACTGGCCGTCGCGCACTCGCGCGGGCTGTTCGACTACGACGCGCTCGTCACGAAGTACTGGCCGGAGTTCGGCAGGAGCGGCAAGGAGAACGTGACCGTCCGGCAGCTGCTGGGCTTCCAGGCAGGACTGCCCACAGTGGACACTCTGCTGACCGCGGAGCTGATCGCCGACGCCGACCGGCTCGGCGACGTGCTCGCCGAGCAGGCGCCCGCGTGGGAGCCGGGCTCGGCACAGGGCTACCACCCGGTGATGGGCGGGCTCTACGCGAGCCAGCTGCTGCGCCGGGTGGACCCGAAGGGCAGGCTGATCGGCCAGTACCTCGCCGAGGAGCTGCTGGAGCCGCTCGGGCTGGAGTTCTACATCGGCACCCCGCCGTCGGTCCCGGAGGAGCGGATCGCGGAGCTGGTGCCCGCCAAGCTGGGCCTGCGGGACCTGACGACGCCGGGCGGGGTGCCCGCGCGGATGGTGCTGGACTTCCTGCTGCCGTGGACGCTGACCGCGAAGTCCTTCAGCAACCCGAGGATCCGGGACATCACCAGCCTGGGCAGGCCGCCGTGGCGCGGGCTGGACCTGCCCGCGGCCAACGGGGTCGGCACCGCGCGCTCGCTGGCCGCGCTCTACGGCGAGTTCGCCACCGGAGGTGCCCGGCTCGGCCTGGACCCGCCCACGCTGCGGGCGATCGAGGCCGAGCCGGCTCCCCCCGGCGGCGGGTCACGTGACCGGGTCATGCACCTGGCCGAGGCGCGGTTCTCCCTCGGGTTCTGGAAGCCCTTCCCGGCGTGGCGGTTCGGCACCGACTCCCGGGCCTACGGCACCCCGGGAGCCGGTGGCGCGTTCGGCATGGCCGACCCGGCGACCGGGACCGGCTTCGGTTACGTGCCGAACCGGCTCGGCAGGCGGCTGTGGAACGACCCCAGGGAACGCGCGCTGCGCGAGGCCGTCCTTCGCTGCCTGTGAGCGGTGACCGTGTCCCTCGACAACACGGTGTCCCCCGACGACGCGGCCGTCAGCCCTGGTGGACGCGCACCCAGTCGACCAGCAGCTGCTGCGGGAACCGGGTGGAGCCGTCCGGGCTGCCCGGCCAGTCGCCGCCGACCGCGAGGTTGAGGATCAGGTAGAAGGGGTGGTCGAAGACCCACTGGCGGCCTCCGAGGTCGGCGGGGGTGCGGGTCTGGTAGACCCGGCCGTCCATGGTCCAGACGATCTTGTTCGGCGACCACTCCACGGCGAAGGTGTGGAAGCCCTCGTGGAAGGGCCTGCCGTCGGCGGTCTGCACGGTGCCGCCGATGCCGCCTGCGCCGGAGTAGCCGGGACCGTGGATGGTGCCGTGCACCGTGCCCGGCACGCTGCCGATGTTCTCCATGATGTCGATCTCGCCGCACTGCGGCCAGCCGACCTGGTCGATATTGGCGCCGAGCATCCAGAACGCGGGCCAGATCCCCTTGCCGGTCGGCAGCTTCATCCGCGCCTCGACCTTGCCATAAGTCCAGGTCTGGGTCCTCTTGGTGATCAGCTTGCCCGACGTGTACTGGCAGGGCTGGCCATTCCAGCACTGCACGCCGGAGTTCTCCTTGCGCGCGGTGATGACGAGCTGACCAGCACCATTTGTGGAAACGTTCTCCGGCTTCGTGGTGTATGCCTGAAGTTCATGGTTGCCCCAGCCATTGGAGCCGTTGCCCGGCTCGTAGGACCACTTATTCTGGTCCGGCGCGCCTCCGGCCGGACCGTCGAACTCGTCGGCCCAGGCCAGTTGAAGCGGCTTGGCGGTGGCTGGGTGGGCCACGGCAGACGCCAAGGGCGTTGCGACGAGCATGGCGGCAAGAACGAGTAGCACTCGACGTGGTCTGGACACACCGACTCCATTCGGGTTCATGCGCGAGAGCGCTCCCACGGGCGGCGGACCACCATTTGACAAGGAATTAACTCCTTCGTCAAGAGCGAGCGGACGCGATCGCTACTCCGAATGTCGCACACAGGCTGGTCGTTTAACTGTAAACCTGCCGAATTACCGCAGGTGAGCGCCCATATACCGACGAAAGTCGGGATTCGATACTGAACCGTCCACCATCTTCAGACGTATGGCGGATACGTACGTGACCGAATGCCGTTAGCTTCCTCGTCACCACCACGGGGCGCACAAACGGTGACGGCGAGAATGAGGAGACACTCCAGTGTCAAAGTCGATCAATACCGTGGTCCTGTCGTTGTCCAGGGCGGTCCTCGGCCTGCTGTTCGCCTGCCACGGGGCGGCCTCGTTGTTCGGGGTGCTCGGCGGCGCGGGCGGCAGGGGCGGCGCGGTCGCCTTCGGGGTCTGGCCCGGCTGGTTCGCCGCCGTGATCCAGCTCGTCGGCGGCGCCCTGGTGCTCATCGGGCTGGCCACCAGGCCCGCGGCGATCATCTGCTCCGGTTCCATGGCATACGCCTACTTCGTCTCGCACCAGCCCAAGGGCCTGTTCCCGATCGAGAACGGTGGCGTGCCCTCGGCGCTGTACTGCTGGTTCTTCCTGCTCATCGCGGTTATCGGTCCGGGCAAGTACGCCTTGGACACCTGGCTGGCCACGCGGAGGACCGGCGCCGACGAGGCCGTTCCGGCAGCCGCCTGACACCACCGGGACCCGCACGTCCTGCCACGCGACCGCCGTGCGTGGCAGGATCGGTGACCGGCCATGAGATCACCGCGACGACAGGACCCGCACGACACCGAGGTGCTCGCTGACGGCGTGGACACCGCGCACCTGGTCGCGGAGAACCTCGTCTGCGTCCTCGGTGACCGAACGGTGCTCGCGGACGTGTCGGTGACGGTCGCGGCGGGTGAGCGGCTCGGGCTGATCGGCGAGAACGGCCACGGGAAGTCCACTCTGCTGCGAACGCTGGCCGGGCGGTTGCCGCCGCAGCGCGGCCATGTGCTGCGCGCGGTTCCCGGCCGCACCGGCTTCCTGCCACAGGAGCCGGATTTTCCCGTCACGGCAACGATCTCCGACGTGCTCGTCGAGGCCAACGCCGCCCTCGACGAGCTCGCGGAGGCCATGCGCGCCGCCGAACGCGCGATGGAGACGGCAGACGAGGCGCGGCTGCCCGCGGTGCTCGCGGAGTACGGCCGCGCGCAGGAGGAGTTCGGCAGGCGCGGCGGCTGGGAACGCGACGCCCGGGTCGGCGAGGTCCTCGCGGCCTTCGGCCTCGCGGACATCCCGGTGACCCGCCCGGTCGCCGAGCTCGCGGGCGGCGAGCGCTCCCGGCTCGCCCTCGCCGCGCTGATCCTCGCCGAGCCCGCCGCCCTGCTGCTGGACGAGCCCACCAACCACCTCGACGACGCGGCGGTGGAGTGGCTGCGCTCGTGGCTCACCGGCACCCGTTCGCCGTGCCTGATCGCCTCGCACGACCGGGCCTTCCTGGACACCGCGGTCACCGGCATCCTCGACCTGGACGGACCGCGCGGCGAGCTCACCCGCCACGGTGGCGGCTACCGCGACTACCTCGCCGCGCAGCGGGCCGCGCGGCAGCGCTGGGAGCTGCGCTACCGCGAGTGGCGCGAGGCCGTCGACCAAGCGCGCCACCGCATCGAGAACGCGCACCGCACCGGCGGCCACGACCGGGTGCGCACCGACGGTCCCAAGATGGCCTTCGGCATGCGCGGCGACAAGGCCGAGGTGGCGGTGGCCCGCACGACCCGCGCGGCCCGCCTCCAGCTGGCCCGGCTGCTGGACGAGGCGGTTCCCCGCCCGCCGCGCCCCTTGAGCTTCACCCCGCCCGCCTCGGGCAGCGCGGCGGTCGAAGCGACCGGCATCGTCGTCGGCGACGTGCTGCGCGGAGTGGATCTCGTTGTCCGCCAAGGGGAACTCATGGTGATCACGGCGCCGAACGGGGCGGGCAAGTCGACGTTGCTGCGCGTGCTCGCCGGGGAACTGACCCCGGACCGGGGCACGGTGACCGTGACCGAGGGCGCGCGCATCGGTTACCTGGCACAGGAAACCAGCTACCCCGACCCGTCCCGCGCACTGCTGGAGGTCTACCGCCAGCGGCGCGAGCTGCACGCGGAGGACGCCGAGGCCGAGCTGCTGCGCTTCGGCCTGTTCCGCCGCCGCGACCTGACGGTCCCGGTCGACCGGCTGTCGGTGGGACAACGCAGAAGGCTGCACTTGGCGGAACTGTTCGCGGGGCGGCCCGATCTACTGTTGCTCGACGAGCCGACCAACCACCTCAGCCTGATGCTGGTCGAGCAGCTCCAGGAGGCGGTCGAGGGGTTCGCCGGGGCCGTGCTGCTGGCGACCCATGATCGGTCGGTGCGCGACCGCCACGCCCACCGGGTGCGGCGGCTGGTGGAGGGCAGGCTGGAGGGAACACCATGAGCCGGTTGTCGATGCTGGACGGGGAGTCGGTCCGCGCGAGGATCCCGATGGGCACGGCGATCGAGGCGATCCACCGCGCGCTGCGCTCCGGTGTGGACCCGGCGGCCGACCCGGCGCGCTCGGTGCTGCCGACCGACCACGGCCAGGTGCTGCTGATGCCCTCGGTCACCCCCGCCCACGCCGGGGTCAAGCTGGTCACGATCGCCCACGACAACCCCGACCGGGGTCTGCCCCGCATCCAGGGCATCTACCTGCTGCTCGACGCGCTGACGCTGACCCCGCAGCTCCTGCTGGACGGCGCGGCGCTCACCGCGATCCGCACCCCGGCGGTCTCGGCGGCGGCGGCCGACCTGATCGCGGTGAACGAGGCCTCCCGGCTCGTCGTCTTCGGCACCGGCCCGCAGGCCTGGGGCCACGTCGAGGCGCTGCGCGTGGTCCGCCCGGTCAGCGACGTGACCGTGGTGGGCCGCAACGACAACCGCGTAGCGGAGTTCGTGGACCGCTGCGCGGCGGCCGGCCTGCGCGCCACGAGCGGAACGGCCGACGCGGTGGCGGACGCCGACCTGGTGGCCTGCTGCACGACGTCCCGCGAACCGCTCTTCGACGGCGGCAAACTCGCGCCGCACGCCACGGTCCTGGCGGTGGGAACGCACGACGCAGAAGCGCGCGAGGTGGACACGGCGACGGTCCGCAGCTGCGAGGTGGTGGTGGAGGACCACGACACGGCCCTGCGCGAAGCGGGCGACGTGGTGATCCCGCTCAACGAGGGTGCGCTCCGCGCGGACGAGCTGATCACGCTGACGGCGTTGGCCCGAGGCGAGAAGCGGCTGGACCCGAGCACCCCGAAGCTCTTCAAGAGCGTGGGCATGGCGTGGCAGGACCTGGCGGTCGCCGCTGTGCTCGCCTGAGCCGTGTTTGTGTGGGCCTCCACTGTGTTCGCATGGGCAGCCGCTGCGCTCGCCTGAACCGTGTTCGCAGGGCCTCCGCTGCGCTCGCCCCAGCCGCCGCTGTGTTCGTCGAGCCGTGTTCGCATGGGCAGCCGCTGCGCTCGCATGGGCAGCCGCTGCGCACGCCCGAGCCGCCGCCGTGTTCGTCTGAGCCCCGCCGCCTCGCGTGGGCCTACCACCTTGCCTGGGCAGCCATTGCCGGTCGCCCGCGCCGTGTCCGCATGCGCCTCCGCTGCGCACGCCCGCGCCGCCGCTGTGTTCGTCTGAGCGGAACTCCGCCCGCGCACCACGCCGTTCTTGTGCTCCCCAGCGCACTCCGCGACCCTGGAAACGGGGGGACCCCAGGGCGGGCGAATGCCACCCTCGCCCGCCAAGCGGCGAGCAGGCTGGGGACGCATCTCCGCGACCGATGAGCGAAGCTGGCGGCACTGGTTTCACTGCATTTCGGAGTGCCGCCAACCCCCTCACAGTCCGCTACAAAAACGACCACATATTCCACTCTATAGGGCCATGATCACCATTTTTCGGCGGATAGAATAGAAATATGACCCCCGACGAGACCCTCGACGCAATCGAGGACGCCTACCGCGCGGTGAATAACGCGCACGCGGTCCTGGCACGCCGTCTCGCCGATTTGGTGGTCAGCACGGATTTCGCGGAATACCCCTACCTCGGCGATGAGGTCGGCGCTCTGTTGTCGATTTCCTCGCGCAAGGCCAGCACCCTGATCAACCACGCCGAGAACCTCGCCTCCCGCCCCGCCGTCCTCGCCGCCCTGGAGGAGGGGCGGATCGACC
>NZ_JBHLZU010000030.1:0-75746 GCF_042429765.1 Allokutzneria oryzae | reverse complement strand
CAACACCCTGGGTCTTGAGCTGGAGCTCACCGAGGGCATGCGCTTCGACAAGGGCTACACCTCGGGTTACTTCGTGACCGACTCCGAGCGCATGGAGGCCGTTCTCGAGGACCCGTACATCCTGCTCTACGGCTCGAAGATCTCCTCGGTCAAGGACCTGCTCCCGCTGCTGGAGAAGGTCATGCAGACCGGCAAGCCGCTGGTGATCATCTCCGAGGACGTCGAGGGCGAGGCCCTGGCGACCCTGGTGGTCAACAAGATCCGCGGCACCTTCAAGTCCGTCGCCGTCAAGGCGCCCGGCTTCGGTGACCGCCGCAAGGCGATGCTGCAGGACATGGCGATCCTGACCGGTGGTCAGGTCATCTCCGAGGACGTCGGCCTCAAGCTCGACAACGCCGACATCTCCCTGCTGGGCTCCGCCCGCAAGGTCGTCATCACCAAGGACGAGACCACCATCGTGGAGGGCTCCGGCGACGCCGAGGCCATCCAGGGCCGGGTCAACCAGATCCGCGCGGAGATCGACAAGTCCGACTCGGACTACGACCGCGAGAAGCTGCAGGAGCGCCTGGCCAAGCTGGCCGGTGGCGTCGCCGTCATCAAGGCGGGCGCGGCCACCGAGGTCGAGCTCAAGGAGCGCAAGCACCGCATCGAGGACGCGGTCCGCAACGCCAAGGCCGCCGTCGAGGAGGGCATCGTCGCCGGTGGTGGCGTTGGTCTGCTCCAGGCCGCGACCGAGGCGTTCAAGGGCCTGACCCTGGACGGCGACGAAGCCACTGGCGCCAACATCGTCAAGGTCGCGGTCGAGGCTCCGCTGAAGCAGATCGCCGTCAACGCCGGCCTCGAGGGTGGCGTTGTCGTGGAGAAGGTCAAGGGCCTCAAGTCCGGCGAGGGCCTCGACGCCTCCACCAACGAGTACAAGGACCTGATCAAGGCGGGCATTCTCGACCCGGCCAAGGTCACCCGCTCCGCGCTGCAGAACGCGGCGTCCATCGCTGGTCTGTTCCTGACCACCGAGGCCGTCGTCGCGGAGAAGCCGGAGAAGGCGGGCGCCGCTCCGGCCGCCCCCGACGCCGGTGGCATGGACTTCTGATCCAGCCCCAGCTCCGCACCACCTGAAGAAGGGGGCCGACCGCACTCGCGGTCGGCCCCCTTCTCGTTTCCGCCGTCTCCCGGGTTGATCGTCGGTGTTTGCCCCCTGCCTGAAAGAGACGAACGACTCTGGTTGAGAAAAGGTCTAGACCACTAGGGTGGCGGCCATGCTGGAAGTCATCGCGCTGGATCCCGCAGACGCCGAGGCCGCCCAGACCGGTGGCGCAGACCGGCTCGAACTCGTCTCCGACATGTCGGCGGGTGGGCTCACCCCGTCCGTCGAGGCGACCAGAGCGGTGCTCGCGTCGACCACGCTGCCCGTGCGCGTGATGCTCCGCGACCAGGACGGGTACCGCCCCGGCGACCTCGACGGCCTGCGCAGGAGCGCCGCCGAGCTGCGCGCGGCCGGGGCGAGCGAGTTCGTGCTCGGCTTTCTCAGCGCGGACTCGAACATCGATCTTGAGGCGTGCCGCGGGCTGCTGACCGAGCTGGAGGGTTGTGCCTGGACCTTCCACCGCGCGCTGGACAACTCCGTGGACCCCCTGTTGTCGTGGGCCGAGGTCGAGAACCTCGGCGCGGACACAGTGCTCGCCTCCGGGGCGCCGGACGGGGTCGCCAACGGGCTGGCCGTGCTGCACGAGCTCGCGCTGCGGCAGGACCCGCTTCAGCTGCTCGTCGGCGGTGGGTTGCGGCAGGAGCACGTGCCAGGGCTGCGTGGGGCCGGGGTGCGGGCGTTCCACGTGGGCAGCGCCGTCCGGCCGCGGGGCTGGAGCGACCCGGTCTCCGCCGAGGCCGTCCGGGAATGGGCACAGTTGTGTCACGTTGAGCCGCGCGTCACCGCCTGACCAGCCATTTCGTTCAGCGAGGGGCGCCTTCCGCCTGGGAAGGCGCCCCTCGCTGTCTCTTGTCGCCCTGGTTCAGACCACTTAGCATCCGACCATTGCCCATTGTGAAACAGCAGTTGCAGAATACGCAACGGAGGTCGGAACATGAGGCTGAGGCGGCTCCTGGTGATCGGCGCGCTCGGCGCGCTCGCGCTCTCTGGCTGCGCTCCGGTGCAGTCGACCTCGCAGTCCAGCGGCACGGACGAGAAGACCGGCACGCTCCGCGTCTGGCTGTTCGACGAGGTCAACCGCGCCCCCAAGGAAGCGGTCGTCGCCGAGGCCGTGAAGGAGTTCGAGGCGCGCAACTCCGGAGTCAAGGTCGATGTCCAGTACATCCAGATCGCCTCTCGCGCCGAGCGCTTCAAGGCAGCGTTCAGCGACGCCAAGAGCGCTCCGGACGCCGCCGAGTTCGGCAACACCGACCTCGCGGGCTACGTGGCCTCCGGCGGCTTCGCCGACCTAAGCGCCGACATGGCCGCCTGGCCGGAGGGCAAGGACCTCAGCCCCTCGTTGCTGGAGACCGCCAAGGTGGACGGCAAGGTCTACGGCATCCCGTGGTTCGTCGGCCTGCGCGCGCTGTACTACCGCACCGACGTCTTCGCCGAGCTCGGCGTGCGACCGCCGAAGAGCATCGAGGAGATCGCTCCGCTCGCGCGCAGGATCAGGGCCGCGAAGCCCGAGCTGTACGGCATCTCCGTCGGAGGCAAGTACACCTACGCGATGCTGCCGTTCGTGTGGGCCGCGGGCGGGGACGTCGCCAAGCAGGACGGCGGCACGTGGTCCTCCGCTGTGGACAGCGCGTCGAGCAGGTCCGGCATCGCCCGCTACACCGAGCTGCTCAAGGACGACATCTGCCCGCCGGCGCAGTGCGCGCAGAACGGCGGCGACGCCAGTGTGCAGCAGTTCGTCTCCGGCAAGGCCGCGATGACCATCGGCGGCAACTTCAACCGCCAGGCCGTCGAGGCCGGAGCCGCCAAGGGCAAGTACGCGGTGGTTCCGTTGCCCGGCAACGCCGAGGGCTCCATCGCACCCGCGTTCGCGGGCGGCAACCTGCTCGGTGTCCTCAAGTCCACGCCGCGCCGGACCCTGGCGAAGGAGTTCATGCAGCTGCTCGGCGGCAAGCAGTACCAGGAGAAGCTCTACAAGGCCATGGGCAACCTGCCGACGTTCACCGACCTCCAGCGCACGCTCGGCGCCGACGACCCGTTCGTCAAGCCGTTCATCGCCACCTCCGAAGCCGGGACCAAGTTCGTCCCGGTGACCCCGGCCTGGGCGAAGATCGACGCGCAGGCGGTGCTGCCCAACATGATCCAGCAGGTGATCACCGGCGCCCAGCAGGTCGACCAGGCGAGCTCGGCGGCCGCGCGGCTGATGAACTCGGCGTTCACCTCCTAGGCGGTCCGGGTGACACAACAGGTCATGATGGCCGAGCCGGTGCGCGAAGTGCCCGCTCGGCAAGGGAAACGGCGCGGCGACGGCTGGGCCGCCGCGCGCTACCTCGCGCCCACGCTGCTGCTTCTCCTCGGGCTGTTGGGATATCCGCTCTACCAGCTCGTGCTGATCTCGCTCTACGACTACGGGCAGGAGCAGGCGAGCGGGGGAGCGCCACTGGAGTTCCTCGGTCTCGGCAACTACCAGCAGCTCTTCGGCGACCCGCAGTTCTGGACCGTGCTCGTGCAGACCGTGGGGTTCGCCGCCGTGTGCGTGGTCGGCACGCTGTTCGTCGGTGGGGCGCTGGCGATGCTCGCGTCGAGAGTGCGAGCGGTGCCGAGGATGATCCTGTTCCTCGCCGCGCTCGGCGCGTGGGCGACCCCGGCGGTCGCGGGCTCGACGGTGTGGATGTTCCTCTTCGACACCGACTTCGGCCTGGTCAACGAGGTCCTCGTCGGCCTCGGCTTCGACGGGATGGCCAACTACTCCTGGACCTACGACAAGTTCGTCGCCTTCGGGCTGGTCGCGGCACAGGTGATCTGGTGCTCGTTCCCGTTCGTGATGGTCACGCTCTACGCGGGCATCATCGCGATCCCGAAGGAGATCCTTGAGGCCGCCGCGCTCGACGGCGCCTCGACCGCGCGCACCGTGCGCATGGTCATCCTGCCGTTGCTGCGGCCGCTGCTGGTGATCGTGACCATTCAGTCGATCATCTGGGACTTCAAGCTCTTCACCCAGATCTACGTGATGACCGGTGGCGGTGGCGTCGCGGGCAACAACCTGGTGCTCAACGTCTACGCCTACCAGAAGGCGTTCGCCGCCTCCGAGTACGGCATGGGCTCGGCGATCGGCGTCGTGATGACCGTGCTGCTGCTGGTGGTCACCGGCGTGTACCTGCGCGCGCTGCGCCGTTCGGGGGAGCCGCTGTGAAACTCGCCGTAAAACGTCCACACAGGACGGTCGCGGAGATCGTCACCGTGCTGGTCGCGGTCGTGGTCGCCTTCCCGCTGTACTGGATGGTGCTGACCGCTCTCAAGCCCGAGGGGGAGGTGCTGTCCACCTCGCCGCGGCCGTGGACGCTCGCGCCGACCCTGGACAGCTTCCGCCGGGTGCTCGACGTGCAGAACTTCGGGCGATACTTCCTCAACAGCGTCATGGTGGCGCTGATCGTGGTGTTCTTCGCGCTGCTGTGCGCGTTCCTCGCCGCGATCGCGCTGACCAGGTTCCGGTTCAAGGGCCGCACCGTGCTGCTGGTGATGCTGCTCGTCGCGCAGATGGCTCCGGTGGAGGCGCTGACCATCCCGCTGTTCTTCGTGATGCGCTCGGTCGGGGACGTCGCGCCGGTCTTCGGCCTGAACCACCTCGGCTCGTTGGTGCTGGTGCACCTGGCGTTCGGCCTGCCTTTCGCGATCTGGATGCTGCGCGGCTTCGTGGCGGCGGTGCCGGTGGAGCTGGAGGAGGCGGCCACCCTCGACGGCGCCAGCCGCTTCCGCTTCACCTGGCAGGTGCTGTTCCCGCTGGTGGCGCCGGGCCTCGTCGCGACGAGCGTGCTGTCGTTCATCCACGCGTGGAACGACTTCCTGTTCGCCAAGACCTTCATCATCTCCGCGTCCGAGCAGCAGACGTTGCCGCTGGGCATCCTGGCCTTCTTCAAGCCGGACCAGAACGACTGGGGCGCGATCATGGCGGGCTCCACGCTGATGACGATCCCGGTGCTGATCTTCTTCGTTTTCGTGCAACGACGACTGGTCTCGGGGCTCGCCGGGGCCGTGAAGGGGTGAGCGGTGTTGTCGCCGTTCGATGTTCTGCTGCCACGTCCCGCAGAGGTCGAGCCCGCCGACGGGGTCTTCCCGTTGGGGCCGGCCACGGCGCTGATCGGGTCGCTGCCCGCGGTGGAATGGCTCCGCGCCGAGCTGCGCGCGGCGACCGGTCTTCCGTTGACGGAGTCCGGAGTCGCGGTGATCGCGTTCTCGCTGGACGCGTCGCTGCCCGCCGAGGGCTACCGGCTGGAGATCACACCGACCGCGGTGTGGATCCGCGCCGGTGACGAGACCGGTGCCCTCTACGCGGCGCAGAGCCTGCGCCAGCTCCTCGGCCCCGCCGCGTTCCGCCGCTCTCCTGTCCACAGTGGACAGTTCGAGCTGCCGTGTGGTGTCGTGCTCGACCGGCCGAGGTTCGGCTGGCGTGGATGCCTGCTCGACGTGGCGAGGCACTTCCTGCCGCGCTCCGACGTGTTCCGGTTCCTCGACCTGATGGCCGCCCACAAGCTCAACGTCCTGCACCTGCACCTGACCGACGACCAGGGCTGGCGGATGGAGATCGAGCGCTATCCCCGGCTCACCACGATCGGCGCTTGGCGCGAACGGTCCACGGTCGGCCACGGCAAGCTCGGCGCGCTCGACAACCGACCCCACGGCGGCTACTACACCAAGGACGACCTGCGGGAGATCGTCGCCTACGCGAGCGCGCGCGGGATCACCGTCGTCCCGGAGATCGACGTGCCGGGGCACACCCAGGCGGCGATCGCCGCGTACCCAGAGCTGGGCAACACCGGCGACCAGCTCGGTGTGTGGACCGGCTGGGGCATCAACCCCAACGTCGTCAACGTCTCCGACGAGACGGTGAAGTTCTTCCGCACGGTCTTCGACGAGGTCGTCGAGGTCTTCCCCTCGGAGATCATCTGCGTCGGCGGCGACGAGGTCCCGCTCGACCAGTGGAGTGCGAGCCCGCAGGCACGGGCGCGCATGGCGGAGCAGGGCCTGACCACCGAGGCGCAGCTGCACGGCTGGTTCATCAGGCAGATGGCCGTGCACCTCGCCGAGCGCGGCCGCCGCATCATCGGCTGGGACGAGATCGCCGAGGTCGGCGACCTGCCACCGGGCGCGATCGTGGCGTCCTGGCGCGGTGAGCAGGCGGGGGTGGACGCCGCCCGCGCGGGTCACCAGGTGGTCATGTGCCCCGAGCAGCATGTCTACCTGGATCACCGGCAGTCGGACCATCCCGGGGAACCGATCCCGGTCGGCTACCTCAGCACCCTCGCCGACGTCTACGCCTACGAGCCGGTCCCGGCCGGTCTCGAAGCGAGCGCGGCGGCCCAGGTCCTCGGCGCACAGGCACAGCTGTGGACCGAGCACCTGGACACCCCGAGGCGGTTGGACTACGCCGCCTTCCCACGCCTGTCGGCGTTCGCGGAGGTGGTGTGGAGCCCTGCGGAACGCGACCCCGAGGCGTTCCTGCGCAGGCTTTCCGACCACCACCTGCCCAGGCTGGACGCGCTGGGGGTGGAGTACCGGCCGCTGGACGGCCCGCACCCGTGGCAGACCCGGCCGGGCGTGCCGGGACTGCCGAGGTAGGACGCGGGCCATCCAGAGGTGGTGCCGGGGGGTGGTCGGTTGGGCGCCCACCCCCCGGCCCGACGCCGGGAACACGGGGCGCAGGCGCTAACAGGCGCCCGCGTCCCCGGCGTCGAGTTCGTGGAGTGTTCAGACGTCCTCGGGCATCACGATCCAGCAGATGAGGTAGAGGACCGCGCCCGTGCCGAAGCCCAGCAGGGTCGCGGCCACGAGCAGGATGCGCAGCAACGCCGCATCCACGTTGAGGATCCGGGCGACGCCTCCGCACACACCCGCGACCATCCGGTCGTTGCGGCTGCGGCGGAGCCGGCGGACCGAGCTCCCGGTCTGGGTGGTGGTGTCGGTGTCGAACATGCCTCCACTCTCGCTCGCCGACAGCCCCAGGACATCGGGGTAGCCCCGGAAACCAACCCGGAGCGCCCCCTGAGCGTCCTGTAGACAATGGCCATGTCATCCAGGGGAACCCGGGCGCGCAGACTCACCGTGGCCGCGTTCGGCGCGGTCGCACTCGCCGCGTGTTCCGCAGAGACCACCCCGTCACCCGCCCCGTCGTCCGTTCCGGGAGCTGCCGAGCCCCCGACGCGGACCACCCAGCCCGGCTCCTCGTTCTCCGTGGTCGCCACCGGGGACGTGCTCATCCACCCCGAACTGACCGACCAGGCGACCAAGGACGGCAAGGGAAGCCGCGACTACGGCCCGCTGCTGTCCGGCGTGAAGAACGCGATCTCCTCAGCCGACCTGGCGATCTGCCACCTGGAGGTACCGATCGCCCCGGCGGGTGGCCCGTTCAAGGGCTACCCGAACTTCAGCGCTCCGCCCGAGGTCACCAAGGGCCTCGCCGACACCGGGTACGACGCCTGCTCGACCGCCTCGAACCACACCATCGACCAGGGCGCGGCGGGCGTGACCCGCACGCTCGACGCACTGGACGCGGTGGGCATCGCGCACACCGGCTCGGCCCGCTCGGCCGAGGAGGCCGCGAAGCCCAGGATCCTCGACGTGCACGGGGTGAAGGTCGGCCACGTGTCGTTCACCTTCGGGTTCAACGGGATCCCGGTGCCCGCGGGCACACCGTGGCTGTCCAACAAGCTCGACGCCAACGCGGTGCTCACCGCCGCCCGCGCCGCGAAGGCCGCGGGGGCCGAGGTCGTTCTCGCCAGCCTGCACTGGGGCACGGAGTTCAAGCACGAGCCCACCACGGAGCAGAAGCAGCTCGCCCGCAAGATCCTCGGTGATCCGTCCGTGGATCTGATCATCGGGCACCACGCGCACGTCGTGCAGCCGTTCGAGAAGATCGGCGACAAGTGGGTCGCCTACGGTCTCGGCAATCACATCGCGAAGCACGCCGAACCCCGTGGGGTGAGCGAAGAGGGCGCGATCGGTCGCTTCACCTTCGTCCGCGAGGGATCGAAGTGGAAGGTGGGGACTGCGGAGTTCCTGCCGACGCTGGTCGAGCTCGGTCCGCCGATCCGTCTGCTGGACCTCACCACAGCACCCGCGTCAGCGCGCAACAAGGAAGCCATCACCCGCACCGAACGCATCATCCGGAGCGTGGGCGCGAACAACGACGTCCTGACCCGTCCGGGAAACTGACCAAGACCTGCGCTCGCGATCTCGCTATTCGATTGTGGGGCAAGGCAATTCCGACCACCTCCTCGTCCGACTGGTCTCCCCAGCCTGACGAGGAGGCCGGATGTAGACAACCCATCCCCGGCGATCTGTGGACAACTGATGCCGATGTGGACAACTCGGCTCAGCAGAGCCAACAACTCCGCATGCTGTCGGTCCCGCGTGAGACAATGGAAAGTAGGGGAGGGGGCTTACCCACCCAGAGGTAAGCCTCGCCGGGACTCCCGCCGCGACCACGAAGCGCGGCGATTTTCAGCCCAACAACGCGGCTACTCGGTCCAGGCGCTCAAGCCACCGGCGCTCCGTCGCGGCGTCGGCGCGTACGCCGTCCAACAGCGTCGGAGTGGCAGCGCGTGCCGGGACTGGCAAATACCCGTCAACCGGGCGCGACGACTCCTCGGTGACGTCCGAGGTGAACAGCGAGATTGTGCCCAGACCGCAAGCGAAATCCAACGACGGGAGCGCGGCGGCCAGAGCGAGCTGGGATGCCAGGCCCACGCTCGACTCCAGCGCCGAGGACACCACGCACGGCAGCCCGCACGCCTCGGCGACCTCCAGCGCCCGGCGGGCCCCGCCGAGCGGAGTCGCCTTCAGCACGGCCACATCCGCCGCTCCCGCGACCGCCACCTTCATCGGGTCCTCGGCGCGCCTGATCGACTCGTCGGCGGCGATCCGCACGTCGACCCGCCGCCGCACCGCCGCCAGTTCCTCCAGCGTGCGACACGGCTGCTCCACGTACTCCAGCCCGCCTGCGGCGCGGTCCAGCGCGCGGATGGCAGTCACGGCCTCGTCGACCGACCACACGGCGTTGGCGTCCACCCGGATCGCGCCGGAGGGGCCGAGCGCGGAGCGAACGGCCGCGACCCGCGCTTCGTCGTCCACAATGGACTGTCCTGGGTCGGCGACCTTCACCTTCGCCGTGGAACAGCCGGACGCGGCGACGATCTCGAACGCGCGCTCCGCCGAGACGGCGGGAACCGTGCAGTTGACGGGGATGCTGGATCGCAGCGGTGCGGGCCATGAGCCCGAGCAGGACTCGATGGCCGCGGCGAGCCACGGTGCGGACTCCGCGTCCGAGTAGTCCTCGAACGCGCAGAACTCACCCCAGCCCGACGGGCCTTCCATCAACACGCCGTGCCGGACCGTGATGCCGCGGAAGCGGTTGCGCAGCGGCAACGCGTACACGCCCGCCACCGAGAACCGCACGCCTCAGCCCACTTCGGGGAGCGCGGGACCGAGCAGGTCGTCGGCGTCCACGATCCGGTAGGCGTAGCCCTGCTCGGCGAGAAAGCGCTGCCGGTGCGCCGCGTACTCCGTGTCCAGCGTGTCCCGTGAGACCACCGAGTAGAAGTGCGCCTGGCGGCCGTCTCCCTTGGGGCGCAACAACCTTCCGAGTCGCTGAGCCTCCTCCTGACGGGAGCCGAACGTGCCGGAGACCTGCACCGCGATCGATGCCTCCGGCAGGTCGATGGAGAAGTTGGCGACCTTGGACACGACCAGCGTGGTGATCTCGCCGCTGCGGAAGGCGTCGAAGAGCGCCTCGCGCTCCTTGTTCTTCGTCGAGCCCTGGATCACCGGGGCGTTCAGCGCCTCGCCGAGCGACTCCAGCTGGTCGAGGTAGGCGCCGATCACCAGGGTCGGCTCGCCGGGGTGGCGGTCCAGGATCGCCCGCACCACGGGCAGTTTCGTCCGTGCCGTCGAGCAGAGCTTGTAGCGGTCCTCCGCCTCGGCGGTGGCGTACTCCAAGCGCTCGTTCTCCGTCAGCGTGACCCGGACCTCGACGCAGTCGGCGGGCGCGATCCAGCCCTGTGCCTCGATGTCCTTCCACGGCGCGTCGTAGCGCTTCGGGCCGATCAACGAGAACACGTCACCTTCGCGGCCGTCCTCGCGCACCAGGGTCGCGGTCAGCCCGAGCCGCCGTCGCGACTGGAGGTCCGCGGTCATCCGGAACACCGGCGCGGGCAGCAGGTGCACCTCGTCGTAGACCACCAGGCCCCAGTCGCGGGAGTCGAACAGCTCCAGGTGCTTGTACTCGCCCTTGGTCTTGCGGGTGATCACCTGGTACGTCGCGATGGTGACCGGGCGGATCTCCTTGCGTTCTCCGGAGTACTCGCCGATCTCGTCCTCGGTCAGCGAGGTCCTGGCGATCAGCTCGCGCTTCCACTGCCGCCCTGCGACGGTGTTGGTGACCAGGATCAGCGTCGTCGCCTGGGCCTCGGCCATCGCCGCCGCGCCGACCATGGTCTTGCCCGCGCCGCACGGCAGCACGATCACGCCGGAGCCGCCTGCCCAGAACGCCTGCGCCGCCATCCGCTGGTAGTCGCGCAGCGCCCAGCCGTTCTCCTCAAGGGCGATCGGGTGCGCCTCACCGTCGACGTAGCCCGCGAAGTCCTCCGCGGGCCAGCCGATCTTGAGCAGCATCTGCTTGAGCCGCCCGCGTTCGCTGGGGTGCACGATCACGGTGTCGTCGTCGATGCGCGCGCCCAGCATCGGCGCGACCTTCTTGTTGCGTAGCACCTCTTCGAGCACGGCGCGGTCCAGCGAGTGCATCGTCAGGCCGTGCGCGGGGTGGTTGGTCAGCTGCAACCGCCCGAAGCGGCCCATGGTGTCGACGATGTCGACCAGCAGCGGCTGGGGGACGGAGTAGCGGGAGTACCGGACCAGCGCGTCGACGACCTGCTCGGCGTCGTGGCCCGCCGCGCGCGCGTTCCACAGCGCCAGCGGCGTGACCCGGTAGGTGTGCACGTGCTCGGGCGCCCGTTCCAGCTCCGCGAACGGCGCGATGGCGATCCGCGCGTCCGGCGCGGCCGCGTGGTCGACCTCAAGCAGCAGGGTCTTGTCGGACTGGACGATGAGTGGTCCGTCGGTCACAGCTCGTGCACTCCTCGCGCTCGCACTCCCTACCCCAGTCTTGCACCGTAGAGACAAGCCACGACACGCACGCCGTATTCCACGCCACGCCTCGTCACCCGGCCGGGCTACATTGTTCAGCCGCTGTCACGGAGAGCACAGGGACGAAAGAGGACTGACGGTGACGACGCCACCGAGCCGGCCCGAGCCGCACGACCGGCCGCCGGGCCTCGGCTACTCCCAGCAGGGGCGGCCCGCCTTCACCCCGCAACGACCCGAACAGCAGGGGAAGCCGAACTTCATTCCCGCTCCGCGCACACAGAAGCGCCCGTTGTGGCTACGGGTCGCTGTTCCGCTCGCCGTGCTCGCCATGATCGTCACGGGGTACGTCCTGCTCCGAGGGGACGCGCAGAAGGTCTCGGCGGGGGAGTGCGTCACGTTGGCGGGTGGCGGCTCCAACCCCACTGTGTCCATCGTGGCCTGCGAGGACCCGCGCGCCACCTACAAGGTCGCCAAGAAGCTGGACAACAGCAGCGGCTCGTGCCCCGAGGGCGACTACATCGAGTACTGGGAGCGCACCCGCCGTTCCGGCGGTCTCAAGCTCTGCCTGATGGCCAACGCCAGGGAGGGCGACTGCTTCACGGTCACCGGCTCCGATCAGGACACCGACCTCGCCAGGGCTCCTTGCTCGCAGTCCGGGGCGATCCGCATCGTCAAGGCGCATGATGGGGAGGCCGACGCGACGCTGTGCGGCAATCCCGACGCCGCGTGGACCTACACCGAGCCCGCCGTCACCTACTGCCTCGGCAAGCCGGACGCCGCCGCGTAGCCGTGTGACGGGTGCTCCGATCTACTCCAATCGTCTGGCAACTCTGGTGGTGTCCGTCACGGTGTGCTGGAATGCACGCGGTGCGTGACCAGCGCTCACGTGTTACTCCCTGTGAGTGACCTGTACGGGTTCGACCACTGCTTTTGGCGGCGGACGGTCACTCACCGCGAGCAGTTTCGCTCACGGGAGGAACAGGACCCCATGTCGCGCTCCAACCCGCGCCGACGCTCTCTGCTTGTCGGCGCCCTGGCCACGGCCGCCGTGCTCGTCACCGGATGCTCCTCCGGGGCTGGTGGCGGCGGCAGCTCCGGAGCACCGGTCACCGGACTGCGCATCATGGCCCCGGCCAAGCCCGGCGGCGGTTGGCACCAGACCGCGCAGAGCCTGCAGGACGTGCTCCAGCGCGACCGCCTCGCCGCGCCCCCGGTCCAGGTCTACAACGTCGAGGGCGCCGGCGGCGTCAACGGCCTCGGCCAGCTGGCAGGGGAGAAGGACGACAAGGTCCTGATGGTGATGGGCCAGGTCATGGTCGGCGGCATCATCAGCGCGAACTCGCAGCGGACGTTGAAGGACACCACCCCGATCGCGCGGCTGCTCGGCGAGAGCCTGGTGCTCGTGGTCCCGGAGTCCGCGCCCTTCCGCAACCTGGAGCAGTTCCTCTCCGCATGGCGCGCCGACCCGAAGGGCACCGTGATCACCGGCGGTTCCGCGGGCGGCGCCGACCAGATCCTGGCCGGGCTGATCGCCGACCGCGTCGGAATCGACCCCGCCCAGCTGAACTACGTGCCCAACAGCGGTGGTGGCGAGTCCATCCCGAAGCTGCTCTCCGGTGAGGTCAAGGCCGGCATCTCCGGGGTCGGCGAGTACAAGGACCTGATCAGGTCCGGCAAGCTGCGCGCCATCGCCGTCTCCGGGCAGAAGCGCTCCAACCTGGTCCCCGACGTCAAGACGCTGACCGAGCAGGGCATCGCGTTGAGCTACCTGAACTGGCGCGGCGTCGTCGCGAGGCCGGGCCTGTCCGACAGCGTGAAGCAGCAGTACATCGACATGATCAAGAAGATGCGGGACAGCGCGACCTGGCAGCAGATCCTCAAGAGCAACGACTGGGAGGACTCGTTCGCCACCGGCGACGAGTTCGCCAAGTTCATCGAGCAGGAGGACATCACCGTGCGCAAGGCGCTCAGGGAGATCGGCGCCGTGAAGTGAGCTCTCCCGAGTCGGAGACCGACGCGGAGCGAGCTGCCGAGCGGACCCGGCCGAGCGGTGAGCTGCTGCTGGTGGTGTTGCTGGCCGGACTCGGGGTCTACACCCTGGGCACCACCCCGTCGATCATGGTGCCGCCGATGGCGGAGAACGCCGGTCCCAGGCTGTTCCCGTACCTGATCGGTGGACTGTTGGTCGGCGTGGCCGTGCTGCTGGGCGTGCAGGTGCTGCGAGGCAAGGCCGCCCCGCCCGAGGAGGGCGAGGACGTCGACCCGGACGCGGGCACCGACTGGCGGGCCGTGCTGCTGCTGATCGGGCTGTTCGCCGGGCACGCGGTGCTGATCGAGCCGATCGGCTGGCCGCTCGCTGCCGCGCTGCTGTTCTCCGGCGTCGCGGTCGTGCTCGGCGCGCGCAGGTGGTGGCTGATCGTGCTGGCCTCGCTCGTGCTCGCCGTCGGCCTGTGGTCGGTCTTCGTGTTCGGACTCGGCGCCTACCTGCCGGGTGGGCCGTTGCAGGGACTGGTCAATGGGTTCGCTTGATCTCCTCCTCGAAGGCTTCGCCAGCGCGCTGAGCCCGCAGAACCTGCTCTTCGCCTTCATCGGCGTGCTGCTGGGCACCCTCGTCGGCGTGCTGCCGGGGATCGGGCCCGCGATGACGGTCGCGCTGCTGCTGCCGATCACCTTCACGGTCCCGCCCGCCGCCGCGCTGATCATGTTCGCCGGCATCTACTACGGCGGGATGTACGGCGGGTCGACCACCTCGATCCTGCTCAACACCCCCGGCGAGTCGGCGTCCATCGTGACCGCTCTCGAAGGCAACAAGATGGCCAGAGCGGGCCGTGGCGCCCAGGCGCTGGCGACCGCCGCCATCGGCTCGTTCGTCGCGGGCACCATCGGCACGCTGCTGCTGTCGCTGGTCGCGGTGCCGGTCGCGGACTGGGCCACCTCGCTGACCTCGGCCGACTACTTCGCGCTGACCGTTCTGGCGTTCTGCACCGTCGCGGCGATGCTGGGCAGCTCGCCGCTGCGCGGGATCGCCTCGCTCGCGGTCGGGCTGTACCTCGGTCTGATCGGCATCGACAACCTCACCGGCCAGTCCCGCTTCGCCATGGGCATCGACGAGCTCAACCGCGGCATCCCGGTGGTGATCGCCGCGGTCGGGCTGTTCGCGGTCGGCGAGGCGATCTACGTGGCTTCGCGGCTGCGGCACGGTCCGGTGCACGTCATCCCGGTGAGCAGGACGTGGGGCCTGCCCAAGGCCGACCTGAAGCGCTCGTGGAAGCCGTGGCTGCGCGGCACGTTCATCGGCTTCCCGATCGGCGCGGTCCCCGCGGGTGGCGCTGACGTGACCACGTTCCTGTCCTACGCGGCCGAGCGAAAGCTGGCGGGCAAGAACAACGAGTTCGGCAAGGGCGCGATCGAGGGTGTCGCCGGTCCCGAGGCGGCCAACAACGCCGCCGCCGCCGGGGTCCTGGTGCCACTGCTGACGCTGGGGCTTCCCACGTCAGCGACCGCGGCGGTGATGCTGGCCGCGTTCACCAGCTACGGCATCCAGCCCGGCCCGCTGCTGTTCGACACCAAGCCCGAGCTCGTCTGGGCCCTGATCGCCTCGCTCTACCTGGGCAACGTGCTGCTGCTGGTGCTGAACCTGCCGCTGGCCGGGATCTGGGTGAAGCTGCTGCAGATCCCGCGCCCGTACCTCTACGGCGGCATCCTGGTGTGCGCCTCGCTCGGCGCGTTCGCCTCCAGCCAGTCCACGGCCGGGCTGCTCGTCCTGGTGGTGATCGGCGCGCTCGGCTTCGCCATGCGCCGCTACGGCTGGCCGGTCGCGCCCGCGGTGCTCGGCCTGATCCTCGGGCCGGTCGCCGAGGAGAACCTGCGCAAGGCCCTGCAGATCAGTCAGGGCGACGCCGGCGTCTTGCTGTCGAGTGCGTTTTCGAAGATCATGTTTGGGCTGGCGGTGCTGGCCGTGGTGCTTCCGCTGATTCTGCGCGTGAGAGCGCGAAACCGCGCACGTGGCGCCAGTCAATCCAATTAGCAATATTGATTTCTGAATCACCCGAATGTTCGTGCCGGAAGTGCGGCGACTGGTCGTGTTGTGCTGGGATGCGCGACGTCGCGTCGAGTTTTTCCGATTTGTTGTGGAAAGTTCGCGCGTCGTTGACCTCAAGTCCCACTTAAGGAAGTCGCCAGTGACCCGCCGCCGCCAGTTCCTTGTCGTCTCCCTTCTCGCAGCGAGCAGCCTCCTCGCGGGGTGCACCGGTTCCCAGGGCGGGGGTGACTCCACCATTGACGGGCTGCGCATCATGGTCCCCGCGAAACCCGGTGGCGGTTGGCACCAGACCGCACAGGCGCTCCAGGACGTACTACAGCGAGAAAAACTCGCGACCGGTGTGCAGGTTTTCAATCTCGAAGGACCGGGCGGAGTCGCCGGGCTGAACAAGCTCGTCGGTGAAAGAGACGACGACCTGCTCATGCAGATGGGCAAGGTCATGGTCGCCGGCATCATCAACAACAAGTCCGAGAAGACACTGAAGGACACCACGCCGATCGCTAGGCTGACCGGTGAGAGCCTCGCGCTGGTCGTCCCCGCCGAGACCCCGTACCGCAACCTCGAACAGTTCCTCACCGCGTGGCGCGCCGACCCCAGGGGCACGGTGATCACCGGTGGCTACGTCGCCGACGTCGACCACATCCTGGCAGGGCTGATCGCCGACCGCGTCGGCATCGACCCCGCGCAGTTGACGTACCTGCCCAACGCGGGCGGCGGCGAGTCGGTCGCCCGGCTGCTCTCCGGCGAGGCCAAGGCGGGCATCTCCGGCATCACCGAGTACTCCGAGCACATCAAGGCTGGCAAGCTGCGCGCGATCGCGGTGTCCGGGTCCCAGCGCTCGAAGCTGATGCCGGAGGTCAAGACGCTGACCGAGCAGGGCATCGGGCTCAGCTACCTCAACTGGCGCGGTGTCGTCGCCCGGCCGGGGCTCAGCGAGGACGCCAAGAAGCGGCTGGTCGACGCGGTCACCAAGATGCACTCCTCCGCGGCGTGGAAGCAGACCCTCAAGGCCAAGGACTGGGACGACGCCTTCCTCACCGGTCCCGAGTTCGACAGCTACATCGAGAGCGAGGACGCTGCAGCGCGCAAGGTGCTCCGAGAGATCGGCTTGGTGAAGTAAGTGCCATCGCTGCGCTTCAGGGGCGAGCTCGTGCTCGTCGGGCTGCTCGCGGCCCTCGGCGTCTACGTGCTCGTCCAGACCCCGGCCATCGTGGTGCCACCCAGCGCCGCGACGGCAGGGCCGCGGTTGTTCCCCTACCTCGTCGGCGGTCTGCTGATAGTGGTCGCCGCGCTGCTCGCGGTGCAGGTGCTGCGCGGGCGGACTGCGCCGCCGGAGGACGGTGAGGACGTCGATCCGGACCGCGGGACCGACTGGCGGGCGATGTTCGTGGTGATCGCCCTGTTCGCGGTGCACGCGCTGCTGATCGAGCCGATCGGCTGGCCGCTCGCGGCGACCGCGCTGTTCGCGGGCACCGCGGCCGTGCTCGGCGCCCGCCGCTGGGTCGTCGTGCTGGTCAGCTCGTTCGCGCTGGCCATCGGTCTGTGGTCGGTCTTCGTGTTCGGTCTCGGGGCGTACCTGCCCGGCGGCCCCTTCCAGATGTGGACATGACGGTGAGCTCATTCGACTACCTGATGCAGGGCTTCGCCACGGCGTTGACTCCGGAGAGCCTGCTGTTCGCCCTGCTCGGCGTGCTGCTGGGCACCCTCGTCGGCGTGCTGCCGGGGATCGGGCCGGCGATGACGGTCGCGCTGCTGCTGCCGATCACCTTCTCGGTGCCCGCGACCTCGGCGTTCATCCTGTTCGCCGGGGTCTTCTACGGCGGGATGTACGGCGGGTCGACCACGTCGATCCTGCTCAACACCCCCGGCGAGTCGGCGTCGATCATCACCGCGCTCGAAGGCAACAAGATGGCCAAGCTCGGGCGCGGCGCCCAGGCGCTGGCCACGGCGGCCATCGGCTCGTTCGTCGCGGGCACCATCGGCACCGTGCTGCTGGCGGTGCTCGCTCCGGTGATGGCGGACTGGGCGGTGTCGCTGACCTCGGCCGACTACTTCGCCCTGGTGGTGCTGGCGTTCTGCACCGTCTCGGCGATGCTCGGCGCCTCACCGCTGCGCGGGGTGGCCTCGCTGACCGTGGGGCTGGCGCTCGGGCTGATCGGGCTGGACCCGATCTCCGGCCAGCCCCGCTTCACCTTCGGCCTGTTCGACCTGGCCAACGGAGTGGACGTGGTGATCGCCGCGGTCGGCATGTTCGCGGTCGGGGAGACGCTGTACGTGGCCTCCCGGCTGCGGCACTCCCCGCCGAAGCTGGTCCCGGTGAACCGGACGTGGTGGTTGCCGAAGGAGGACCTGAAGCGCTCGTGGAAGCCGTGGCTGCGCGGCACCTTCATCGGCTTCCCGCTCGGCGTCATGCCCGCGGGCGGCCCGGTCGTCACCACCTTCCTCTCCTACGCGGTGGAGAAGAAGCTGGCCAAGCGGCCGGAGGAGTTCGGCAACGGTGCGATCGAGGGCGTCGCCGGCCCGGAGGCGGCGAACAACGCCGCGGTCGCAGGGGTGCTGGTCCCGCTGCTCACGCTGGGCCTGCCGACCTCCGCGACAGCGGCGATCATGCTCTCCGCCTTCGGCAGCTACGGCATCCAGCCGGGGCCGTTGCTGTTCGACACCCAGCCAGCACTGGTGTGGACGCTGATCGCCTCGCTGTGCATCGGCAACGTGATGCTGCTGGTGCTGAACCTGCCGTTGGCCGGGATCTGGGTGAAGATCCTCCAGGTCCCGCGTCCTTATCTCTATGCGGGAATCCTGGTATGCGCCTCGCTGGGCGCCTACGCGTCCAGCCAGTCCTGGCAGGGCCTGCTCATCCTGCTGGGGATCGGCGTGCTCAGCTACGCCATGCGCCGCTACGGCTGGCCGGTGGTTCCCGCGGTGGTCGGGCTGATCCTGGGGCCGATCGCCGAGGACAACCTGCTCAAGACGCTGCTGGTGAGCCAGGGCGATCCGGGCGCGCTGTTCGCCACCCCGTTCGCGCAGCTGATGTTCGCGCTGGCACTGCTGGCGGTCGTGGTTCCGGTGATCCTCAAGGTGCGGGCGCGGCAACGGGCCTGAACGACGTGAGGGGCGCCCCATGCCCCTGGGGCGCCCCTCTCAGGGGACAACCAGAACTACGGAAGACACCTATCTATATGGACGACTAGGACACCGTCGCCGGAGGCAGCAGCTGCTGCACGTCGAGACGGCTGGTCAGCAGCTGCGAGGTCTCCATCATGTCGGCGACCCGCTGCAGCCGGACGGGGTTGATCGAGACCGGGTAGCTGCCGACCGAGACCAGTCCCGCGGTCTGCGCGTCGACCTCCGCGTACTCGGTCAGCACCTCCTGCACGGCGAGCCGGTTGGTGCCGAGCTCCTGCGCCTTGGCGAGCACGTTGCGGAATGCAGCGAGGGTCTTGGGGTTCGCGTCGGCGAACTTCTTGCTCGCGGCGTACCCGGACATCGGGAAGTCCAGGGTGTAGCCGCGCGCGGTATCGGTCAGCACGCGCGCACCGTTGGAGCGCTGGGCTTTCGTGATCCAGGGCTCGACCATCCAGGCCGCGTCGACGCTCTTGGACTCCAGTGCCTTGACCATGTCCGAGAACGGCATCGACGTCCACTTGATGTTGCCCTTGGCGACGTTTGCGGTCTGCAAAACGCTCTCGGTCGTCAGCGTGCCGAGATCGTCCTTGTGGTTCACCGCGATCTTCGGCTTCTGGATCTCGCCCGGGGTGTCGTAGTCGGAGTCGGGCAGCGTCACCAGGGCCATGGTGTTCTCCGCCGCCTGGTAGGCCTCGCCCTGGAGCTGCAGCTCCTTGCCGGAGTGCACCGCGCGGAACAGCGTCACGTGGCTGGCGAAGGCGACGTCCAGCGTCCCGCTGTCCAGCTGCTGCACCGCGGAGCTGTCGTCGTCGACGACGATCAACTCGACCTGCAGCCCCGCCGCGGAGAACAGCTTCTCGTTGCGGGCCAGGTAGAGCGGCGCGACGTCGACGCTGGGCAGCACACCGATGCGCAGCGTGCTCCGTTCGGGCTTCGGCGCGGCGGCCTCGTCGGAGCCGGAGATCAGGCCGCAGCCACCGACCGCGGTCAGGGTGACCGCGCTGGCCAGCAGCGCGGTCGCGCGCCTGAAGGCTCGGATGGTCATGCCGACTCCTCGTTCGTTGATCAACTCACGGTGACATGCCCGGAAAGGCGTGGCGATGCTATCCACCCACATGAGGGAATAGAGTCACAACTTCAGACACTGTCCGCTGTCTCATCTTCCCGTTCGCTGGTCCGTACCACTACGCTCTCCGGGCTAGCGACCCGTGGCCCCACGCAGGGGAAGTCCGCTGTTCAGCGCTGGTGAGGCTGGCGCTGGTAGCTGGGACTGTGCTGCAATGCGGCCCGCATTCGCGAGTCCGACCTCGGTCCGGGGAGGGATCGAGTCACTGCTGCCGGAAGAGGAAGCCCAGGGTGGCGCGTCGAGAGAGAGGTCCCAGCCGGACCGGAGAAGGGGAAGCCCTTCCTGCCGAAAACCCCGAAAAGGGTGACGGGACGGCTGCGAAGCGTGACGGAGATGAGGCGGGCACCACCGTCGCCGCGTCCCCCGGAGCGCCGGTGACCGACACCGAGCAGGACCTGCCCGCCTCGCGGTGGCGGCTGCGGAACTGGCGGCTGCGGACCAAGCTGCTCGCCGTCCTGCTGATCCCCACCGTCGCGGCCCTCGCGCTCGGCGGACTGCGGGTGACCTCCGACCTCGCCGCGGCCAGCAAGCTGGAGCGCCTGGCCAACCAGGTCCGGCTCAGCAGCACCGTCTCCACGCTGGTGCACAACCTGCAACGCGAGCGCGACCTGACCGTCCGGTACGTCTCCAGCGGCCGCAACGGCGACCAGGTCGTCATGGAGCGCCAGCGCAAACGCGTGCTCGACTCGGTCGACGAGTTCCGCAAGCAGGTCAAGGAGCTGAGCCCGCGGCTGGCCCCCGGCCACGCCGCGATCTACGACACCGCCGCGCAGCAGCTGGACCGGCTCACCAAGATCCGCCAGGCGGTCCAGGAGCCCTCGCGCTACCCCGAGGACGCGGTGCTGCGCTCCTACAGCGAGTCCATCGACGAGCTGCTCTCGCTCACCGAGCTCGGTCTCGCCCAGACCGACAACCCGGCGCTGATGAACCTCCAGGCCAGCGTGCTGTCGGTGGCCAGGGCCAAGGAGCAGACCTCGCGCAAGCGGGCGATCCTGCTCGACGCGCTGCAGCAGAAGAAGTTCGCGCCCGGCCAGCTCCGCCAGCTGCTCGCCGTCGACGCCGAGCTGCAGGCCGCGCGCAACGACTTCCGCAAGTCGGCCACCTCGGAGCAGCGCAGGCTCTTCGACGACATGGTGACCGGCTTCATCGTCGACGTCGCCAACAACATCGAGGAATCGGCGCTGCAGAACGCCGAGACCAACCAGCAGCTCACCGCGACCCCCGAGCAGTGGGACGTCGCGTCGACGCTGACCGTGAACCTGATCTACGACGTCGAGTCCAAGCTGCTCGAACAGCTCCGCAACGACAGCTCCACGCTGGCCAGCACGGCCAGCACCAACGCGATCCGCGACTCCGCGCTGGTGCTCGGCGCACTGGCCCTCGCGGTGATCCTGGCGCTGTTCGTGGCCCGCTCGCTGCTGCGCCCGCTGCGCGTGCTCCGCAAGACCGCGCTCGCCGTTGCCGACCACCAGCTGCCCGACGCGGTGGAGAAGATCCTCGCCGCGCCGAACCCGACGGAGGCGTCCAAGATCGCCGTCGCGCCGGTGCCGGTGCACACCACCGAGGAGATCGGCCAGGTGGCGCGGTCCTTCGACGCGGTGCACGGCGAGGCCGTCCGGCTGGCCGCGGAGCAGGCGATCCTGCGCGACAACGTCAACGCGATGTTCGTCAACCTCTCCCGCCGCAGCCAGGCGCTGGTCGAACGCCAGCTGAACCTGATCGACCGGCTGGAGCAGGACGAGCAGGACCCCGACCAGCTGTCCAACCTCTTCGAGCTGGACCACCTCGCCACCCGGATGCGGCGCAACAGCGAGAACCTGCTGGTGCTCTCCGGCAACGACCTCACCCGCAGGCTCACCCGCCCGGTCCCGGTCTCCGACGTCGTCGGCGCCGCGGTCTCCGAGGTCGAGCAGTACGCCAGGGTCCAGGTCGGCGCGGCGCCCGACCTGGCGATCCAGGGGCGCGCGGTCAACGACCTGGTGCACCTGGTCGCCGAGCTGCTGGACAACGCGACCGCGTTCTCCGACCCGCAGACCAAGGTCGTGGTGCGCACGGCGCGCACGCGCAAGGGCGAGCTCGCGGTGGAGATCTCCGACCGCGGGGTCGGCATGCCCGACGCCGAGATCCGCGAGGCCAACCAGCGCCTCGCCGAGCCGCCGGACGTCGACGTCGCGGTCTCCCGCCGGATGGGCCTGTTCGTGGTCGGCAGGCTGGCCAAGCGGCACCAGGTCCAGGTCAAGCTGCGGTCCAACGAGGACATCGAGGGCGGCACCACCGCGCTGGTGGTCATCCCCGCCGACATCGTGCAGCCGGTGCCGCCGCGCACCACCACCCTCGGCGGACCGGTCACCGGTGGCTTTCCCGCCGTCGGAGCCCAGCCCAGCACCAGCATGCCCAGCCAGCCGAGCTCCCCGAGCCAGCCGAGCACGCCCAGCCAGCCGAGCACGCCCAGCCAGCCCGCGCCGGAGTTCCAGACCAACTCCCTGTTCGTGCACACCCCGGCGGAGACGAGCCAGGCGTCGAGCTACCCCGGCGTCTCCGGCACACCGCCGCTGACCGTCGGCGACGTGACCAGGGCCCTCGCCCAGGGCGATCGGGCAGAGCCTGCCGCCTCCGCGGAGCCGGCGAGCTCGGCCGAGCCCGCGCAGCCGATGGACCTGGACATCCAGGTCGTCGCGGCCGACGGGGAGCTGGACCCGGCCAAGCCGCCGACGCTGCCGGTCGACGAGCAGCCCGCTCCGGTGTCCTACGAGGACGAGCGGCCGGACCCGAACGGCGAGTTCGACGGCTCGTGCGGGGCCCTGCCGATCGACGCCCCGGCCAACCAGCAGCAGCCCGCGCCCGAGTTCAACGGGACCGGGCCGAAGGGGGGCCAGCGGGAAATGGACGCGCCGACCGAGCGGCTGCCCATCTACGAGGAGATCCTCTCCCAGTGGTTCCAGGCGGCGGACCCCAAGCCCGCCGCGCACCCCAGGGAGATGCCGCTCGGCGAGCCCGCGCTCAGCGCCACCGTCGACGAGCCCCTGGCCACTCCGGCCCCGCCCGCCGAGCAGCCCGCAGCCGAGCAGCCCGCAGTCCAGCAGCCCGCAGCCCAACAGCCGGCGCGCCAGCAGCTCGACGCACCGCTGCCCAAGCGGCAGCGGTCGGTCCAGGGCCAGGACGAGCAGCCGACGGAGATCCGCGCGACCGCCGCCCCGGAGCCGACACCGGTACCCACCCCGCAGCGGGACGCGAGGTCGGTGTGGCAGTCTCCCGGTGACGAGGGTTGGGAGGCGGCGAACGCGCTGCTGAACAACCCCGTCAGCCAGGGCGTCACCTCGGCCGGTCTGCCCAAGAGGGTTCCGAAGGCCCAGCTCGTCCCGGGTTCGGCGGCACCCCGTCCGCAGGCTCCGGCGACCAAGGCCCCACAGAGCTCTCGCACCCCGGACAACGTCCGTGGCAGGATGTCGAGTTTCCAGCAGGGTCTGCGTCGCGGGCGGCATGCCAGGATTGACACGCTGGCCGCCGATCGCGGCCAGTCCGAGCAGTCCGGCCCCGGTCACGGCCGTCAGGACGAGGAGCAGGAGTGAACGAGTCGGTCCAGCAGCCTGGCACCTTCGGTTGGTTGATCACTGACTTCGTGCGCAGGGTTCCCGGTGTCGCCCACGCCGTGGTGGTGTCGGCGGACGGCCTGCTGCTCGCCGGGTCCCAGGGCCTGCCGCGCGATCGCGGAGAACAGCTTGCCGCGGTGTCTTCCGGTCTGGTCAGCCTTACCCAGGGAGCGGCACGGTGTTTCGAAGCAGGCAACGTCGCCCAGACCGTCGTGGAGATGGAGCGGGGTTACCTGTTCCTGATGTCGATCAGCAACGGCGCCTGCCTGTCCGTCCTGGCGGCGCCGAACTGCGACATCGGCCTGGTCGCCTACGAGATGACCCTGCTCGTGGACCGCGTCGGTCAGCAGCTCACGCCGGAGCTGCGTGCGCAGCTGCAGGGCGTCGTGCGCAGATAAGTGAAGAGCCAGGTGGGGTGAGGTCGCGATGACGACGGGACCCGGATTCTCCAGCGACCGCTTCGACTACCGGGAGTGGGCGCTGGGTGGATTCCGCTACGACGAACCTGAGGACGAGCGCGACAACCCCGGCGACGGGCCGCAGGAGAACCCCCTGCTGTCGCCGCGCGACGGTCTCGGCGGCACCGGCCTGTTCGGCGGGCCGGGCGCCGACCTCTTCGGCGGGGGCATGGTCGACGAGTCCCCGATCTCCTCGGTCCCCGCACAGCACGTCCCGGTCGTGCACGAGCCCGACCCGTTCACCGAGTCCGGTTCGCTGGTCCGGCCCTACACCCGCACCGGCGGGCGCACCCGGCCCGACTACGATCTCGCCATCGAGGCGCTGATCTCCACCAGCGACCGCGGCAGGGAGCGGGACGCGGCCGTGCTGCCGGAGCACCGTTCGATCTGCGGTCTCTGCCTGGAGACCCGATCGGTCGCAGAAGTCGCCGCACACTTGCGTTTGCCACTCGGAGTGGTACGCGTATTGATCGGTGACATGGCTGGCCTCGGCCTTGTCATGATCCACCAGAGCGGCTTGGTCATGGGGGACCGGCCGTCCCTTGCGTTCCTCGAAAGGGTGCTCAGTGGCCTCCGCAGGCTCTAACCCCCACACACCGGATACCCGACAGGCCACGACCTCGGCGAAGATCGTCGTGGCCGGTGGCTTCGGTGTGGGGAAGACGACTTTTGTCGGTTCGGTCTCGGAGATCGTTCCGCTGACGACCGAAGCCGTGATGACCGAGGCCAGCGTCGGCGTGGACGACCTGTCCGCGACGCCGGGCAAGGTCACCACCACGGTGGCGATGGACTTCGGCCGCGTGTCGCTGGACCAGGACCTGATCCTGTACCTGTTCGGCACCCCCGGTCAGCACCGGTTCTGGTTCATGTGGGACGACCTGGTGCGCGGCGCCATCGGCGCGGTCGTGCTGGTCGACACCCGCAGACTGGCCGACGCCTTCGCCTCCATCGACTTCTTCGACGACCGGCAGCTGCCCTACATTGTGGCGCTCAACTGCTTCGACGGCATGCTGCACCACCGCGTCGAGGACGTTCGCGACGCGCTGACCATCGACGACTCCGTCCCGATCGTCACCTGTGACGCGCGGACGAAGGAGTCGACCAAGCAGGCGCTGATCACCCTGGTCGAGCACGCCATGCGCCAGTGGATGACGGTCGGCGCCTAGCCGGTTGGCCGCGAGCGGCGCGGGCCGGGTGGTTCCGTTTCGTACCCGTACCGGGATTCGGGAGCGTTCCCTCCCGTTATGAGCACGCAACGGCTCCCTGGGGCCCGCGGTCGCGAGAGCCAAAAAAAGTTCGGGCGGCGATGTCGAGAACGCGTGACTGGCTCCGTCCCTGCGGTGAAGGCGACCGAAACGGGTCGCACCAGAACCGAGGAGAACCACGATGGCCAAGTACCTGCTGCTCAAGCACTACCGCGGCGCTCCGGCTCCGGCCAACGACGTGCCGATGGACCAGTGGACGCCGGAGGAGATCTCGGCGCACGTGCAGTACATGCGCGACTTCGCGACCCGGCTGGAGGGGACCGGCGAGTTCGTCGACGGTCAGGCGCTCGCCCCCGAGGGGATGTTCGTCCGGTACGACGGTGAGGGGCGCCCGCCGGTCACCGACGGCCCGTTCGCCGAGACCAAGGACCTCATCGCCGGCTGGATGGTGATCGACGTCGACAGCCACGAGCGCGCTGTCGAGCTGGCCGGTGAGCTGTCAGCCGCCCCCGGGGCGGGCGGGGAGCCGATCCACGAGTGGCTCGAGGTGCGCCCGTTCCTGGCCGAGCCGCCGACCATCACGGAGTGACCGCTCAGCTGGACGAGGCCCTGCTCCGGAGCCTCACGCCGAGTGTGCTCGGAATCCTCGTCCGCCGCGGAGCCGACTTCGCGGCGGCCGAGGACGCCGTGCAGGACGCCCTGGTCGAGGCCGTCCGCGTCTGGCCGGCTGACCCGCCCCGCGATCCCATGGGCTGGCTGGTCACGGCGGCCTGGCGCAAGTTCCTCGACGCCACGAGGTCGGACACCTCCCGCCACCGCCGCGAGGACCTCATCGACGCCGAACCCGCGCCCGGCCCCGCACCCGCGGTGGACGACACCCTCCAGCTCTACTTCCTCTGCGCTCACCCCTCTCTGACCCCGTCGTCCGCCGTCGCCCTCACCCTGCGCGCTGTCGGCGGCCTCACCACCCGCCAGATCGCCCAGGCCTACCTGGTGCCCGAGGCGACCATGGCGCAGCGCATCAGCCGGGCCAAGCGCACCGTCTCCGGTGTGCGGTTCGACCAGCCAGGCGACGTCGCCACCGTGCTGCGCGTCCTCTACCTGGTCTTCAACGAGGGCTATTCCGGCGACGTCGACCTCGCAGCCGAGGCCATCCGGCTCACCCGGCAGCTCGCGGCCGCGATCGACCACCCCGAGGTGGCGGGGCTGCTCGCCCTCATGCTGCTCCACCACGCCCGGCGCGCCACCCGGACCGCGCCCGACGGCAGCCTGGTGCCGCTCGCCGAGCAGGACCGCGGGCGGTGGGACACCGAGTCGATCGCCGAGGGCGTCGAGATCCTGCAGGCGGCCCTCGCCCGCGACCGGCTGGGCGAGTTCCAGGCCCAGGCCGCCATCGCGGCACTCCACGCTGACGCGCCTACCGCCGAGGAGACTGACTGGGCGCAGATCGTCGAGTGGTACGACGAGCTCACGCGCCTGACCGACAGCCCGGTCGTCCGGCTCAACCGCGCGGTGGCCGTCGGCGAGGCCGACGGAGCGCGCGCCGGGCTGGCGGCGCTCGCGGCGCTGGACGCCTCACTGCCCCGCCACGTCGCGGTGGCGGCGTACCTCCACGAGCGCGACGGCGACCTGGCGACGGCGGCACGGCTGTACGCCGAGGCGGCCCACAAGGCACCCAACCTCGCCGAGCGCGATCACCTGACGCGCCAGGCCGCCCGGCTCAACGCCTGCTGAAGGTGACCCGTCCACGAAGGGCTGCACAAGCGGGAGCCCCGGTCATGTGACCGGGGCTCCCGCTTTGCGCTGTGAGCGGCTGGATCAGCCGATGCCCGCGCAGACGTTCAGACCCTTGATGACCGGCTTGACGGTCAGGGCGCCGAGGACACCGGCGTTGCCGACCTGGACGCCCGGCTTGGCGCTGGCGGACGCGCCGATGCTCGGGGCGCTCACGCAGGCACCGATCTTGTCGAGCTTGGCGCTCGCGGCCAGGTCGACCTTCGCGTCGACCTTGGCGGCCACCTTGACCTTCAGGTCGGCCGCGGAGACCCGCACGCCGGCCTTCACGTCCGCGTCGACGTCAGCCTTCACGCCCGTCTTGGGAGCGGCGGAGCGACCGGCGCCCACGCCGACACCGGCGTCCACACCCGCGTCGACGTCCGCACCGATACCGACCTTGATCGGCAGCCGCACGCCGACCTTGACCGGGAGCTTGACCTTGACGCCCGCGTCCACGCCGACACCCGCGCCGACGCCGACACCAGCGCCGACACCGACCCTGATCGGAGCCTTGACGCCGACACCGACCTTGATGGGCGCCTTGACCCCGACGCCGACCTTCACGTCGCCGCCGACCTTGACGCCGACACCGGCCTTGATGGGCGCCTTCACGCCCACGCCGACATTGACGTCGCCGTCGATGTCCGCGCCGATACCGACCTTGACCGGGAGCTTGACCCCGACGCCGACGTTCGCGCCGACCTTCGCGTCGACGTCAGCGTCCACCGTGGCGGCGCCGGCGTAACCCGCGGACATGAAGAAGACCGACATGGCTACCGCCGCGGTCACCGTTGCGAATCTCCGCGCCAACCTGCTGATGGGCATTCGGGGTTCCTCCTAGATGTGGCGGTCGTCGACCGCCAGGCACTGTCCGATTCCTGCACGCGCCACCCGTGTGGGGCGAGTGAGCGCAGCTACCCACGACGTTAGGGCGCAACGGTGCACTACAACGGGTACAGAGCGACCACAATGGAGGGACAGTGGGCAACTTTCCGGTTGTGCCAGCTCCGGCGTGGGATTACGTGTTATATGTCCACTGTGGACACTTCCGGAGAGTGCTTAACTAGATAAATTGATCACCGCATCGGGTCGCTCCGAAGTGGACAGTCGCTACGGAGGCGCCTACTGCTCCTCGACGACCGCCGCCGAGGTGATCCGGTGCAGGGGGAACCGGCGCACCACGCCGTGCCCGTGGTCGAAGCCCTCCAGCACGCCCCCGGCCACGCTGACCGGCTGCACGATCCGCTGGCTCGCCGTGCCGTGGGAGTCCACGACCCCGATCCACACGCTGCGGTTGGCCGCGGCCGCCTCCTGGAGCAGAGCCATGGTCGCGGCGGTGCCGATGGTCGAGGTGGAGACCGCCTCGCCGCGCGGGGCGTCGGCGGCCCGGTCACCCGCCCGGATCTGCCGCACCACCGACGTGAGCTGCTCGGCGCTCGGCCGCGTCGGCAGGAACGGCCGCCGGGTCCCCCGCGACCTGCCCGGGATGCGGTGCCCGCTGGGGCGCAGGTCCACCACGCCGCCGTCCGGCCCCTCCGCGGCCGGCGCGTAGCCGCAGCCGCGCAGGCCGTCGAGCACCTCGGCCAGCGCCAGCGGGCTGACCAGCACGGTCGGCGCGATCCGACGCAGCTCCAGCCGGGTGATGTCCGGGTTGGCGAGGACCTCGGCGATCAGCGCGGGATCGTCGCAGCGCAGGAACGACCCGGCCGCTCCTCCCCGCAGCTGTCCGTGCTTCCTGGCGATGTCGTCGATCAGGTAGCTCAGTGACTGCGGCACCGGCGTGCGTGACCGCACCTTGAACAGCTCGTGCAGCTCCGCGGCGGAGCGCCCGGCGTCGAGCGCGCGCCGCACGGTGCCCTCGGTGATCCGGTAGACCGTCGCGCCGCCCGCCGACTCCACGTCCGCGACCAGGGCGATGTCCGAGGCGAGCTCCGGTTCGAGCCTGCCGGGCGCGACCACGGTCAGGTCCGCCTGCACCAGCACGTGGTCGATCGGCTCGGGAAGCGCGTCCAGCATGCGCTTGGCCGCTTCGGCCGGACCTTCGTTGAGCAGAGCCGCACCCGCAGTGGACAGGCCGCCGAGCGCGACGACGCCCACAGCGGTCGCCTCGTCCACCGCCCAGCGCACGAGCTCGTCGCGCAGCCGTCCGCCACGCGCCGGGGCCCGCCAGGCCAGCACGGCGACGAGCTCGCCGACATCGCTGACGCACGCGCCCTGCGGCAGGTCCGCCAGCACGCCGAGCACCCGCTTGCGCTCTCTCTCCGCGACCGGCCTGCGCAAGTCGTCCGAGAGCGCGCTGAGCAGCTTGTCCTTCTCGTCCCTGCGCCCGGCGAGCGCGGGCAGCCTCGGCAGCTCCAGCCAAGCACTCGCGAGCGTGGCCCACTGCTGCTCCGCAGGGGCGGCCAGCCACGTGTCGGCGTGCGTCGTCGGAACCCATTCCGGCTCGGTGCCCTCGCTGTGACCGACGAGCGCGGCGGCGAGGGCGAGCTCGGCCAGCAGCGTCGCGCGGGGCTCGTCGACGTCGAGCTCCTTGGCCAGGCGGCGCAGGTCGCGCACGCCGAGCCCGCCGGAGCGCAACACACCCGGTGGTTCGATCGACCAGAGCTTCAGCAGGCCTTCCACATGCCGCAGCAGTTCGAGCGCGGCACCTGCGGCAGTGGAGTCCACAGTGGAGGAACCGCGCTCGGTGGTGGCCAGCGCGGGTTGCTCGACCTGGACCTGGCCCATCGGCCGGTCGCCCCGCAGCAGCAGCCCGAGCTGGCGCGGCAGCTCCACCGTCTCGGGGTCCCTGCGCAGCAGCAGGCCGCGCGCCATCAGGCTCTGCACCGGGTTCTCCGCGCGCTCCAGCGGCACCACGCGGGAGGCGTCCTTGGTGCGGCCGATCGGCGGGCCCGCCGCGAGGGTTTCCAGCAGCCTGCGCTCACCCGCGTCGAGCTCGTCGACGACCTTGGGCAGGTCGAGCTCGTCGAGCTGCGGGGCCGAGCGACCCAGGTTCCCCGGGAACTGGGAGGTGACCTCCACGGCGGAGGGCAGCACGCTGATCGCGGTGTCCGGCCCCCAGGCGACGGCGATCTCGCGCAGCGCGCGCACGGCCTGCTTGGTGCGCGCCGCGGGCACGCCCTTGCCCATCAACCGGTTGATCCTGGTGAGCGGTTGCGGGTCGGTGTCAGCGCCTGCGACGACCAACGCGTCCAGCACGGTGCGGGTGAAGGAGTCCAGGTCCTCGCACGCGCGGACCACGGAGGCGCGCATGCCTGCTCTGGTGGCCAGGACGGTGGTGTCTGGCGGGGGCGGGGTCGCCAGGTCCGGGCGCGCCCGCAACAGCTCGACGAGAGCCTGTTCCTCCTGCGCGCGCAGCCAGTCGACGAGAGAGTGACCGGACATCGGTACCACGTTATATGCCGACGATTTCGCTGCCTATGGGCGCGCGCCGGGCCGGGGCCGCATCAGGCACACTGAGCGGGTATTTCCCGAGTTGAGGAGGAGCCGTGGCCAAGGCCGCCCGTCGCCCCGAGCGCATCGACCCGACCTGGCCTGGGGAGACCGCCGACGGTCATCACCCGGTCAGCGAACTCGCCAGCCACCTGCAGGGCGCGCAGTCCCCCTTCGGCGAGATCACCTTCCCCGCCGAGGACGTGCACTACGAGCACCCGGTCACGGTCATCAACAAGTAGCGGCGACGCGCGCCCGTCACGGCGGGCGCGCCGCCACGGCTTTCCGAGCCGTGCGAGTGCCGGAATCCTCCGAGGTCTAGGCTGTGCGCACCGCTGAGCAGCACTGACCGGGGAGGGTGCAATGCCGGTACCGGGGCCGGGTTATTCGATCACCGTGCGTGTCGAGGCGCCGCCGTCGGCGAGCGCCGCCGGCGACCTCACGAGCTCCATCGGCAAGGTCGGTGGCGTGATCACGGCCTTCGACGTCGTCGAGTCGCACTCCGACCGCGTCGTCGTCGACATCACCTGCAACACGCTCTCCGGCGACCACGCCACCGTGATCACCGACGCGTTGTCGCTGCTGCCGGGCGTGACGGTCCGCAAGATCTCCGACCGCACCTTCCTGATGCACCTCGGCGGCAAGCTGGAGATCGCCTCCAAGGTCGCCCTCCGCAACCGCGACGACCTCTCCAGGGCCTACACGCCCGGCGTCGCCAGGGTCTGCCAGGCGATCGCGGCCAACCCCGAGGACGCGCGCAGGCTGACGATCAAGCGCAACACCGTCGCCGTGGTCACCGACGGCTCCGCGGTGCTCGGCCTCGGCAACCTCGGCCCGGCCGCCGCGCTGCCCGTGATGGAGGGCAAGGCGGTGCTGTTCAAGAAGTTCGCCGGTGTCGACGCCTGGCCGATCTGCCTGGACACCCAGGACACCGAGGAGATCATCCGCACGGTCGAGCTGATCGCCCCGGTCTACGGCGGTATCAACCTGGAGGACATCGCCGCCCCGCGCTGCTTCGAGATCGAGGCCAGGCTGCGGGAGAAGCTGGACATCCCGGTCTTCCACGACGACCAGCACGGCACCGCGATCGTGGTGCTCGCCGCTCTGCGCAACGCCCTGCGCGTTGTCGGCAAGAACATCGAGGACTGCCGCATCGCGGTCTGCGGCGTCGGCGCGGCGGGCTCGGCCATCATCCGCCTGCTGCTGAAGCAGAAGCCCGGTGACATCGTCGCGGTGGACATCGACGGCATCGTGCACACCGAGCGCGACGGCCTCGTCGACGAGAACCTGCGCTGGATCGCCGAGAACACCAACTCCACCAAGATGAGCGGCACCCTGCACGAGGCGCTGGTCGGCGCGGACGTCTTCATCGGCGTCTCGGCGCCCAACCTCTTCGGTGCCGACCAGGTCGCCACGATGGCCGAGAACCCGATCGTCTTCGCGCTGGCCAACCCGGACCCGGAGGTCGACCCGCTGGAGGCGCAGAAGCACGCGGCCGTCGTCGCCACCGGTCGCAGCGACTACCCGAACCAGATCAACAACGTGCTGGCCTTCCCGGGTGTCTTCCGCGGCCTGCTCGACGCGCACGCGCACACGATCACCGACGACATGCTGGTCGCGGCCGCCAACGCCATCGCGGACGTGGTCGACGGCGACCGTCTCAACGCCTCGTTCATCGTGCCGAGCGTCTTCGACGCGGCGGTCGCGCCCGCCGTCGCCGAGGCCGTCCGCGCGGCCGCTGTGCAGGCGAAGGGCTAGAACGGCGTGGCGGAGGAGCTGACCCACGTCGACGAGGCCGGAGCGGCCAGGATGGTCGATGTGTCCGACAAGCGGCCGGGCGCCCGGCTCGCCGTCGCCACCGGTGTGCTGCGCACCACCGAAGAGGTCGTATCGCTGCTGCGCAGGGACGGACTGCCGAAGGGCGACGCCCTGGCCACCGCCAGGATCGCGGGGATCATGGGTGCCAAGCGCACGCCTGACCTCGTCCCGCTGTGCCACCCGATCGCGCTCGCCGGTGTGGTCGTGGACCTGGCGGCGGAGGGCTCCGACGTCCGGATCACCGCGACCGTCCGCACCACGGACCGCACCGGTGTGGAGATGGAGGCTCTGACCGCGGTCACGGTCGCCGGGCTCACGCTGCACGACATGGTCAAGGCCGTGGACCCCGCCGCGACACTGGACGCCGTGCGCGTCGAGCGCAAGGAAGGCGGCAAGACCGGCCTGTGGACCCGTCCGGAGGACCGGTGAGCGCGCGCACGGCCCGCGTGGTCGTGGCCTCGAACCGCGCGGCAGCCGGCGTCTACACCGACCGCACCGGTCCGGTGATCGAGTCCTGGCTGAGCGCGAAGGGCTACGAGGTGCCCGCGCCCGTGGTCGTCCCTGATGGGGACCCGGTCGCCACGGAGCTGCGCGCCGCGATCGCGGACGGCGTGGACGTGGTGGTCACGACGGGCGGGACCGGCATCTCACCGACCGACGGCACGCCGGAAGCGACCCGCTCGGTGCTGGACTACGAGATTCCGGGCCTCGCCGACGCGATCCGCGCCCAAGGCCTGCCGAAGGTCCCGACCGCGGTGCTCTCGCGCGGAGTCGCCGGAGTCGCGGGCCGGACCCTCGTGGTGAACCTGCCCGGCTCGACCGGCGGAGTGCGGGACGGGCTCACCGTGCTCGACGGGGTGCTCGACCACGCGGTCGACCAGCTGAGCGGAGGTGACCACGTGACACGAGCCGACTCTCCGGCCCAGGTGCTGCGGGCAGTGGTGACCGAGTCCCCGCTCGACGTCGCCGAGCACGCCGACCTGGTGTCGAGCCGCACCGCGGGCGCCGTTGTCACGTTCTCCGGCGTGGTCCGCGACCACGACGGCGGCCGCGAGGTGCGCGAGCTGGAGTACTCCGGCCATCCGAGCGCGGAGAAGGTGATCGCCGAGGTCGCCGCCGACGTGGCCGCCCGGCACCCGAAGGTCTTCGCGCTCGCGGTCAGCCACCGCATCGGTGACCTCGGGATCGGTGACTCCGCCCTGGCGTGCGCGGTCTCCGCGTCGCACCGCCGCGAGGCCTTCGTCGCGTGCGCTGATCTTGTCGATGAGGTCAAGCTACGGCTCCCCATCTGGAAGCGCCAGCTCTTCGCGGACGGGACCGAAGAGTGGGTCAACTGCCCGTAGCTCGCCGGAGACGAGCGAAAGGCCCCGGCCATTGCTGGCCAGGGCCTTTCACCAGGACGTGCTCAGCACATCGTCACTTCAGGTCGAGCTGCTGACCGACGATGATCAGGTTGGCGTCCTTGACGACGTCCTTGTTGCGCTCGAACAGCGCCTTCCAGCCGCCCTCGACGTTGTTCGCCGCGGCGATCTTGGACAGCGTGTCACCGGCAACAACGGTGTAGTCGGCACCGTTCTTCTCGATCTTGACCGGAGCGGTGGCGGCCGGCGCGGGGGTCGCGGCCTTCTTCACCGGAGCGGCCTTCTTGGTGACCTGCTTCTTGGACACGGGCTTGGCCTTGGTGCTGCCACCGCCGCCACCGCCGTTCGCCCAGCCGGTCTTCTTGGTGCAGCCAGGCCACTGGTTCGCGCCCCTGGCGTTGTAGAGCCGCTGGGCAATCTCGGTCTGCTGGGCAGCCGTTGCCTGGTGGGCGTTCTGACCGTAGGCGCCGCCACCGTAGGCCAGCCAGGTCGACTGCTTGAACTGGTACAGACCGGAGTAGCCGTTGCCCGTGTTGATGCTTGCGTTGCCGCCGCTCTCGCACTTGGCGAGGGCATCCCAGTTGGGGGTGGCGGCCGAGGCGGTGCCTGCGGTCACAACGAATGGCGCTGCGGCCACGGCGCCGGCGACTGCCAGGCGGGCCACGTTGCGACCGGTGGTGGACTGCTTGCGGTGCTTGCCTCGGTAAGAAGTCATTTCTCTCTCTCCTACCGCGCCTGCGAGGTGAGCTGTCGGGTTCGGGCTCTGTCGGGGAGGGCCCGGCCGGTCGGGACCGGCTTCACCCCTAGGGCGCTCGGGACGCCCGGGAAGTGGTTCCCCCGCTCCTGTCCAGAAGTTGTCTTTCCGCTCGGGGTCGTTGACCGGAGACCTGCTGGACAGGATTTGGCGCGTCAGCTCTCCGGCACTGCGTCGGTTGGGTTTCGGGGCCAACCGAGAAGCGACCGTACGTAACCGCGGCGGGGAACCCAAACGTCTCAGAGTGTGGCCGTCGTCACAGTAACGCGAAGGGGGTGTTTTACGATCGAGGAGGTTTAGGCAGCTGGAGGCACCGTTACCGGGTCGTTTCCAACCCAGGATCAATTACCGTATGTGAGGTCTGGGTCACGTGGGTGACGCCACCAAGTGGCGTAGAAGTACAACCCTTCAGCCCCTTGTGAGGAACGCTCGCAGTCCGGACAGATCGTCGGTGTTGAGGTGATCCACCCCAGAGGTGACGAGTTCTCGCCAAATCGCTTCGCGTTCGGGTCCCGGCGAGTCGGGCGTCGCCCAGAACCGAACCCGCTGGCCGGCCCGGTGCGCGGTGGCCACGATCTCGCGAAGCTTCGCCCTCTCAGCAGCAGGCATCGGACCGACGCCGTTCCACGTGAACAGCTTCGTCCAGTTGTCCGAGACCAGGGCGGCGAGCTTGGCGTCCGAACCGGGCCCGAGGTCCGCCGCGTCGGTCATCCGGCCGTCGTAGAACGCCAGGCGGTGCCGCTGACCGCTCATCAGCTGACGTGGCCGGTCGCCGGAAACAACCACGTCAACGGCACCGCGAACGACCTTGCCGGACACGTACTGGCTGAACATCCAGGAGTACCTCGGCGAGCGAAGCACCCGGTCCAGCTCTGCGTAGGTGGCGGCGCCGGTGTTCTTCAGGTCGATGAGCAGCTGGAACAGTCCGGGGCGGCCGGGGTGCACACGGCCGTGGTTGGCGATGACCTGCTGGCGCAGCGGCTCCAGGTACAGGGACTGAAGAGTGCGGTCCGGCCGCAGGTCGTCCGGGTCGTGCCCGACGAGCAGGGCGCCGTCCACCAGGTAGATGTCGGCCTCGACGCTGGTGAAGCCGTTGGCGAGGGCGTCGAGCAACGGACGCGTGTGCTCGTAGTCGTTGTGTGCGTGTGCCTGCGGAAGCGGCTTCACGCGGGAAGGCGCCGCGATGCCCGGCGCGGTGGCGCTCGCGAGCACTCCGAAGATCGTCAGCAGTAGTACCGCGATGCGACGGAATGCCTGCACGGCCACCTCCTCGAACGGCGTCGACGGCTCGGACGCTAAGCGCTCGGGATGGACCTGCGGTGAACGCCGAAAGGCCGGTCGTCGAGCGCGGGACGACCGCTTGAGGGACGTTCGTCACTGTGGGCGGGTTGCTCACGTGGCGCACAACACGTTAGTGGCAGTTGGTGACGGCCCGATAACGGGGGGTCGCCAACCGTCCGTCAGGCACCGCTGAACGGACCCCGGACGGCCATCTCGTTCCGGTCAATGCCCCAGAGAACGCGTACTCCGTGTCGCCGCGCCTCACCAGCAGCGATGCTGTGAAGGCCGCCATGTAATAGAGGTAGGCGCTGACGAGTCGAGTCGGCACCGTCACAGGTCTGGGGAGACCTGACACGACCGGTGTGTAGCCGGGAGAACGGGGGATGTTTCGTGGGTAGGAGCGCGCGCGAGCGGGGGGCTGCCACGTTGGCAGTCGAGTTCAAGGTCCTCGGATCTCTGGAGGTCTGGGTTGACGGTCACATTGTTCCGATCAACGCGCCCAAGCAGAGAGTTGTCCTTGCCGCCTTGCTGCTTCATGCCGGGCGACCGGTTCGGACGAGTCAACTGGTCGAGTACCTATGGGGAGACAACGCGCCGAAGGACTCACACAACGCCGTCCAGACCCATGTGACCCGCCTTCGGCGAGCGCTCAGTGTTGCGGAGCTGATCCGAACCGTCGAGGGTGGCTACTTCGTAGATGTGGACCCGGACCGCGTGGACTTGCTTCGCTTCCGCAGCCTTGTCGCCCGTGCTTCTGGCGAATCAGGCGAGCTGAAAGCGGAGACGTTGCGTGAGGCAGTTGGACTGTGGCGCGGCCGTCCTCTTCTGGATGTGCCGTCCGATGAGCTGAGGGACGCCGAGTGCCCGGCTCTGGAAGCCGAGCTTCTACAGGCGCTTGAGTGGCGTATCGATGTCGATCTGAGCCAGGGGAGGCATGGCTCGGTCATTGGAGAGTTGCGTGCGCTGACGGCGGAGTACCCGTTTCGTGAGCGGTTCTGGGGACAGCTGATGCTGGCGTTGTACCGCTCGGGGCAGCAGGCCGAGGCGTTGGCGGCGTTCCGTGATGTCGTGCAGCGGACGGGGCTGGACCTGTCGTCCGAGGTTGGAGCCGAGCTTCGCGAGCTCCACCAGAAGATGCTCACGGGCGAGGTTGAGCAGGCCGCGGAGCCTGACGTCGAGGCTCGGGTTGTTCCGCAACAGCTACCTGCCGATCTCGGTGACTTCGTGGGAAGGGCGGAGATGATCGAGCATGTGGTGAGCCTGCTCGATCCTGAAGCCGAGGGTGCTCGACTTGTTGTCGTGTCGGGGCCGCCGGGGGTCGGTAAGTCGGCGTTTGCTGTTCGTGTGGGGCACCGGGTCAAAGACCGCTTCCCGGATGGCCAGCTGCATGTGAACCTGCATGGGTATTCGAGGGGTGTTACCCCGACGGCCGAACAGGTGCTGGCCCGATTTCTCCGAGCGCTCGGGACGAGGCCACAGGAGGTTCCCACCGAGCTGGAGGAGCAAGCGAAGAAACTCCGGGCGACGATGGCGACCAGGCGTGTGCTGGTGGTCCTCGACAACGCGGCAGATGCGGAACAGGTGCGTCCTTTGCTTCGGGCGCTGCCCGGTTGCTCAGTGTTGATCACCAGTAGGAACGAGCTCCGCGCTCTGGCGGGCGAGGGTTCGGCGCATCCACTGTCGCTGCCTACGCTGAGTGTCAAGGATTCGGGGGAACTGCTTGGCGAGCTTGTCGGTGGCCGATGGGGTGAAGCTGATGTGGACGCCAGACGGGAGCTCGCCACGCTCTGTGGGAACCTTCCGCTTGCGTTGCGGATCGCCGGCGCCAACCTGGCTTTCCAGGCCATTGACGTCCGTGCCTATATCGACAGGATGAAATCTGGTGACCTTCTCGACTCGCTGACGATCGAGGGTGACGACCACGCTGCGGTACGGGCCGCATTTGAGCTGTCCTACGCGACACTCGACCCTGACGGCAAGAAATTGTTCGCCGCGCTGGCTCTGGTTCCTGGGGTTGATTTCACGAGCTGGGTCGCCGCTGCGCTGACTGATCGAGACCTCGGGTGGGCAGGTGTCATCCTGGACAAGCTCTCCGCCGCTAATCTCATTCGTGAACATCGGCCGGGCCGATACCAGTTTCACGATCTCATCCGTCTTTACTCGCACAAGAAGTATTCCCTAGCTGGGAAGTCATTCGGAGATTCGCGGGCTCGTCGCGCGCTCTTTGAGTCCTACCTCTCGGCAGTGAATAATGCTGCGAAAGTGTTGAATCCGGAGATGCGGTGTGCTCCTGCTGACCTCGAAGTCCCGGCCGGTCTTGAAGTCGCCTTTGAAGGTGCGACAGAAGCGCTTTCCTGGTTCGATGATGAGCGAGCCAATCTTATTGCCATGGTGCGCAGCTCGAGCGAGCTGGGGCCTTTGAGATATTCATGGGAGCTCGTTTTCTCCATGGCTAGTTATCTCCGCCATCGGAGATATGGATCCGACTGGCTCGAGTTGCTCGAATATGGGCGCGCCGCCGCCGATGAGGCGAATGATGGGCACGGTCGGGCTCTCATGTGCACCGGGTTGGGGGTGTTCAAGCAGGCGATTTACGAGTCTGAGCAAAGTGTGGAACTGCACGGGCGTGCGCTGGCAATGTATCGCCTATTGGGTGACCGGGTCGGAGAGGCGCAGAGCTACACGTGCCTCGGTGTTGCGCACGCTCTTCTGGGAAATCAGGTTGAGTCTGTCGACTACTTGCTCGAGGCTGAGCTGATTTTTCGCGAGCTCGGCGAGAGTCATGCACTGACCAATGTTCTGATGAACTTGGGGGCGGCATATGCGCATTCCGGTGATATCGACCTGGCCAGAGGTTGTCTTGAGCGTGCATTGGCGTTGGCCAAGGAGCTCGAGGTGCTTCACATCCAAGGGATCTCACTGAGCAACCTCGGGTTGATGGCGAGGGAAGGTGGTCGAGTTCGCGAAGCGCGGGCGCTGCTTGAACAGGCTCTCGATGTGTGGCACCGGCTTGCCGCGCGTCATGGTGAGGCGGCGGCACTGGATGAACTGGCGCTGACCCATCTCTTTGCCGGCGATGTCGACCAGGCGTCCATCCATGTGGGGAGGTCCCTGGAGATTGCCATCGAAACGGGAAACAAGCTCAAGGAGGCAGAGGCTTCGGGAACACTAGCCGAGATCTGTCGCCGACGAGGTGATCTCGAAGAGGCCCTGCTCTTGCAGCAGAAGAGTGTCCACGTGATGCGCCGGATCAAGTTCCTGCCCGGACTCGCCATGTCGCTCGTCGACTTGTCGAAGATGCTGCTAGCCCATGACAGGGTTTCGGAAGCGGAGGAGGCCGCCTCTGAGGCTTTGAGGATCTCTTTGGAAAACGACATCAGGCTGTGTGAGCCGATGGCTCGGACCGCTCTGGCCGAGTGCTACGCCCGTGCCGGAGAGCCCGCCGTGGCGGTGGAATACGGCGAGCGAGCACTTGAGCAGCACCGAAAGCTTCATCACCAGGTGTGGGAGGCGCGGACGTTGCGGGTTGTGGGGGAAGCTCTGCGTGCGGCCGGTGACGTGGTCGGGGCGCGGGAGCACTGGGAGCGGGCGGTGGAGATGTTCGCCGGGATGGGCATGCCGGAGGCCGACGGTGTGCGGGAGTTGCTGGAACGGGTGCGATGACCGTTGAGTTCAGGCTGCTCGGGTCGCTCGAGGTGGTCGTGGACGGGCGGGTCGTGCCGGTGCGGGCCGGGAAGCAGCGGGTCGTGCTCGCCGCATTGTTGTTGCAGCCGGGGCGGACCGTGAGCGCGATAGAACTCGTTGACGCGTTGTGGGGTGAGGACCCGCCGCTCACCGCGCGGAACGCGGTGCAGACCCATGTCGCTCGGCTGCGGCGGCTGCTCGGGGATGACGTGATCCGCACGGTCGGCAGCGGGTACGTGATCGGCGGCGGGCGGGTTGATCTGCTGCGGTTCCGGGAGCTTGTGCGGCGAGCGAAGTCGACTTCGCGGGGGACCCGGTCCCGTTTGCTGGGCGAGGCGTTGTCGTTGTGGCGTGGCCCTGTGCTCGCCGATGTTCCGTCGGCCTCGCTGCGGGCCAACGAGATCACCCGGGTGAACGCCGAGTTGCTCGACGCGGTGGAACAGCGGATCGACGCCGATCTTGAGCTTGGCAGGCACCGGGAGCTCGTCGGTGAACTGCGGGCGCTCACCGGAGACCATCCGTTCCGGGAACGCTTCTGGGGCCAGTTGATGCTGGCGCTCTACCGCTCCGAGCGGCAGGCGGAGGCGCTGCTGGTTTTCCGCAGTGTCTCCACCATCGTGAACGCCGAGCTCGGTGTTGCTCTTGGTGCCGAGCTTCGCGAGCTCCACCAGGCGATCCTGACCGGTGATGTCCCCCCGGTGAACGTCGTTGAGAGCAGCGGTGTCCTCGTGCCGCAGCAGTTGCCCGGCGATATCAACGACTTCGTCGGGCGGGAGGACCTGATCGACCGGATCACCGGGCTGCTCGACTCCGGGACCCAGATCGTCGTGGTGTCCGGGCCGCCTGGGGTGGGCAAGACCGCGCTCGCGGTCCGCGTCGCCCATCAGATGAAGCACCGGTTCCCGGACGGTCAGCTGCATGTGAACCTGCACGGGTATTCAGGCGGAGTAGCGCCCACGACGGAGCAGGTGTTGGCGCGGTTCCTTCGTGCTCTTGGGGTTCCGACTGACCGCGTGCCCACCGAGGTTGACGAGCAGGCCACGATGCTGCGGTCCGAGCTGGCCGATCGGCGTGTCTTGTTGTTGTTGGACAACGCCATCGACGGGGAGCAAGTGCGGCCGTTGTTGCCTGACTCCGGTGGGTGTGCCGTTGTCGTCACCAGCCGAGGTGTGTTGCACGAGCTTGCCGACTACGAAGGTGCTCGGACAATCACGCTCTCCGTACTGCCGGAGGCTGACTCGTTCGCTTTGCTTGGTGAGTTCGTCGGCGACGCGCTCCACAGCGAGCCCGATGCCGGTGCGGATCTGGTGCGGCTGTGCGACAACCTGCCATTGGCTCTGCGTATCGCGGGCGCGAACATCGCTCAACAGGGCTGCTCTGTCAGCACTTATGTGGCTGAGCTTCGTAGTGGTGACCTGCTGGACGCGTTGACCGTTGACGGTGACGAGCAAGCTGCTGTTCGCGCCGCCTTCGCTATGTCTTACAGCACGCTCTCGGTCGACGCGCAGCGGTTGTTCCGGCTGTTGGGGCTTGTACCTGGGCCGGACTTCACGCAGTGGGTGGCGGCGTCATTGGCCGACTGCACCATGGAAACTGCGTCCTCGTTGTTGGACGAGCTGGCGACCGCGAACTTGGTGCAGGAGCAGGAGAACGGTCGCTATCAGCTCCACGACCTGCTTCGTGCTTATGCGGGGCAGCGGGCGGTGGCGGAGGAGTCTGCCGAGGGCATCGACTCCGCGGTGGCGCGCTTGTTGGACTGGCATCTCTTCGCAGCGGGTTCGGCGCGGGGACTGCTGCCCCTGCGTGCCTATACCGCGAAGTTGCCGGAAAGCGTGCGGATCGGTGTTCCGTTCATCGACCGCGCCGGTGCTGATACGTGGATGGAGGATGAGCGCGCGAACCTGCGAGCCGCTGTGGCGTTGGCCGCACAACGCGGGCGGAACGAGCACCTGTGGCGGTTCGTCGATGTGTTGTGGGTCTATCTGCTTGCGAAGGGACACAACGTGGACTGCCGCGAGATCGCCGAACGTGGTCTGGCCGCGGCTGTCGCCGTGGACAACAGCGGGGCGATCGCCACCATGCACTCGCACCTCGCGCATCTGACCTGGATCAGCGGTGATCCACACGGTGCGCTCGTGGAGTACGACAAGGCTCTCGCTGCCGCTGACCAGGGCGCTTCTTCGCTGGAGTTGGGCAACATCCTCAACAACTGCGCGGGCGTGCATTGGGAGCTCGGCGCCACTGAGAAGGCCATCGAGTACCTGTGGCGTGCCGCACGGATCTACCAGGAGGTCGAAGCTCGGCACCAGGAGGCGAACGCTCGGGGCAACCTCGGCCTGGCCTATCAGGAACTCGGTCAGTTCCGAGAGGCCGCGCGGCACCAGGAGGACGCAACTGTCCTCGCGGAACGGCTCGGTGCGTGGGACAGCTATGCCAATGCGCTGGCGAACCTGTCGAGCGTGCGTTACGTGCTCGGTGATATCGAGGGCGCGGTGAATGGAATGCGGGAAGCCATCGCGCGGTGTGACGAGCTGGGGCTGCATCAGGCCGGGGCCATCGCGCGGGTCGGCTTCGCCGAGATCCTTGCCGGTGAAGGGGATGGAGCGGGAGCGCTGAGGGAGGCGCAGGCCGCTCGCGAACTGGTCAGTGATTCGGACAAGTGGGGGGATGTGGCCGTTTCCTGTGCTCTTGGCGTCGCTCATTTCGCGCTGGGGGAATGGACGGAGGCTCGTGCGAGTTATCGCGAAGCGATGAACGCGGCGCGACAGGCGGGTTTTGTCCGGCATGAGATCGATGCCGCGATCGGCCTTGCCAAGACGGGGTTGCGCATTCAGCCTGCCGGTCAGGCGGTCGACTACGCGAACTCCGCGCTTGAGCAGGCACGGGAGCACGGGAATCGGAGCAGGGAAGCGGAGGCGCTGCACGTGCTGGGGCTCCTTCTCCACGACGCCGGGGACGTCGCCGCCGCGCGTGGGCATTGGGAACGCGCCGAGAAGATGTTCACCGAGATGGGTGCGCGGGCGGCGGTCAAGGTTTGTGCGTTGCTGGAGAGCACGCGATGACGACCGAGTTCCGCGTGCTGGGGCCGCTTGAGGTCGTCGTGGACGGCGAGGTCCGTCCGGTCCACGCCGCCAAGCTGCGCACTCTGCTCGCGGCGTTGTTGTTGAACACGCCGATGCCGGTTTCCGCGACCGAGCTGATCGACATCATGTGGGGCGAGCAGCCACCCGCCACCGCGCGCAACGCCTTGCAGATCCACATCGGACGGTTGCGGCGGCTGCTCGGTGACGGTGTGATCGACACCGTTTCCGGCGGGTACGTGATTCATCCCAGCAGCATGGACCTCGACCGCTTCCGGCAACTGGTCGAAAGCGCCCGTGTCGCGACCGAGCCCGAGGAGGAGGCTCGGCTCCTGCGCGAGGCGCTGGCGCTGTGGCGCGGCCAGGTGCTCGCTGACGCTTCGTCCAACTCCTTGCACGACAACGAGATCGCGTCCATCAATGACGAGCTGCTCATGGCGCTTGAACGCAGGGTGGACGCCGACCTCCGTTTGGGGCGGCACCGTGAGGTGATCGCCGAGCTCCGCGCGTTGACGGCGGAGAACCCTTTGCGGGAAAGGTTCTGGGGCCAGTTGATGGTCGCGCTCTACCGGTGTGAGCGGCAGGCGGAGGCGCTGGAGGCGTTCCGTTCCGCTTCCGCGACGCTGCGGGCTGAGCTGGGGATCTCGCCGGGAAGTGAGCTTCGTGAGCTGCACCAGGGAATTCTGACCGGCAGTGCTGTCTTGGCCGCTCCGGTCACACCGGCAGCGGCGGTGGCCAAGGTCGTGCCGCAACAGCTTCCCGGTGACATCTCGGACTTCGTCGGCCGTCAGGAGCTGGTCGCGCGTCTGGTGGAGCAGCGCCCGAAGCTCGCTGTCGTGTCCGGTCCACCAGGAGTCGGCAAGACGGCACTGGCCGTGCGGGTCGCTCATCGGCTCAAGGCGCATTTCCCGGACGGCCAGCTCTTCGCCAACATGCACGGCTACTCGGCGGGAACAGCGCCGTCGATCGGACAGGTTCTGGCGCGCTTCCTCCGCGCCCTCGGTGTCGCGCCGGAGCAGGTGCCGCTGGAGGTCGACGAGCAGGCAGCGATGCTACGAGCCCAGCTCGCTGAGCGGAAAGTGTTGCTGCTGCTGGACAACGTGGCCAACGCCGACCAGGTTCTGACGTTCCTGCCGGAGGGTGGCTCGTCTTCGGTCCTGGTCACCAGCCGCGACACGTTGCGGGAACTCGCCCCCGTTGGCTCCCTGTTCGAGTCTCTCGGCGTGCTCGCCGTTGATGAGGCGCAGGAGCTGCTCGGTGATCTCCTTGGCGCGCAGAGGTTGGATCGTGACCGTGCGGCGGGCGCGGAGCTGGCGAGCCTGTGCGGCAACCTTCCGCTCGCGTTGCGGATCGCCGGTGCGAACCTGGCCAGCCAAGGTCGCACTGCGCTCGGTCAGTACGTACGGCAGCTCCGTGACGGTGACCGGCTTGCCGCGCTCGCGGTGGACGAGGACGAACAGGCCGCTGTCCGCGCGACGTTCGCGTTGTCCTACACCTCGCTCGACACGGAGCTTCGCAGGCTGTTCCGCCTGCTGGGGCTGCAAACTGGGCCGGACTTCACCGCTCACGCCGCGGCGGCGTTGGCCGACATGCCGGTCGATCGCGCCGCGGAGCTGCTCGGCCGCCTTGCCTCGGTGAGCCTTGTGCAGGAGTACGTGTCCGGCAGGTACCAGTTCCACGACCTGGTGCGGCTCTTCGCGCAAGAACAGTCCACAGTGGAGGATGCGTCGGCGGAGCGCGTCGCCGCGCGCGGACGCCTGTTCGACTACTACTCCACGAACGCCTACAGAGCCGGGGAGGTGATCTCTCCGGAGCTGTACTACCTGCCGGAGCGCGACGTGTCGCCGGGCACCGTGTCGCTGGAGTTCTCCGAGCTGATCGACGCACACGCGTGGATGGAGGCCGAGCGGCCCAACATCATCGCCTCGATCGTCTTCGCGGCCGACAACGGTCCTCTGCCTGTTGCCTGGTACCTCGCCAGCTCGTTGACCACCTACTTCCGGCACAGCCGTGATGACGCGGACTGGCGGTTGGTGTCCGAGTTCGGGTTGCGCGCCGCGATCGAGGCCGGCGACGTCCGCGGCCAGGCTGCCCAGATGCGCAGCCGGTCGATGCTGCACTGGTGCATGGGGGAGATCGAGAAGTCGTTGGAGTTCTCCGGCCGGGCGCTCTCGCTCTACCAGGAGGTCGGTGACCGGCGCGGCCAGGCACAGGTGCTCAGCAACATGGGTGTCTCGCACGCGATGGCTGGCAACCAGGAGGCTGCCGTGTCGAAGCTGACGCAGGCCATGGCCATCGAGGGCGAGCGCGGCGCGTCGCGCGGGCTGGCGAACTGCATGCTCAACCTCGGCACGGTCTACGCCTACATCGGACAGGTGGATCTCGCTGTGGAGACCTTCACCAAGTCGCGGAAGCTGGCAGGCGAGCTGCGGGCACGGCACGTCGAGGGCGTCGCCGGGCACAACCTCGCCATCCTCGACCGGGAGGCGGGCCGGTTCGTCAAGGCGCTAGAAGGTTTCGAGCGCACCCTCGCGGTCTGGAGGAGGATCTCCTCCAGCCATGACGAGGCGGCCGTTCTCGACGAGATCGCGGTCACGGAGATGCTGCTCGGGCGCTTCGCCAACGCACTCACGAACGCGAACGCCGCTCTGCGGGTGGCCGCGGCGACGGGGAACCGGGTCAAGGAGGTCGAAGCGCTCAACACGATCGCGTCCGCGCACGTGATGCTCGGCCAACCGGAACGGGCCCTGCCGGTGCAGCTGGAGGCGGTGCGCATCGTCGGGGAGATCGGCTACGAGCACGGCAATGTGGACGCGCTGATCGGCCTCGCCGCAGTGCGGCGCGCGCTCGGCGACGGCGTGGCCGCGGTGGAGGCCAGCGAGAAGGCACTCGCCAGTGCGGTGGAAAACGGTCTCCGGCTGTGCGAGCCGCGGGCGTTGACCTCGCTCGCGCAGAGCCACCTGTACGTCGGCGCTGCGGAAAAAGCCATCGAGTGCGCCGATCGCGCGCTTCCGCTCCATCGCGATACCCGCCAACGTGTGTGGGAGGCGTGGACCGTACAGGTACTCGGGTCGGCGTGTCGCGCACTTGGAAACAAAGTTGATGCCACGCGACACCTGCGTGTGGCGCATGAGATGTTCGTGGACATGGGAATGCCGGAGGCCGACGAGTCGCCTGAGTAGTGGTTGAGGACCGTGATGCCGCCTGATGTGAGGTTCCGGGTGCTGGGGCCGCTGGAGCTCGCGGTCGACGGCGTCCCGGTTCCCGTCCAGGCGGCCAAGCAGCGCGTCGTTCTCGCGATGCTGCTGCTGCGCTCGGGCAGGGCTGTCCCGGTCGGCGACCTGATCGAGGCCTTGTGGGGCGACGATCCGCCCGCGGAGGCCCGCAACGCGCTCCAGGTGCACGTCATGCGCCTGCGCCGGGTCATCGGCGGGGACCTGCTGCGCACGGTGCGCGGCGGGTACACGATGCTTCTCGCGCCCGAGCAGCTCGACCTGCTTCGCCTGCGCGACTTGGTGGAACGCGCCGCGCGTTGCCGTGAAGACGGTTCGGAAGAGGCCGAGCACGCCCTGCTTGAGGAGGCGCTGCGGTTGTGGCGTGGGCCGATTCTCGCCGAGGTGGACTCGGAGCCCCTGCGCCGCAACGAGATCACTTCGCTGCTGGAGATGCTGCTCGGTGCGCTCGAACGACGTGTCGAGCTCGACCTCGCGGCCGGCCGACACCAGGAGCTGATCGGCGAGCTGACCACGTTGACCGCGGATCATCCGCTGCGCGAGCGGTTCTGGGCGCAGCTGATGCTCGCCCTGTACCGGTCGGGGCAGCAGGCTGAAGCGCTTTCCGCCTACCGCAGGATCACCGCGTTGCTGCGCGCCGAGCTCGGTGTCGGCCCAGGAACGAGCCTGCGCGAGCTGCACCAGGCGATCCTGTCCGGCAGCCACGACCTCGCGGAGACACCGACCCGTGCGGCGCCCAGGGTGGTTCCAGCGCAACTTCCTCCGGACCTGGCGGACTTCGTCGGCCGCGCCGACCGGGTCGAGTTCGTCGAGCACTCACTGCTGCCCGCCGAGGGACAGCGATCGGTTCCGGTAACCGTGATCTCCGGTTCTCCCGGTGTCGGCAAGACCGCGCTCGCGGTCCGCGTCGCGCATCGGCTCAAGCGCGGTTTCCCGGATGGCCAGCTCTACGTCGATCTGCGCGGGTATGCCTCCGGGCCGCCGGTGACGACCGTTGAGGTGTTGTCCCGATTTCTTCGCGCACTTGGCGTTCGGCCCGAGCAGATCCCGATGGACGTCGACGAGCAGTCGGCGCTCTACCGTTCTGCGCTCTCCGGCAAGCGTGTGCTCGTGGTGCTCGACAACGCCAGTGCCGCCGACCAGATTCGCGCGTTGCTCCCGGGTGATCCGGGTTGTTCGGTGCTGGTGACCGGCCGCAACGAGCTGCGCGGTCTCGTTGTCGGGCATGGTGCACGGACACTTCGCCTCGAACCACTTGGCGTCGAAGACTCCACAGCGCTGCTCGCCGGGATGCTGGGACCGGAGGTCGCAAAGGACCCCGCGGCGGCCGAGCTCGCCGAGCTGTGCGGGCATCTGCCCCTCGCACTGCGGATCGCCGGAGTCAACCTCGCAGGCCGGGTGAACCCGAGTCCTGCCGCCTACGTCGAGGAGCTCAGGCATGGCAACCGCCTTGCCGCGCTTGCGGTCTCCGACGAATCGGCAGCTGCCGTGCACGCGGTCTTCGGGTTGTCCTACAGCGCACTCAAGCCCGAAGCGCGTCGCCTGTTCCGACGGCTCGGCCTGGTGCCCGGCCCGGACTTCGGTCCGCACGTCGCCGCCGCGTTGCTTGAGGAGACACCGATGCGGGCTTCGGTGCTGCTTGAGCAGCTCGCTGCGGTGAACGTGCTCGCGATGTGCGGCCCGAACCGCTACTACCTGCACGACCTCCTGCGGCTCTACGCGGAGCAGCTGTGCGGGGTTGAGGAGAGCCACGGCGAACGTGAGTCCACTGTGGAACGACTGCTCGACCACTACCTCCGTGCGGCGGATCGGGCCGCACGCGTGGCACATCCGGACATCAGCAGGATCGGCCTGCCACAGACGGAACAACGGCCGTGGCTGCCCTCCTTCGCCAACCGGGACTCGGCGATCGAGTGGCTTGACTCCGAACGGCTGAACCTCGTCGCCGCTGCCCGGTGCCGGACGCACCCGTTGTCCGTGCACCTGGCCGACACCGCGCGGTTGTACTTCAGCTCCGGCGGCCACATAGCGGAATGGCGGACGATCGCCGACGCAGGCCTTGTCACAGCGAGGAAACTCGGCGACCGGCGCGGAGAAGCCGCTGTGCACAACAGTTTCGCGCGGTTGTACAGCGACCTCGCCGAGTACGAGGCCGCGGCGGAGCAGTGTCGCCAGGGGCTGGCGCTGTGCGACGAGGGACTGCCGCCGAAAGTCGAGGTGAGCTTCCTGAACAACCTCGGCACCGTCTACGCCGAGCTGGGCGACACGATGCGCGCTCAAGGCTGCTTCGAACGGAGCCTGGCCCGCAGCCAGGTCAGCGGCCCGCCGCACGTGGAGGCGCTGGGAATGCTCAACCTCGGTGCGATCTACATCTATCGCGGGTTGCTGGCCGACGCCGTGCGGGTGCAGTCCGATGCGGTGGAGATGAGCGCGCGGCTCGGCTTCAGCACGATCGAGGTGCTGACCTCCAACAACCTCGGCATCGGGTATCGCGAGCTCGGTGAGTACGCGAAGGCCGTCGACAGCCTGGACCACGCGCTGCAACGCAGTCGTGAGCTGGGGCTGCGCTCCGGCGAGGCGGCAGTTCTCAGCAGCCTGGCCGAGGTCTACCGCGACCTCGACGAGCACGAGCGCGCGTACGAGCTGTGCCTGGAGGCGATCACCACGGCCAGGGCGACGCAGCGGCGCAAGACCGTGGCCGACGCGGTGAACGTCGCCGGTGGCATCGAGCTCGGCAGGGGGCGCCCGGAGCACGCGCTCGACTGGTACCGCGAAGGACTGGAGCTGGCTCGCGAAGCCAACTTCACCTACGGCGAGATCTCGGCGCTGACCGGCCTCGCCGAGACGAGCAGGGTGCTGGGACAGCCGACCGACGCGTTGGGGCTAGTGCAGCTGGCGGAGTCGCACGCTCGCCGCGTCGCGTTCCGGCTCTGTGAGGGCAAGGCGATCAGTGCCCGCGCCCGCATCAACCACGACCTCGGTGAGCTGGACACGGCGGCCACCCACGCCCGTCGTGCGGTCGCCGTGCACACCGAGACCGGTCACCGGCTCGGCGCCGCCCGCTCACTGGTGCTGCTGGGCGTCCTCGGCGATGAGCAGGCCGCGGCGGAGGCCGCCCGCATCCTCGCCGACCTCGGCGTGCCGCCCGCGACCTGAACGAGCTCCGGTCATCCGCCCGCGAACGGGGGGAGCACGTCGAGCTCGGCTCCTGGGCGGACCGCCACGGCCCGGTCCCGCACCGCGATACCGTCCAGCAGGAAGCTGCACGCGGGCAGGACGGTCGCCAGCCGGACGCCGTGGCGCTCGCGCAGCACCGCGATCACTTCGTCCACAGTGGACTCGGCGGCGAGCTCGACCGACTCGGTCTGCACACCGGCCGCGGCCTTGGCCCCGGCGAAGTACCGCACGGTCATCGACTGCACGCTCATCCTCCGATCGCGCTCATCGGGCGCCGCGGCTGGGCGAATCCGGCCTCGTCGATGCCGTGCCCCGCTGCCTTGCCCCACATCGCCGCGCGCCACAGCGCGGCGATCTCCTCGTCACTGGCGCCGTCCCGCATCGGGCCGCGCAGGTCCGTCTCGGTGGTGGCGAACAGGCAGGACCTGACCTGACCGTCCGCGGTGAGCCTGGTCCGGTCGCAGTCGGAGCAGAACGGCTGGGTCACCGACGCGATCACGCCGACCGAGCCGCGCCCGCCGTCGACCACCCAGCGCTCCGCGGGCGCTCCGCCACGGGGTGCGGGGTGCGGGGTCAGCACGAACGCCCCGCGCAGCATGTCGAGGATCTCCGAGGCGGTGACCATCCGGTCCCGGTCCCAGCCGTGCTGCGGGTCGAGCGGCATCTGCTCGATGAAACGCAGCTCGTAGCCCCGGTCCAGGCAGTACTCCAGCAGGGGCACGGCCTCGTCGTCGTTGACGCCGCGCATCAGCACCGCGTTGACCTTCACCGGGGTCAGGCCCGCTTCGGCCGCGGCGGCCATGCCGTCGAGGACCTTGGTCAGCCGGTCCCGGCGGGTGAGTGTGAAGAACCGGTCCGCGCGCAGCGTGTCCAGCGAGACGTTGACCCGGTCCAGCCCCGCCGCCTTCAGCCCGGCGGCGAGCTCAGGCAGTCGCAGGCCGTTGGTGGTCAGCGACATCCTCGGGCGCGGGGTGAGCCGCGCGGCCCCGGCGATGACGTCGAGGATGTCCTTGCGCAGCAGCGGCTCTCCGCCGGTGAACCGGATCTCGTCGACCCCGAGGTCGCGGACGGCGACGCTGATCAGCCTGGTCAGCTCCTCGCTGGTGAGCAGGTCGCTGCCCGGCAGCCAGTCCAGTCCCTCCGCGGGCATGCAGTAGGAGCAGCGCAGGTTGCACCGGTCGGTGACCGAGACCCGGAGATCGGTCGCTTTTCGGCCGAACCGGTCGATCAGGGCGGAATCATCCGGTCGCGCGGGTAGCGCCTCCGCGCGCGGAACCGATGGCATACCCAGGGGGACTGGATTCACCTTTCCGAGCGTAGCCCTGCCCGCTGACAATTCTCCGTGAGCGGGTTCGCGGAATCGGTGGCCACGCCGTCCACCAGGTACGATCCTTCGGGGGACGAGTGGCTGAGCCGCCAAGCTTCTTGTCCTGAAGATAGTTTCGCCGGTGGAGGCAGGAGACGCATGGCCAGCGGGAAGAGGCACCAGGAGCCCGGGTTCGGTCTGGACATGACCGAGGGCGGGATGCGGCTGGCGATGTCGGGGCGCGACCTCGGTGCGGCCACGGTGATGTTCCACACCGCCGTCGCCGACCGGATGGGGCTCTCCGTCACCGACCACAAGTGCCTTGACCTTGCCAGACGCGCCCCCGGGCCGGTCACGGCCGGGCGCATCGCCGAGCTGTCCGGGCTGTCGACCGGCGCGGTCACCGGGGTGATCGACCGGCTGGAGCGGGCGAACTACGTGCGCCGGGTGCGCGACCCGCACGACCGGCGCAAGGTGCTGGTCGAGGTGCTGCCGCAGGACCACGACAAGTACTCGTGGATGTTCCAGGGGCTGCGGGACGCCTGCGAGAAGGCCGTCCAGGAGCACACCCCCGAGGAGATCGAGCTGATCATCGGCTACGTCGTGCGGATGACCGAGACGCTGCACACCGAAACGAAGCGGTTGCAGGAAAGAGAAGGCGGCTGACTTTCCGCAAATGCGGAACTACTGTCTCGTGCGTGCCGCATTTTCGTATTAGTGAGGCTGCCGGGCTGCTCGGCGTCAGCGATGACACCGTTCGGCGCCTCGTCGACTCCGGGACCCTGACCGGGCAGCGCGACCCCGCGGGCCGCCTCGCCGTGGACGGGGCGGAGCTGGCCGCCCACGCCAGGGACAGCGCGAAGGCCGCGACCGACCCGACCGGCATCGGCAGCTCCGCGCGCAACCGGTTCGTCGGCCTGGTCACCGACGTGGTCGCCGACCGCGTCATGGCCAAGGTGGAGATCCAGTGCGGGCCGCACCGCGTGGTCTCGCTGATGAGCTCCGAGGCCGCCGAGGAGCTCGGCCTGCGGCCGGGCGTGCTCGCCGTCGCCGTGATCAAGTCGACCCAAGTCGTGGTGGAGACCCCATGAAGCGCATCACCGTCCTGCTGTCGCTGCTCGGCGCCGGGCTGACGCTCGCCGCCTGCACCAGCGCTCCGGAACAGCGAACCGTCACCGTGTTCGCGGCCGCGTCGCTGAAGGAGTCGTTCACGGAGCTGGAGAAGTCCTTCGAGGGCTCGCACCCCGGCGTCGACGTGCGGATCAGCTTCGGCGGCTCCTCGGACCTCGCCCAGCAGATCGTCAACGGCGCGCCCGCCGACGTGTTCGCCGCCGCCAACACCTCCACCATGGACACCGTGGCGAAGAGCGACCTGATCGACGGCCGCTCGGAGATCTTCGCGGTCAACACCCTGCGGATCGTGGTGCCGAAGGGAAACCCCAAGGGCGTCAAGTCCCTCGCTGACCTCACGAAACCGGGAACCGCGCTCGTGCTATGCGCGCCGCAGGTGCCGTGCGGCGCCGCCACCAAGCAGGTCGCTGCCGCTGCCAAGCTGACGTTCACACCGGTCAGCGAGGAGCCCGATGTGCGGTCGGTGCTCGGCAAGGTCGGTGCGGGTGAGGCCGACGCGGGTCTGGTCTACGTCACCGACGTGCTCTCCGCGCCCGGCAAGGTGGAGGGCGTTGACTTCCCCGAGTCCGCCGACGCGGTGAACGAGTACCCGTTGGCATTGCTGAAGAAGAGCAAGCAGGCGCAGCTCGCCCGCGAGTTCGCCGAGCTGGTGCGCGGCCAAGCCGGTCGTGACGTGCTCGCCCGTGCGGGCTTCGGGCCGCCGTGACCCGCATCGGGCTGCCCCGGCTGTTGTTGGCGCCCGCGTTCCTCGGCTTCGCCGTGATCGTGCTGCCGGTGGCAGGGTTGCTCGGCAGGGTCGACTGGGCCGGGTTGCCCGCGCTGGTCACCAGCGGCTCCGCGTTGTCCGCGCTCGGCTTGTCGTTGCGGACGGCGGCTTTCTCGACCCTGCTGTGCCTGCTGCTCGGTGGTCCGCTCGCGTTGGTGCTGGCGCGGGCGGACTTTCGCGGTCTGCGGCTGCTGAGGGCGTTGGTACTGCTGCCCTTGGTGCTGCCACCGGTGGTCGGTGGCTTGGCGCTGCTGTATTTGTTGGGGCGCAACGGCTTTGCTGGCCAATGGCTGGACATCGCGTTCGGTGTCCGGCTTCCGTACACGACTGCGGCGGTGGTGCTGGCCCAGACCTTCGTTGCGATGCCGTTCCTGGTGGTGAGTCTCGAAGGCGCGCTGCGCACAGCCGGTCAGCGCTACGAAGCGGTGGCCGCGACCCTGGGAGCCGGTCGGTGGACCGTGCTGCGGCGAGTCACGATTCCCTTGCTGCTGCCGGGAATCGGTTCCGGCGTCGTGTTGTCCTTCGCGCGTGCTCTCGGGGAGTTCGGCGCGACCATCGCGTTCGCGGGCAGCCTGGAGGGAACCACGCGCACCCTCCCGCTGGAGATCTACCTCCAACGTGAGTCCGATGTGGACGCGGCCGTCGCTCTTTCCCTGCTGCTGGTGGTGATCGCGGTCGTGGTGATCGCGGTGGCTCGCCCCCGTGCCGTGGAGGGGCTGCGATGAGCGCGCTCTCGTCCCGGTTCCGGGTCACCAGGGGCGCGTTCACCTTGGACGTCCAGCTCGACCTTGAGGCCGGTGAGGTCGTCGCGGTGCTCGGTCCCAACGGTTCCGGCAAGTCCACGCTGATGAACCTGCTCGCCGGGCTCCTGCGCCCCGATTCCGGTCATCTCACCCTGGGCGGTCGTGATCTGGTCGACGCACAACCGCATCAACGCGGGATCGGGCTGCTCGCCCAGGAGCCGCTGTTGTTCCCGCACCTGACGGCCCTGGCCAACGTGGAGTTCGGGCCGCGAGCACAACGCCGTGCCGGATCCCGTGAGACCGCGCTCCGGTGGCTCGCCGAGGTCGACGCCGCCGAGTTCGCCGACCGCAGACCACGCCAGCTCTCCGGAGGCCAGGCACAACGCGTCGCGCTCGCCAGGGCGCTGGCCGCCGAACCCGACCTCCTGTTGCTCGACGAGCCGCTGAACGCGCTCGACATCGACGCCGCCCCGGCCATGCGCGGGCTGCTGCGCCGGGTGCTCCGTGCGCAGAGCCGCCCGGCGATCGTGGTCACCCACGACGCGTTGGACGCCTTGGTGCTCGCCGACCGGGTGGTCGTGCTCGACGCCGGACGGATCGTCGAGCAGGGGCCGAGTCGCGAGGTGCTGACCCGCCCGCGCAGCGCGTTCGCGGCCCGGATCGCCGGGCTGAACCTGATAGCGGGCACGACGGTCGAGGGCGGCCTGCACAGCGACAGCGGCGTCGTCATCGCCGGTCGGAGCACAGCCGCGCCGGGGGAGAACGGGGTCGCGGTGTTCTCGCCTTCGGCGGTCGCGGTGCACCGGGACAACCCGCACGGCAGCCCTCGCAACGCCCTCCGCGTCCGGCTCGCCGGCATGGAGCCGCGCGGTGACCTGGTCCGGCTGCGCGCCGCGGACGGCACGGCCGCCGACATCACCCCCGCAGCCGTCGCCGAGCTGGGGCTGGAGCCCGGTCAGGATGTCTGGTTCGTGGTGAAGGCGACAGAGGTGGGCGTCCATGCTGCGCTCGGCCGCTCCCAAGGGGGATCATGGCCGCGTGACTGAGCCGGTGACCTGGAACTACCTGATGGACATGGACGGGGTTCTGGTGCACGAGGAGCACCTGATCCCCGGCGCGGACGAGCTGCTCGCGGAGCTGCGCGACAAGCGCATCCCGTTCATGGTGCTCACCAACAACTCCATCTACACCCCGCGTGACCTGCGCGCCAGGCTCCAGCGGACGGGCCTGGACGTGCCGGAGGAGGCGATCTGGACCTCGGCGCTGGCGACCGCGAAGTTCCTCGACTCGCAGCGCCCCAACGGCTCCGCCTACGTCATCGGCGAGGCCGGGCTGACCACCGCGCTGCACTCCATCGGCTACGTGCTCACCGACCGCGACCCCGACTACGTGGTGCTCGGCGAGACCAGGACCTACAGTTTCGAGGCGATCACGAAGGCCATCCGCCTGGTCGAGGCAGGCGCGCGGTTCATCGCCACCAACCCGGACGAGACGGGGCCCAGCCGCGAGGGTGTGCTGCCCGCGACGGGCTCTGTCGCCGCGCTGATCGAGCGGGCCACCGGCCGCGCCCCGTACTTCGTGGGCAAGCCCAACCCGCTGATGATGCGCTCGGCCCTGCGCGCGCTCGGCGCCCACTCGGAGAGCACGCTGATGATCGGCGACCGGATGGACACCGACGTGCGCTCCGGACTCGAAGCGGGGCTGGCCACGATCCTGGTCCTCTCGGGCATCTCCACCATCGAGACGGCCGACCGCTTCCCCTACCGGCCGACCCGCACGATCAGCTCGGTCGCCGAGCTCATCGGCACGGCTGACCGGCCGTTCGGCGAGGAGAGCTGAGATTGTCGGTGCCCCGGTCTAGCTTCTCCGACCATGGGCACCGACCACATCGACCATCTCGCCGCCACGGTCGAGCAGACAGCGGCGTTCACGGCGGCCGTCAGCACACCGGACGCGCTGCGGCGCCGTGTCCCGTCTTGTCCTGAGTGGACGGTCGCCGACCTCGTCGCGCACCTGGGCGAGGTGCAGACGTGGTGGGAGCACGCTGTGCGCGGCGCGGGCGCCATTCCGGACGAGGACGCGGTGGCGGAGCAGGCCAAGCCGGGACCCGACCTGCTGGCGTGGTGGCGGGAACGGTCGGAGTCCTTCCTCGCCGCACTGCGCGAGACCCCGCCCGACGCGCTCTCGTGGTGCTGGTGGTCCGAGGACAAGCTGGCCACGGCGGCCGAGGTCGCCGACCGCCAGGCACACGAGGCGCTGATCCACCGGTGGGACGCCGAGAACGCGCTCGGTGCGACCACTCCGTTCACCCCGGCCCTGGCCGCGGACGGCGTGCGCGAGTTCCTCCAGCGGTGCATGTGGGGCAAGCCGTGGGCCGGCCCGGAGGGCCTGGTGCGGCTGCGTGCCACCGACACCGGCGACGAGTGGGACATCGCGTTGGCGGCCCCCCAACCGCGGCGGGTGCCGGTCTACCGCGAAGTACCGGCGTCCGTGGTGGTCAGCGGCACGGCGGAGCAGCTCGACCTGCTGCTGTGGCGACGAGTGCCGGTGGACGAGCTGACCGTCGACGGAGAAGTGGGGGTGGTGGACTCGTTGGTGAGCTGGACCGGCCTGGACTGATCAGGCGAAGGACCCGGTCATCAACTCGGCGAACCGGGTGGCCAGTGCCGAAGGCGTCACCGGGGCGACCGTGAGGTACCCGCTCCGAACGCTGGACACATACCGCCCCTCCGGCGTGTCCAGCCAACTGACCTGGGCGAGCGACACCGAAGCGGACCGGCCGGGCACTGGGCGGATCGCGGACGCCTGCCCCATCTCGGCCGCGGCGGAGTAGATGGTCAGGAACCGTTGTGCCTGAAGGCGGTCCGCCCCGGCTGCCATCAGCGGCCCCACACCGTCGCTGATCATCCCGGAGCGCTGCCACCCCACGCCGCTCTTGGCCAGGGCCTCGGCGGGAACCTGCACCGACTGCCCTCGCCCCGCGCCGCGCACGGGAAGCGCCGCGACCGCCGCAGAGGGTAGCGAGACATCGCCCAGCCACGTCAGCTCGACGGTGTCATCGCGGAGAACGACGCGGAGCGCAACCCCGCCCCGCCGGAAGCACCCGACCCTGCTCTGGCCATCCCGGTCGATGTGCACCAACGCCAGCTCGATCTCGTGGTCCGCGACAACGTGCAGCGCCGCGGCCAGGTCCTCGCCAAGCCCATGCCGTGCCAACCAGTCGGCCGCCCACGCCCGCGCGTGCGCCCGCTGCTCGACGTCGTCCCCGTGCTGGAACACGACGAGCGGATACGGCATCACGCCGAGCCCGAGGCGTTCCCAGCACACCTCGTACACCACGGCCGGGACCCGCAGCGTCCGCTGTCCCCGCATCACGGCACCCGGGGAATGACGCGTTCCCCCACATGCCGCACCGCCGCGCACCCGTCCCGGTTCGGGGCAGAGTTGTCGATGACCCCGATCTCCCATAGTCCCGCGTTGGATTCGAAAACTACCCCGCATTCTCCCGATTCGCCTCGGATTTCTCCTTGTCCGATAGCTGCTCGCTTCCCCGCTACTGACGTTTCGATTCGATTTTCGAAGTATTCTGCTCCAAGCTTTGTGCCCGGAATCAGGGTTAGGCTTGCTGTGAAAACTTCGCCGATGTTGCCGATCTTCACCTGATACATGCAGGAGGGAGAGAACTTTTCCTCCAGCTTGGGGGATCCTGGTGCCAGTTGGCCTTGAACCGGGAAGTCGCCGGGGGTCATCAGCCGGCACAATTCGGCTGCGGTGGGGGTCTTGCCCGGGTTGAGCTGAGTCTTCGAAGCGGAGTTGCCGACTGCCTCGCCTGAGATGGTTTGCGAACAGCCGGTAGTGGTCATCAACGCACTCAGGGCCACAACCGGCAGCCAGGCAAGCTTTTGTTGAATGCTGTTCACGAGCCGGCCTTCCACTGTAGGTCCGCGCCCTTCTTGTCGTTGGCTTCGAGTGCTGCGGCCATTCCGGTGATGCGTTTTCTGAATTCGACCAGGGCGTCATGGTATCGCTGCCAGAACCACACCAGTCCTCCCTGCTGGTCCGAGCAGCGATGGATGAACTTGGCCTTCATCGCCTGGCCGGCTTGCGTGGTTCCGAAGTTGGCAGCCTTTGCCCTAAATGCGAACTGCTGTGCTGATCTAAGTTCGGATTCGGCGATGAGGATCAGCTCGTCCATGTGCTTCGTGACCCAGTCCTTGGTGCCGGCGTCCATGCGGATCTCGCCGCTGGACACCATGTAGCCCACCTGGGCGAGGCCATCCGTTCTGCCCTGGTCGTCCCGGGACACGTCACTCCCCAATCACTGGTGGCGCCACCTTGGGCAGCTCGCCGATCAGATCCTCCACGTACGGGTACCGGCGCTGGTGCTCCTCGTCCTCCGCCCGCTGACCGGTGCCCTGCACCGCGGGCTGCATGAAGCCGCCGCCGGAGCCACTGCGCCCGGCTGTGCCGGGAACGCCGCCACCGGGAGGTGCGCTGGGGCCACGGCCGGGCACGGCTGGAGCGCGGCCGGGCGAAGAGCCTCGTCCGGTGTCAGCGCCTGGGCCGCCGCCGAGGACTCCGCCGCCGAAGGCGCCCAGTGAGCCGCCAGAACCGGTCGCGCCGCGGCCGGAGTCGAGTCCGCCGAGCCCGCCGCCCCCGGACATCCCGCCATCGACTGGGCCGTTACCTGGGCGTTCCCACCTCACCTGCTCAATCTCGCCTGGACGCCACCCCGGGTTCTCGTTGGGCGTGGGGAGCGGGGTCGGCCTGGGGTGAGGTTGTTCCACGGGCGGTGGGGTGCTGCCTCGCTCTCCTGGCAAGGTCCCGGGAGGAGTCCACCCGCCCCCGCCACCGCCTCCTCCACCACCAGGGGGGCGCGGTGTCGGTGGGGGGTCGGCGTTGAAAACGGCAGGGACGTCGTTGAAGCGGGGAGCCACCTGATCAGTGCGATGTGCCTCGCTGTCCACGGCGCGCCCCAGCTCGATCGCTTCCTGGCGCAGCGCCTCCTTGGCCTGTTCACGACGAGCGATGTGTTCGTTGAGGACCACGATCTGGTCCGGCGTCAGCCCGGACGGCAGCTTCTTCGGGATCTCCGGCCCGGACATCGTGAGTTCCTTGGCCTGCTCCGACACCTGCTTGAGGACGTGAACCATGGACGCGAACGGCGTTCCGATCTGCTGTGCGATCAGCTCCTGTTCGTCGCCGTAGCCGCGAAGCAGGTCACCCGCGGCCTTGGCCTTGTCCACCGAGGTCGACTGCCAGCGGCCCGCGAGCTTCGTCGCCAGTTCGTTCATGCCGTCGGCGAGCCGCTTCGCCGCCGCGCCGCGCTTACCGATCTCGTCGGCGAGCTGGGCCGCGAGCGCGGCCTGGTCGTAGTTCAACAGAGTCCTGAGTTCCTCAAGGGACTTGGACTCGTAGTTGTCCCCACCGCTGAAGTGACGGTCCTCCGACACGGCTCCCCCTCGTCGCCGATCCGATCACATACCGGACGGTACGGGAAGACGCTCGCCGGGGAGTGCGGAAGTCAGCGTTCCGCGGCCGCGCGGGAGCCGTCCGCCCAGAGCTGGACCACCTCGGCACGGTGCTGACCGGGCGGGGCGGCCGGGATGATCCTGGTCAGCTCGTCGGCCATCCGCTCGGCGCGGTCCCGGATCAGCTCGGCGCGGCGGGCGATCTGGCCGGTGCCGCGCTGGGCGGCGGCCAGCCGGTCTAGCAGGTCCGCCTTGAGCCGGAGCCACTCCACGTGCTCCCAGCTCGGGTCGGTCTGTGCGGTGGAGATCCGGTGCATGGCGCGATCGATCGCTTCGGCGATCTGCCCCAGTTCGCGGTCCACGGTCATCGGGCACCCCCGATCGAAGTCCGAACTTGTCACGACAGAGATCCGGCAGAGGAGGAGGATCACACGCGACTGTGTTCTAGCTCACCGTGCGCTTCCTCGTCCGGGGGACACGCGGGCGGTTCACCTGGTGAAGCCCAGCCTGTCGTCAATCCAGGCGACCTCGCGGCCGAGCGGCCACAGCGCGACGCGGAACATCTTGATGTTGGCGAGCCCGAGCGGGATGCCGACGATCGTCACGCACTGGACCACGCCGGTGACCACGTGCAGCAGCGCCAGCCACCAGCCCGCGAGCACCAGCCACAGCACGTTGCCCAGCGCAGAGCCGATGCCGGCGCCACCGCGCTTGACCAGCGTCCGGCCGAAGGGCCACAGGCAGAAGTTGGCGTTGCGGAACGCGGCGATCCCGAACGGGATCGTCACGATGAGGACGCAGCAGACCAGCCCGGCGACGGCGTAGCCCACCGCCAACCAGAACCCGCCGAACACCAGCCAGATCACGTTGAGGAGGAAGCGGAGCACGCAGTCCATGGTGCCCGAACCGGGTGGGCCCGCGTGGCACCGACGAGCGGGGTCCCTCGACCGGGCTTGACCTGCCGTCGAGGATGAGTGGCGGCCGTCACAGCACGCGGCCGTCACGACCACGCGCAGGAGGTTGTTCACCGTGGCTGAGTCCAGCGGCTCCACCGTCACCGCACTGCCGAGCTACGCGTCGGGCACCTCCGACGTCCCGCTGCTCGGCGACACCATCGGCGACAACCTCGACCGCACCGTCGCGGCGTTCGGCGACCGCGACGCCCTGGTCGAGCGCGCCAGTGGGCGCCGGTGGACTTACCGCGAGCTGGCCGCCGAGGTGGACCTGCTCGCGCGCGGGCTGCTGGCCGCGGGGATCGGCAAAGGCGACAGGGTGGGCATCTGGTCGCCGAACCGCGCCGAGTGGACGTTCGTGCAGTACGCGACCGCGAAGATCGGCGCCATCCTGGTCAACATCAACCCCGCCTACCGGGTGCACGAGCTGGAGTACGTGCTCAACCAGGCCGGGGTGCGCCTGCTCGTCGCCGCCAAGGCGTTCAAGACCTCCGACTACGCGGCGATGGTCGAGGAGGTGCGGCCGAACTGCGGTGCGCTGCGCCGGGTCGTGCTGCTCGACACTCCACAGTGGACTGATCTGCTGGCCGGCGGAGGGGGTGTCGCGCCCGAGCGGCTCGCCGTGGCACAGGCCGAGCTCTCCGCCGACGACCCGATCAACATCCAGTACACCTCGGGCACGACCGGCTTCCCCAAGGGCGCGACCCTCTCGCACCACAACATCCTCAACAACGGGTTCTTCGTCGGCGAGCTCTGCGGCTACACCGAACAGGACCGGATCTGCATCCCGGTGCCCTTCTACCACTGCTTCGGCATGGTCATGGGCAACCTCGCGGCGACGAGCCACGGCGCCTGCATGGTGATCCCCGCGCCCGCGTTCGAGCCGAAGGCCACCCTCGCCGCGGTCCAGGCGGAGGGATGCACCTCGCTCTACGGCGTGCCGACCATGTTCATCGCGGAGCTGGCCGAGGACGACTTCGACTCCTACGACCTGTCCACGCTGCGCACCGGGATCATGGCGGGCTCGCCCTGCCCGGTCGAGGTGATGAAGCAGGTCATCGAGCGGATGGGCATGCACGAGGTGACCATCTGCTACGGCATGACCGAAACCTCGCCCGTCTCCACCCAGACCAGGGCGGACGACTCGCTCGACCTCCGGGTGTCCACTGTGGGCAGGGCGCACCCGCACATCGAGGTCAAGATCGTCGACCCGGTCACCGGGCTGACCGTGCCGCGCGGGTCGCAGGGGGAGCTGTGCACCCGTGGCTACTCGGTGATGCTCGGGTACTGGGAACAGCCGGACAAGACCGCCGAGGCGATCGACCGGGCGCGCTGGATGCACACCGGCGACCTCGCGGTCATGGACGAACAGGGCTACGTCGGCATCACCGGCCGCATCAAGGACATGGTCATCCGCGGTGGCGAGAACATCTACCCGCGCGAGATCGAGGAGTTCCTCTACGGGCACCCGGACATCCTCGACGCGCAGGTGATCGGCGTTCCCGACGCGAAGTACGGCGAGGAGCTCATGGCGTGGGTGCGGATGCGCCCCGGCGCCGACCCGCTCACCGCCGAGCTGGTGCGCGAGTTCTGCACCGGCAAGCTCGCGCACTACAAGATCCCGCGTTACGTGCACGTGGTCGACGAGTTCCCGATGACGGTCACCGGCAAGATCCGCAAGGTCGAGATGCGGGAGCGCGCCGTGGGCATCCTCGGTCTGGACTGAGCCGGAACGCCCCCTGCCCACCGGGGCAGGGGGCTCGCGGTCACCTGGCGAGCGCGGCGGCGTCCTCCTCGCCGAAGCGCTCCTCCAGCTGCTCCGGCGAGTAGTCCAGGTCGATCTGCTCGACCGGCACGCCACGGGCCGACTCGATGGCGCCGAGCCGCCGCTGCGCGCGGTTGGCCGCGTACTCCACGAACTGCTGCACGTCGAGCTCGAACGGCGGGACCTCGAACTGGTCGTAGACCCACTGGATCGCGCTGAGCGCGTGCGGGAGCAGTTCGCCCATGCGGTCCTGCACGATCTGCCAGTTCCGGTCGTCGGCCGCCACGTGCCTGCGGCAGGTGAAGGTGCCCCACGCCATGTGCCTGCGCTCGTCGTCGCCGATGCGCTTCACCAGCTCCTGCATCCCCGGCATGATCCCGTTCGTCACGCACACCTGGTTCCACGCGAAGTAGCCCGTCAGCGCGAGCGTGCCCTCCACGACGTGGTTGTAGGTGACGCTGGCGCGGATCTGGTTGGAGGGACTGGGATCCGTCTCCAGCAGCCGCAGCGCAGACGGCAGCTCCTCGTAGAAGATCGTGCGGTAGCCGGGGTTGTCGGCGACGTAGGAGTGCAGGTCCTCGGTCAGCCCCACCGCGTCCAGCCACCGCCGGAAGACCTCGGTGTGCTTGGCCTCCTCGTAGGCGAACTGCGTCAGGTACATCTCGTCGCCGAAGCGGCCCTCGGCGGACATCGCGCGCAGGAACGGCTGGATGTCCTCGGTCACCGCCTCCTCGCCCGCGATGAACATGGCGCACAGGTAGGCCGCGCCGCGCCGCTGCTCGTCGGTCATCGTGGCCCAGTCCTCGGCGTCCTGGCTGAAGTCGATGTCCGCGGGGTTCCAGTGCTTGCCGTTGCCCTTGACGAACAGGCGCAACGGGAACGAGTCCCAGTTGAGCCCGCCCTGGCGCAGTGAGTGGAAGTCCTGACGGTGCGGGGCCTGAGTGGTCATGACCGCTCCTTCGCGGTGGACAGGTACGGGGCGAGCAGCACCCGCGCGATCGCCGTGACGGCGTCGGCCGCCTCCGCGTCGGTCCCGGTGGGCAGCAGCAGGTGGCTCAGGGTCAGCCGGACCGTGGTCTCGGCGTAGAGGTCGGCGGCGTCGGCGGGCACGTCCGGCAGGCGCCCGCGCAGGTGCTGGCTGACCAGCTCGGTCGCCGAGCTCAGCACGGGTTCGCCCTTGGTGGTCAGGAACGGCAGCATGTCCTCGGCGCCCGTCCCGGTCAGGATCGAGCTGACCAGCGGGTCGCGCCGGGAGAGGTCGAGGATGTGCCGCACCGCGCGGTGCGCCCCGGCCATGAAGTCGGGGGCGTCTTCGAGCGCGGAGGCCGTGCCGTCGAGGAACTCCGAGGTCACCCGGAGCGCGACGGCCTGGACCAGTGCCTCCTTGTTGCCGAACTCGTTGTAGACGGTCTGCCTGCTCACCCCGGTCGCGGCGGCCACGTCGGCCATCCGCAGACCTTGGAAGCCGCGTTCGGAGAGCAGGCGAGCCGCCGCGTCGAGCAGGTTCTCCCGCAGCGACGCCTTGACTCTGTCGGAGAAAGGTGTGACGTGGCCCACGAGCTCAGCTTTACACAAGTTCCGCTTTTGTAAAAGAGGTGGACTCGTAATCGGCTTGTGTCAACACGTAGTGTCGCTGGCGTGACCATGCTGACCGTGGGTTTCGACCTGGACATGACGCTGATCGACCCCAGGCCGGGCATGGTGCGGGCGTTCGAGGTGCTCGGTGCGCGGACCGGCATTCCCCTGGACGGCGAGAGCTTCGCCAACAACCTCGGCCCGCCGTTGCAGGACGAGTTCCGCCGCTACGTCACCGACGAGGACCAGGTGACCTACCTGGTCACCGAGTTCCGCGCGCTCTACCCGGAGATCGTGATCCCGCGGACCGTCGCGTTGCCAGGAGCCGTCGAGTCGGTCGCGGCCGTGCGCGAGCTCGGCGGCAGGGTCGTCGTGGTCACCGGCAAGTACGCGCCCAACGCCGCGCTGCACCTGTCCGCGCTCGGCATCGAGGTCGACGACCTGGTCGGCGAGCTGTGGTCGGTCGCCAAGGCCGAGGCGTTGCGGGAGTTCGGCGCGCAGGTCTACGTCGGCGACCACATCGGTGACGTGGTCGGGGCCCGGGCGGCCGACGCGGTCGCGGTCACGGTGCCCAGCGGTGCCTGTGACGCGGCTCAGCTGGCCGAGGCGGGCGCCGACGCGGTGCTCGTGGACCTCACCGAGTTCCCCGCGTGGCTGCGCGAGTGGGAAACAAACCGGCATGGCCTTGATCTTCACTACGAACGGCGCAGTCTCGATCGTCAGAATGCGCCGTAGCCTGGACTCCGCGCTTCGCTGAGCCCGTGGTTCTCGGTACGCTGAGGATTCGCGCGTCCTGGGCCCGCCTGGGGCGCGTTCGTCGTGCGAGGACGCCGCAGGGACCACGTCGTGGCAGCCGCGCGGGGCGCAACCGGAAGCTAAGGGAACGGTGAGCATAGTGCCGACCGGCAGGGTCAAGTGGTACGACGCGGAGAAGGGCTTCGGCTTCGTCACCCAGGACGGTGGTGAGGACGTCTACGTCCGCGCTTCCGCGCTGCCCGCGGGGATCGACGCCCTCAAGTCGGGCCAGCGGGTGGAGTTCGGCGTCGCCGACGGCCGCCGTGGCCCGCAGGCGTTGTCGGTCCGCCTCGTCGACCCCTCGCCCTCGGTGGCCGAGGCGCAGCGCCGCCCGGCCGAGGAGCTGCACGGCCTGGTCGAGGACATGATCAAGCTGCTGGAGATGAAGGTCCAGCCGGAGCTGCAGCGCAACCGCTACCCGGACCGCAAGATCAGCAAGGTGGTCGCCGAGGTCGTCCGGGCGGTCGCCCGCGAGCTCGACCCGAACTAGGCCCCGGTCCTCAGCGGCGGTCGTCGACGGAGAGCACCCAGGTCCCCCGGGTGACGAAGTCGACGCCGCCGTCCTGGCGCGCGGCCAGGACGCCGCCGAACTGCTGGATCTCCACGGTCTCCAGCTGTGCGGTGTCGGTGGGCAGGCGCAGCGTGTACGCCAGTCGCTGGGACTCCCCGAAGAACACCGCGCTGCGGCCCTCGATCGGCGTGCCCGCCGCGTCGCGGTAGCGGAAGACGACCTGCCACGGGGTCTCGCCGATGTGGCTGTCCACCGAGATCTGCAGCGGCTTGCCGGGTGGCACGCGCAGGACCGCGTGCGCCTCGGTGTCGGCCGTGCAGTTCTCCACCAGCACGTCGCAGTGCTGGGCGGGACCGGTCACCGCGGTCTTGCCCGCCGCGTAGAAGGTCACGTTCGGCGGGGTGGGCGCGGCGCAACCGGCGAGCGTGGCACCGGCGGCAGCGAGCAGTAGGGCGAGTCCTCGACGCACGCGTCAAACCTACGGGGAGCGCGGCGGTGGTGGATCCATGGGCGTCGACGCGGCAGGTGCCTGCGAGCCCGGCCAGCCGGGAGACCAGCCGTCCTGCCTGGTCACCGGGGCGGTGGTTGGCTTGGTCGGGTCCTCGCTGTTGGCCCGCAGCGGGCGGTCGCCGCCGAAGCCGGGGATCAGCGAGGTGCCCCGGTGGGTCAGCACGGTCTGCACCAGCCCGAGGGCCAGCACGCCCGCGACCACCGTGAAGCCGAGCCAGTAGACCGGCGGCAGCAGCAGGCCGAGCACGCCGCCGAAGACCCACGCCAGCTGGAGGATGGTCTCCGAGCGGCCGAACGCCGACGCCCGGGACTCGTCCGGCATGTCGGTCTGGATCGCCCCGTCCAGGCACGCCTTGGCCAGCGCGGATGCGGTCGAGCCCATCAGGCCGACGATGGCCGCGGTGACCAGGCCCTCCATCAGCGCCGCGAACACCACGGAGGCGAGCGCGCTGCTCAGGCAGCCGATCACCACCATGTCCGGCTTGTCCAGCTGCAGGCGGGCGCCGATGGCGTTGCCGAGGAAGGTGCCGACGCCGGCCGCCGCGCCGATCACGCCCAGCAGCATCAGCTGGAGCATCGGCTCGCCCTCGGTCTGCGCCTTGATCACGAACGCCGCGAACAGGGTCAGGAAGCCGGTCAGCACGCGGATGGAGCCCGCGCCCCACAGGCCGACGAGCAGGTTGCGGCCCATGGGCGCGCGCTTCGGCTTGCCCTCGCGCCTGTCCGCCTTGGCGCTCAGCGACGCGGGCACCTCGCCCTCGGTGACCTCCACCCAGGACGGGATGCGCAGGCAGCGCCACACGCCGATCACGCAGATCACCGCGGCGAACCACAGCGCGGCCGACTCGTGGATGAGCTGGCCCAACGCGCCGGCGACGCCGCCGAAGACCACGCTCGCGCCCAGGCCGAACACGGCCATCCGCGAGTTGGACTTCACCAGCGAGATCTCCGGTGGCAGCACGCGCGGGGTGACCGCGGCCTTGAGCACACCGAAGGACTGGGACAGCACCATCGCGCCGAGCGCCGCCGGGTACAGCCCCCAGGTGTCGAAGTTCGTGGCCATCACCATGACCAGCACGGCGCGACCGGCGAAGGAGGTGGCCAGCGCCAGCCGCCGCCCCCGCTGCAGCTTGTCCAGCAGCGGTCCTACGACCGGTGCGACCAGCGCGAACGGGGCGACGGTGATCAGCAGGTAGAGCGCGACCTTGCCCTGGCTCTCGCCCTTGGCCGCGGAGAAGAACAGCGTGTTGGCCAGCGCGACCGCGATCGCCGCGTCCAGCGCGAAGTTCATCATCACCGCGTAGGTCAGCGCGGCCAGCCCGGACTTGTCGGCGCCGTCGGCGTGCACCCCGCGCCGAAACGCCTGCACGGCCTGCTGGCCGAGCTGACGGGTGCGGTAGACCGCGACGCGGCTGACGGTGATCTTCTTCGGCAGCTTCGGCCCGCCTGGACCGTGCTCCGGCGGCGGGGCCAGCCGGGAGTGCTGCTCCGGGTACCGCTCGGAGTCGCGGACCGGCTCGGGGTAGCCGTCGGAGTTGTAGCGCTCGCGCACCCGTGGCGGCTGCTGCGGGTAGCTGTCCGGCGGGTAGTAGATCGACTCGTACTGCGTGTCCGGCTCGGTGCGCTGGCGGCGCGGGCGGGGCTGGTAGTCCGGGTCCTCGTCCCACGGGTAGGCCCGGCGCTCGTCCTCGCGCGGCTGCTTCCGCGTCGGCCGCTCGGGGCGTCCATCGCCGGAGGCGTGCAGCTCCTGCGCCTCCTTGCGCCGCTTGCGGTTGCCGCCGCCCCATCCCGGGCGGCCACGGCCTGCACCGGTACCAGTCACGTCTTCATCCTGCCGCACATCACGTTCATTGTGTCTCAGTCCTGACCTCGTGTTATCCCACCGGCACGAAGCGCACTCGGAAGATCTTCGGCCAGAGCTTCCCGGTGATCAGGAACTCGTCGGTGCCCGGAACGGCGGCGATGCCGTTGAGCACGTCCGCCGTCGCCCGCTCACCCTGGCTGAGCAGGCCGGACGCGTCCACGGTAGCGGTGACCGCACCGGTGGCCAGGTCGATCCGCACGATCTCGTCCCGTTTCCACAGGTTCGCCCAGACCGCGCCACCGGCGCACTCCAGCTCGTTGATCTCCCGGACGGCCAGCCCCGCCCGCCGGACCTGGACCCGGCCCAGCTCGGCGAAGGTGGCGGGGTCGCGCAGCGTCAGCTCGGAGCTGCCGTCGCTCATCACCAGCCGCGTGCCGTCCAGGCACAGCCCCCAGCCCTCGCCGGAGTAGCCGACCCGCCGCAGCTCCCGCAGGTCGCCGCGGTCGCGCTCGATCGCGACGCCGTCCTTCCAGGTGAGCTGCCACAGCCGCTCGCCGCTGACCGTCACGCCCTCGCCGAAGAGCTCGCCCGCCACCGGCACCTGGCGCCGGACCTCGCCGGTCGCCGGGTCGAGCTCGCGCACGCTGGACTGCCCAGCAAGGCCGGTGCCCTCGTAGAGCACGCCTTCCCGCAGCTCAAGGCCCTGTGTCCAGGCCGCCGTGTCGTGCGGGATCGTGCCGAGCACCTCCACCCGCATGCGTTGCGGTTCGACACCGTCACCCGGGGCGTCACCCTCGGTCAGCCACACCGCGCCGACCGCGACGACCACCACCGCGACGGCCGCGCAGGCGCGCCAAGCTCCGCGTCCCATCCGGTCAGCCTGGCATGCCTGAAGAGGGCTCTGCGGACATGCGGCACAATCGTCAACCGTGACGCCCACCTCCTCTCCTGCCAGCCAGCATTCGGCGGACACCGACGACGCGGCGGCCACGCAGCCCGCCGCCGTCCTGGTCGAAGCGCTCGAACTGGCCAGGAGCGCGGCCATCGAGGAGGCCGGCGGCGACATCGGCCAGCACGTCGGTGTCGAGGCCGAGGACGACGTCACCGCGACCCACCTGTTCGAGGCGGCGCACCCCGGCTACGGCGGCTGGCGCTGGGCGGTGACCGTCGCGGTCGCCGGTCCCGGCGAGCCGGTCACCGTCAGCGAGGTCGTGCTGCTGCCCGGCCCGTCCTCCCTGGTCGCCCCCGAGTGGGTGCCGTGGAGCCAGCGCGTCCGCGCTGGCGACCTCGGCCCCGGCGACCTGCTGCCGACGGACCCCGAGGACCCGCGCCTGGCCCCCGGCTACCTGCTCAGCGACGACCCCGGGGAGCAGGAGGTCGCCTACGAGATCGGCCTCGGCCGCCCGCGCGTGCTCTCCCGCGAGGGCAGGCTCGACGCCGCCGAGCGCTGGCACCACAGCGACTTCGGCCCGCGCAGCGACATGGCCAAGGCCGCCCCGGGCAACTGCGGCAACTGCGGCTTCTTCCTGCAGATCGCGGGTTCGCTGCGCGCGGCGTTCGGCGTCTGCGCCAACGAGCTGGCCCCGGCGGACGGCCGCGTCGTGCACGTGGAGTACGGCTGCGGCGCGCACTCCGAGGCCGAGGTCGACACCAGCTCGATCGTGCCGATCTCCGAGGTCGTCTACGACGACGCCGTGCTGGAGATCGACCACACCCCGCGCGGCGGTTCCCAGCCCTCGACCGAGGCACCCGCCGACGCCCCTGCCGAGGTCACCGCCGAAGCATCCGAGACACCCGGAGCGGCGGCCGACGCCGACACCGAACCGGTCGCTGAGGCAGCCGCTGGGACTCCCGAGACTCCGGCCGCCGAGGACGCGGCCGAGACCTCGCCCGCAGCGGGCTCGTGAGCACCGACCCGTTCGGCACCGCCGCGCTGCGGCAGGCGGTGCTGGATGCCTGGCGCGCCTCGCCGACGCGGTTCCGTGAGGACGCCAACGCCGAGGAGGACCTGCGCTTCGGCGGCTACCGCGATCGGCTGCTCGTCGAGCTGGCGCAGAACGCGGCGGACGCCGCGGGCGCCGGTGGCAGGCTCCGGCTGTCCGTCGTGGACAACGAGCTGCGCGCGGCGAACACCGGGGAGCCATTGAGCGCCTCCGGTGTCGCGGCGCTGGCCTCGCTGCGCGCCTCACCCAAGCGCGACGCCAGCCGGGTCGGCCGGTTCGGCGTGGGCTTCTCCGCCGTGCTCGCGGTGACCGACGAGCCCAGGGTCGTCTCGACCACCGGCGGCATCGCGTTCTCCGCCGACCACACCCGCGAGGCGAGTGCCGACCTGCCCACGGTGGTCGAGGCCCTCGCCGAGCGCGGCGGCGCGGTCCCGGTGCTGCGCCTGGTCTGGCCGGTCGCCGCCGACGAGCCGGGAGTCCCCGACGGCTTCGCCACCGAGGTCCGGCTGCCCCTGCGCGCCGACATCGACGCCGACGACCTGATCAAGGGCTTCGCCGCCGAGGCCGAGGACCTGCTGCTCGCGCTGCCAGGGCTGACCGAGGTGGAGATCGACGGCAGGACGTGGCGCCGCGAGGACCTGCCGGACGGCAACCTCCGCGTGCACGGCGACAGCGGCAGCACGGCCTGGCACGTCCACCGCACCGACGGCAGGCTGGGCGAGGACGACCTGCACGGCCTCGGCGCCGAGGCCCGCCTCCGTCCTGAGTGGACGGTCTGCTGGGCGGTCCAGCTCGACGCGGACGGCGTTCCCGCCCCGCTCGCCCAGGACGTCCTGCACACCCCGACGCCGACCGACGAGCGGCTGTCGCTGCCCGCCCGGCTGCTGGCGACGCTGCCGGTGGAGCCCTCGCGCCGCAGGCTGATGGCGGGACCGGCGACCGACGCCGTGCTCGCCGCCGCCGCGCGGTGCTACCCGGACCTGGTTCTGACGCTGCCGCTGGAGCACCGCACCGCCCTGGTGCCGCTCCCGGAGTTCCCTCTGTCCGATGTGGACGGAAAGCTGCGCGAGGCGGTGCTCGACGCGCTCGGCTCGGTGCGCTGGCTGACCACGGTCGGCGAGGACGAGATCGCGCCGTCGCGGGCACGAGTGCTGGACCGGCCCTCCGCCGAGCTGGCCGAGCTGCTCGCCGACGTCCTTCCCGACCTGCTCCCGGCGGAGTTCGCGGAGTCCGCGCACGCCAAGGCGTTGCAGGCCCTCGGTGTCCCGCGCGTCCGGCTCACCGAGCTGGTCGAGGCGGTCACCGGGCTCGACCGCGCCCCTGGCTGGTGGCGTCGGCTCTACGACGCGGTCCACGCGTTGCTGGAGGCCGACCCGAGGGCGAGCGAGGAGCTCGGCGCGCTGCCCGTCCCGCTGACCGACGGCCGCACCTCGATCGGCCCGCGCGGCACCCTCGTGCTGGACACCGATCTGTCTACAGTGGACGCGCTTGGGCTCCGCCTCGTGCACCCCGACGCCGTGCACCCGCTGCTGGAACGCCTCGGCGCGGGCAGGGCAGGGGCGGAGGAGCTGCTGGACGCGCCGGAGCTCCAGGCGTCGGTGGAACGCAGCGTCGCCGACGCGGAGGCCGGGCTCGACGTCACCGAGCTCGCCGACGCCGTGCTGCGGCTGGTCGACCGGGCCGGTCCCCGCGACTGGCTGGGCGCCCTGGCGCTGCGCGACTCCGACGGCGAGGTCCGCCGCGCCGACGAGCTGCTGCTGCCGACCTCCCCGCTGCTGGACATCTTCGAGGAGGACGCGCCGCTCGGCGTGCTCGCCGAGGACCTGGCGCGGGCGTGGTCGGCCGACACGCTCAGCGCGGTCGGCGTGCTCGACGGCTTCACCGTGCTGGTCGACTCCGCCCCGACGGGGCCGAACCACCGCCTTGCCGACGAGTCGGCGTGGTGGGAGGAGATCGACGGCGACGCCAACCCGCCCGCCGAGCTGCGCGCGGTCCGCGATCTCGACCTGGTCGCCGACGACGCCTGGCCCGCGGCGCTGAAGCTGCTCGCGGCCGATCCGGAGACCTGGCGCGCGCTCAACCAGCGCGACGGCTACACCGGCTGGTGGCTGGCCCGCTACGCCCTGCTCGACGGTCTGCCGCCGACGCACTGGCGGCTCCCGGACGCCGACGACCTCGCGGGGCTGTACGAGGTCGTGCCCACCGAGGAGCTGTCCGAGGAGCTGCTTGTCATGCTCGGCGTGCGCTCGGGCCTCTCGGTCGACGACGCCTTCGACGCCGAGGACCTGTTGGCCCGCCTGGGCGATGAGGACCGCTTCGTCCGCGACGGCACGATGCTGCGCGCGCACGCGGTTCTGGCGGACGCGGTGGCGGACGGGCTGCTCGAACCGTCCGATGTGGACGTTCCGGATTTCGTGCGCGCGCTCACCGGCGAGGTGGTCTCGACCGAGGACGCGGTGGTGCTCGACGGAGCCTGGCTGCTGCCGGTGCTGGACGAGGGCACCCTGGTCGGCGGCGGCGCCCCGGAGGTGCTCGCGGACCTGCTCGACCTCCCGCTGGCCTCGGAGTACGCGCAGGCGGAGGTCGTCAGCACGGGCACAGCGACGGCGTGGGCGGACCTGGACGGCCTGGTGGAGGCGTGCGACCTGATCGGCGTCCCGTTCCCGGACGGCGAGGTGCTCGTGCACGACACCCTGGTGGTCCGGGTGCGCGGCGAGGAGCACGAGACCACGTGGTGGCGCGACGACGCGGGCCGCCTGCACACCACCCACGACCCGTCCGGCCTGGCAAGGGCGTTGGCCCACGTCCTCGGCCACTGGTCGCGGCGCCACGAGCTCTCCGCACTGCTGGCCGCCCCCGCCGCCACCACCCACCTGGCGTAGCGGAACGCCCCGAACGGGATCGGGTCAGAGGCCGTCGCCCCGCTGGGCGCCTCGGGCGCCTCGGCGGGCGGCGCGGCGCTGCCACATGATGATCGACCAGCCGATCAGTCCGAGCAGGCCGCCGCACAGGGTGGTCCAGACCCACACCCAGTCGCCGGTGTCGAAGGCCGTGCGCAGCACCAGCAGCACCGCGAAGGCCACGAACCACAGGGCCGTGCCCGTCGCGATCAGCGGGACCGGGTCGGCAAGGGCTCGGGGCAGCGGCGGGGGAGCGGGTGCGGGAGTTTCCGCACTCGTAACCGGGCCGCGTTCGCTCATCTCCGCCACATCAGGGAGGCTACCGGCCGAAACACCGCGGCCAGAAACATCGTGGCCGGGCAGGGCAGGGAGAACAGATGAGCACGAGCACGCGGCCTTCGGCGCTGGACCGCTACTTCAAGATCACCGAGCGTGGCTCGACCGTGGGCAGGGAGGTCCGAGGCGGGCTGGTCACCTTCGTGACCATGGCCTACATCGTGGTGCTGAACCCGCTGATCCTGGGCAGCTTCGACCCGGACGACCCGGGCGCCAAGCGCGACCTGCTCGGCGACATCCTGCCCGTGCCGCAGGTCGCCGCGGTGACCGCGCTCGTCGCCGGTGTGATGACCATCCTCTTCGGACTGATCGCGAACTACCCGTTCGCCATCGCCACCGGGCTGGGCATCAACAGCCTGGTCGCGGTCACCCTCGCGCCGCAGATGACCTGGCCGGAGGCGATGGGCCTGGTCGTGGTCAACGGCATCGTGGTGCTGGTCCTGGTCGCGACGGGCTTCCGCACCGCGGTGTTCAACTCGGTCCCGCCGGAGCTCAAGGCGGCGATCGCCGTGGGCATCGGCCTGTTCATCTGCCTGATCGGGTTCGTCGACGCCGGGTTCGTGCGCCGCATCCCGGATGACGCGAAGACCACCGTCCCGGTCGGACTCGGCATCAACGGCTCGATCGCCTCGTGGCCGACCTTCGTCTTCGTGTTCGGCTTGCTGCTCACCGGTGTTCTCGTGGCGCGCAAGGTGCGCGGGGCGATCCTGATCGGCGTGCTCGGCAGCACCGCGGTGGCGATGGTCGTCGAGGCGGTCTTCAAAGCCGGTCCGTCGAAGGGCACCGACCCGAAGGGCTGGAGCCTCGGCTACCCGGGCCTTCCCGAGCACGTCTTCGGCCTGCCGGACCTGTCGCTGGTCGGCGACTTCTCCTTCGGCGCGTGGTGGCGGCTGCCCGCGATCACCGTGGCACTGCTGGTCTTCACCCTGGTGCTGACCGACTTCTTCGACACCATCGGCACGATGACCGGCCTGGCCAAGGAGGGCGACCTGCTCGACAAGGACGGTCAGCTGCCCAACACCGGCAAGGCGCTGTTCATCGACGGCGTGAGCGCGGTCGCCGGTGGCGTGGCCTCCTCCTCGTCGAACACCGTCTTCATCGAGTCGGCCGCGGGCATCGCGGAGGGCGCGCGCACCGGCCTGGCAAACGTTGTCAGCGGCCTGCTGTTCCTGGCCGCCATGTTCTTCACCCCGCTCTACGAGGTCGTTCCGGTCGAGGCCGCAGCGCCCGCGCTGGTGATCGTCGGGGCGTTGATGGTCGGCCAGGTCAGGGAGATCGACTTCTCCGACTTCACGGTCGCGCTTCCCGCGTTCCTGACGATCGTGGTCATGCCGTTCACGTACTCGATCGCCAACGGCATCGGCGCGGGCTTCATCAGCTACGTGCTGCTCCAGACGGTGACCGGCAAGGCGCGCAAGGTGCACCCGCTGATGTGGGTGGTCTCGGTCGCCTTCATCGCGTACTTCGCGGTGGGCCCGCTGCGCGAGGCGCTGGGGATCTGACCACGTAGCGCAGTCACCGGGCGGGGAGAACCACCGGTTCGTGCAGAGCCGCCTCCCGGTGACTCGCTTAGCCTCGGAAGCCGTGGGGATCAACAAGCTCTGGCGGCTCCTGCCCTGTGCCGCGGTGATCGCGACGTTCTCCCTGCCCGCGGAGGCCGTGCCGCAGCCGCCGCCCACCGGCCCAGTGCTGCACGCCCCGGTCTCGGCCATGGACAGCGCGCTGTCGTGCACCAGCGACGTGGACGACTCCGGGACGGCCAAGCCGGTCCTGCTCGTGCACGGCACCGGGCTGAGCGCGGCGGAGACCTGGGACTGGGGCTACCGCCGGGCGCTGGCCTCGTTGAACCGCCCGGTCTGCTCGATCGACCTGCCGGGCAAGGGCATGGACGACATGCAGGACGCCGCGGAGTACGTGGTGCACTCGATCCGTTCGGTCGCCAAGCGCAGCGGCAACAAGGTCTCCGTCGTCGCATACGACCAGGGCGGCGTGCTCACCCTGTGGGCGTTGCGCTTCTGGCCGGACATCCGGTCCACAGTGGACGACGTGGTCGGGCTGGGCGTGCCGTTCCGGGGTTCGCGGGCGGCGGCGGAGCACTGCGTCCGCAGTCCGCTGTGCCAGCCGGCGGTCCGCCAGCTCAGCCCGGAGTCCCAGCTGGTCCGCGCGGCGAACCTCGGCCAGTTGCCACCCGGGCCGTCCTACACCTCGATCCACACGCTCTTCGACGAGGTCGTCACACCGCAGCCGACCGCGAGCCTGCTGACGGAGTCCAGCAACATCGCGACCCAGGTCTTCTGCCCGCTCCGCCACACCGGCCACCTCACGCTGCTGGCCGACGCGGTCGGGTACGCGCTCACCGTGGACGCACTCGAACACATGGGTCCCGCCGACCCGCGCCGGGTGTCGCCGTTCCTCTGCGCGGAGCGCGCGCTGCCCGGCGCCGATCTCGTCGCGATGGCCACCAGCCTGCCGCTGGCCCGGCCGAGCGAGCTCTTCGGGGTCGTCGGCGCCCCGGCGACCGAGACGGAGCCGCCGCTGCGCTGCTACGTGGGCGGGACCTGCCCCGTGTGATCGGGTAGACGGCCTGTCGCGACCGTGGTCGCGAAATAGTGAGGTATGCTAAGGACATGTCGGAGTCTGAACCGGGTGAGCCCAACCTGGCCAGCCGCTTGCGGCTGTCCGTAGTCCGGCTCAACCGCAGGCTCCGCGCCCAGCGCAGCGACTCCTCGGTGTCGCTGACCCAGCTCTCCGCGCTGTCCAGCCTGCACAAGGGCGGGCCGTTGACACCGGGTGAGCTCGCGGCCAAGGAGGGGGTCCAGCCCCCGTCCATGACGAGGGTCATCGCGGCGCTGGAGGAACACGGGTACGCGACGCGCACGCCGCACCCCACCGACGGCAGACAGGCGATCGTCGACCTGACCGAGGCGGGCAGGACCTTCATCAAGGCCGAGGTCTGCGCGCGGGAACGGTGGCTGGACAAGCGGCTCGCGGAGCTGGACGAGTCGGAGCGGGAGGTCCTCTCCCGCGCGGCGGAGATCATAGACAGAATGGCGGGGCAGTAACGAAGTGCCGACATACGCGGGGAACACCAGAGCTCAGAAGTCGCTCGACAACAACCACTCCCCGCCGGTCGGCACACCCACCAGCTCCGGTGCCAGACGTTGTTCATCCACAGTGGACAAACGATTGCCCTCGGGGCAGCCGGAGGAGAAACCGCGCGTCCGGGGCATGTTCTCCTCGCTGAGGATCCGGAACTACCGCCTCTACGCCTCCGGCCAGGTCGTCTCGCTGATCGGCGTGTGGATGCAGCGCGTCGCCCAGGACTGGCTGGTGCTCCAGCTCTCCGACGGCAGCCCGGTCGCGCTCGGTGTCGCGGTCGCGCTCCAGTTCCTGCCGACGCTGCTGCTCTCGCTGTGGGCGGGTGTGCTCGCGGACCGGCTCGACAAGCGCAAGTTCCTCATGGTGCTCCAGGGCGCGCTCGGACTGTGCGGGATCACCCTCGGCCTGCTCGACGTCACCGGGGTCGTGCAGCTGTGGCACGTCTACCTGCTCTGCCTGGTCCTGGGCGCGTTCTCCGCGGTGGAGACGCCCGTCCGGCAGTCCTTCGCGGTGGAGATGGTCGGCAAGGCGCAGGTCACCAATGCCGTCGCGCTGAACTCGATGACCTTCAACACGGCCCGCATCGTCGGCCCCGCCATCGCCGGCGTGATGATCAACTGGATCGGCACGGGCTGGGTGTTCCTGGTCAACGGGGCCAGCTTCGCGGGCGTGATCACCGGTATCGCGCTGATGAACGCGGCGGAGCTGCACCGCTCCAAGCCGGTGCCGCGCGGCCGGGGCCAGCTCCGTGAGGGCCTTCGCTACGTGCGGGAACGAGCCGACCTGATGGTGGTCATGGTGCTGGCCTTCGGGGTCAGCACCTTCGGCCTGAACTTCCACTCGACGCTGGCGGTCATCTCGCGCAACGAGTTCCACGGCGACGCCTCCCTCTACGGCACGCTGTCCACGCTGCTCGCGCTCGGCACGCTCTCCGGGGCGGTCATGGCGGCGCGGCGCAGCGCCAAGGGGCGTCCGAGGCAACGGCTGCTGATCGGCGGCGCGGCGGCCTTCGGCGCTCTGGAGATCGTCACCGGCTTCATGCCCGACCCGTGGTCGATGGGCGTGCTGCTCGTGCTCACCGGCGCCGCGGCGCTGACCTTCACGACGGTGGCCAACGCGATCGTCCAGCTCTCGGTGGCGCCGGAGATGCGGGGCCGGGTGATGGGCCTGTACATGCTGGTGTTCCTGGGCGGGAACCCGATCGGCAGCCCGGTGCTCGGCTGGGTCGCCGAACAGTGGGGACCGCGCTCGCCGGTGCTGCTGGGCGGCGCGATCTCGCTGCTGTTCGCGCTGGTCTGCGGGGCTGTGCTGATGCGAAGAGGGGGGATCGAGCTGCCGGTGCGGCGGCTGGTCCGGCTCCGGGTTCTCACCCGGAAGTGAGCAGAGGCTTGCCGGGTCAGTGAAGTTAGGCTAACCTAATTCTTGTCCGCTTCGTGGTGGGAGCGGCAGTCAGTTCGGGAACATGAAGAGTCCCTAGCTTCCGACCGGGAGCTAGGGGCTTTTCGTTTTCCCAGGTCACCGCACATGCATCGGACGTAAGTTACGTCCGGCGCAAGTTACGTCAGGTGTAAGTAAGAGAACCCCGGTCGCCGTGGCGACCGGGGTTCTTCCTGTGCAGCTTCGCCTGTCGGAGCATCCACTGCCAGGTCTTGGTGACGATCAGGGTTGGAGCAGCAGGCCGTTCTTGCCCGCGCGGGCGGCTTCGAAGCGCTGGTTG
>NZ_JBHLZU010000047.1:0-1681 GCF_042429765.1 Allokutzneria oryzae | reverse complement strand
TCCGCCAGTGAGTGGTTGTACTGGTGTAAGCGTGTAGGCCGTGGCGTAGGCAAATCCGCGCTGCATATAGGTTGAGACGTGATGCGTAGCCGATTGAGGCGAAGTAGAGTGATCCTATGCTGCCGAGAAAAGCCTCTAGTGAGTGTCCATGCGGCCCGTACCCCAAACCGACACAGGTGGTCAGGTAGAGAATACCGAGGCGATCGGGTGAACTGTGGTTAAGGAACTCGGCAAAATGCCCCCGTAACTTCGGGAGAAGGGGGGCCGGGTGGCTTGAAACCCCTTGCGGGTTAGGGCTGAACGGCCGCAGAGACCAGGGAGAAGCGACTGTTTATTAAAAACACAGGTCCGTGCGAAGTCGCAAGACGATGTATACGGACTGACGCCTGCCCGGTGCTGGAACGTTAAGGGGACCGGTTAGTCCTTCGGGGCGAAGCTGAGAACTTAAGCGCCAGTAAACGGCGGTGGTAACTATAACCATCCTAAGGTAGCGAAATTCCTTGTCGGGTAAGTTCCGACCTGCACGAATGGCGTAACGACTTCTCCGCTGTCTCAACCACAGGCCCGGCGAAATTGCACTACGAGTAAAGATGCTCGTTACGCGCGGCAGGACGGAAAGACCCCGGGACCTTTACTATAGCTTGGTATTGGTGTTTGGTTCGGCTTGTGTAGGATAGGTGGGAGACTGTGAAGCATTCACGCCAGTGGGTGTGGAGTCGTTGTTGAAATACCACTCTGGTCGTACTGGATGTCTAACCTCGGTCCATGATCTGGATCAGGGACAGTGCCTGGTGGGTAGTTTAACTGGGGCGGTTGCCTCCCAAAGGGTAACGGAGGCGCCCAAAGGTTCCCTCAGCCTGGTTGGCAATCAGGTGTTGAGTGTAAGTGCACAAGGGAGCTTGACTGTGAGACCGACGGGTCGAGCAGGGACGAAAGTCGGGACTAGTGATCCGGCACTGGCTTGTGGAAGCGGTGTCGCTCAACGGCTAAAAGGTACCCCGGGGATAACAGGCTGATCTTGCCCAAGAGTCCATATCGACGGCATGGTTTGGCACCTCGATGTCGGCTCGTCGCATCCTGGGGCTGGAGTAGGTCCCAAGGGTTGGGCTGTTCGCCCATTAAAGCGGCACGCGAGCTGGGTTTAGAACGTCGTGAGACAGTTCGGTCCCTATCCGCCGCGCGCGTTGGATACTTGAGGAAGGCTGTCCCTAGTACGAGAGGACCGGGACGGACGAACCTCTGGTGTGCCAGTTGTTCCGCCAGGGGCATTGCTGGTTGGCTACGTTCGGAAGGGATAACCGCTGAAAGCATCTAAGCGGGAAGCTCGTTCCAAGATGAGGTATCCCACCTCCTTTGAGGGGTTAAGGCTCCCAGTAGATGACTGGGTTGATAGGCCAGAGATGGAAGTCCGGTAACGGATGGAGTTGACTGGTACTAATAGGCCGAGGGCTTGTCTACAAAGTTGCTACGCGTCCACTGTGTGGTTCTGGGAGAACAACCCGGGGCCAAGACATGAGATCTCGTCAGGGGTCGGCTGAGGGTCACTGGTGACGGTGGCTGGGGGTCGATGGTTCCTGGTGGTGGTCTGGGTTTTGGTGTGGTTGATATTTCCATAGTGTTTCGGTGGTTATGGCGGAGGGGAAACGCCCGGTCCCATTCCGAACCCGGAAGCTAAGTCCTC